>JAFASC010000157.1 GCA_019244955.1 Methylobacteriaceae bacterium | reverse complement strand
GCAATCTCAAGCACGCCAAGCTGATCCGCGGCGTGAACACGGCCGCGGCGGTCGCCGAATTCGAGCAGGGCAAGACCGACGTTCTCGCCGGGGTGCGCCAGCCGCTCGAGACATATGCGCGTGCTCATCCGGGTACGCGGGTCATGCAAGGCCGCTTCATGAGCATCCAGCAGGCGATGTGCTCACCGAAGGGCCGCACAACCGCCGCTCGCTATCTCCGCGATTTTATCGAAGAGATGAAACGCTCGGGCTTTGTGGCGAAAGCACTGGCGGACAGCGGACAATCGGCCACGGTCGCCCCGGTGGTGGGTGAGAGGTAGGCAGGACCGGCGGGTGCGCCGCTAGCGCTCGCAGAGCGCGGCGGGGCGCCTCGCCAGGTTCCGGCGATCACGAGCGACTCGCTCCTCCCATAGGTACTTGCGCACCTAATGCATAGGAAATTATTGACATTCCACTAGAAAGGATTTAAAGCCTATGGCGTCAGCAGGATTGCGGCGAGTTTCAACGTGATTGACAGAGATTATCAAATTCTGCAGCTCCGATCGAACTTGGCCGCTCTGCGGGTGCAGGTTGCGCTGATCAAACTTCACAGACAGCTCAAGGCTTACAATCCTGATCAGCCGCGCGTGCCGGCGGGCTCGCCAACCGGCGGCCAGTGGAGTGGCGGCAACACCGGAGCTTCCAGCGATGACACGTCCGACCGGTCGTCCGATGAAGGCGACGCTACGGATCTAACCGAGGGCAGATCAGCTGGAGAGTTGGAGTTTGGACAAGCTATTGTTGAGCGCCGGGATGAAAAAACCGGCGATCCATTGATAGATGGCACGACCGACAAGCTCGTCGACATAATGAAAGATGTCGTCGAAAGGACCCCTGCAGGGAGTGGCCCCCTTTATGGGATCGAAATCCACACCGCCTTTGCCCGCACGCTTCGTGAGGCCAATCTGCCCGGCATCGGGATGGGCGGGGTCGAGCAGAGCTTTTTTGAGAGAGAAGTCGCCGACTATGGTTATGATGGAAGCATACGAACAGACGTGGTCCTGCGCGATCCTGAAGATCTAAGCGGCAAACCCATTGCTGTTTGGGATGTGAAAACCGGCAACGCTGTTCTGAGCGGGCGCAGAGTAGATGAAATCCGTGCGGCAATTGGTGTCCCGGACGACGTGCCGGTGATTGAGTTCCACATCATCCGTGGCATCACGCTCAAGGCGCTAGCCGTTGACGATCCGTTATGGATCATCCGGGTGGTTCGAGTGCAAAACTAGCGGCTATACGCTCTCGATCCGACTGCAATCCCTTGAGGCGCCTGGAAGCTTCGATAACGTCTATGACGGCATCGCGGAACTTGGCGCGATCATGGAGAACACCGGCCAGAGCGAGGCTCTCCGCGATTCGCTTTGGACCCCAGCTGAACCGGGCGACCGAAGCGTCATGACGCTGGAAGAGATCACGCGCCAACTCAGGTTCTCCGGTTAACCCGCAGGCCACCGCTGCATCGTATAGGCGGCCGTCGTTCCGCGATGCCAGCTTGAGCAACAGCCGCTTTACATCCCCAACCGACCGAAACTCGGCCCGAAGCTCCTGGACGCGCTCTGCGGCACGTCTCGCTTTACGCTCGACATTCGGAATAAATTGTTCCGCAGTTTCGAATGGCGTGAAATCGTCCTCTCTGTAGCCATGATGGAAGCAGAAGCCTCTGAAGTCCTGCCAGAGCCACATCGCCCCGACATTCAGGTATGTGCCCTTTTCCCATCCGCTCGGCTGAAACTCTATGACGATGAGCCAGAAGCCCTCGTCTGATATCCAGGTGCGTGAGCGACCAACGCGCCTGCATCCCAGCGGCGCCAACGCGGCCCTCGCGGCGGCGGCGATGAGCTTTCCATGTTCGTTTGATTTCCCCGGCGCCTTGCTCACCTCGTCACCCGCCTTCTACGCGGGAGCGCGCGATTGCCCTGGCCCGCTCACTAAAACCAGCCCTTCACCTTGAACCAGATGATCGGGATGATGCCGCTGAGCGCGATGACCGCAAGACCGATCACGTAGCCCCATTCCCAGTTCAATTCAGGCATGTTCTTGAAGTTCATGCCGTAGATGCCGGCGATGAGGGTTGGCGGTATGCCGACGACGGACACGATGGTGAGGATGCGGAAAATATTGTTCTGATCGATATTGGTCAGGCCGAGCGTCGCGTCGAGAAGGAACTGGATCTTGCCGGTCAGATGCGTCTTGTAATCGTCGAGCGAGGCGACGTCCTGCTTGACGACGGCGAGCCGCTGCTTGTCCTCGGAGCCAATCCAGTCGGAGCCGTGATTTTCGACATAAGGCACGATGCGGCCGATGCCGAGCAAGCAATCGCGGATGTTGGAGGTCATGTCGCCCGAGCGGCCGACTTGCCGCAAAATGCCTTTGAGCCGCACCGTCTCACGTCCGGGCGCCTGCGATTTGTCGGGTGCCGCCTCCTCGCGGAATATCAGATCGGAGATTTCGTCGAGTTTCGCTTCGACGTGCTCCAGCACGTCGGCGGTGCGATCGACGATCGCCTCCAGAATACTGACGAAAATGCCGACCGGCCCGGTACAATCGCGATCCTTGGCGGCAAGCCGCTCCCTGACATCGCCGAAGGCTTTCAATTCTTCGAAACGGACGGTTACGACGATTTTCGGCGTAAGCAGAAAACCGAGTGGCGTGCGTCCGACCATATCGCCCTGTCTGAAGATCGTCGGCATGCTGAGATAAAGCGCGCCGTCCTCGATATGGAGGCGGCTCGAGCTTTCGATTTCGACCAGCTTGTCCCGTCCGGGAACCTTCAGGCCAGCCGCGCGCTCGATATAGGCAATCTCCTCTTTCGTCGGATTGAAGAGATCGATCCATCCGACATGGGCCGGCAATTTGTCGGCCGAAAGATCGGCGGCGACCTCACCCGCGTGCGCGAGGCGTTCGAGTCTCAGCATCGATCTTCGTGTTCGCGCATGCGATGTCAGCGTTCGCTCTTGAGAACACGTTTGTGCAGGAAATCCGCCATTTGCGCGAGCGACTGGCTCCCCTCCGGCAGGATGCGATTGAAAATCTGCCAGACATGCGGGAGCACCGGCCAGACCGAAATCACCACTTCACATCCCGCCGTTCGAATGCGCTCTGCGAGCCGCGTGGAATCGTCGCGAAGCACCTCGCGGCTGCCGACATGGATGATGATCGGCGGCATGCCATGCAAGTCGGCGTAGAGCGGCGATACCAGCGGATTACGCGGATCGGCGCTGCCGACATAAAGTGCGGCGGTCTTCACCGCGGCCGGACCGTTGATGTAGGCGTCACGGCGCGCATTGGTGCGGATCGTGTCGCCGGTGAGCGCGAGATCGGTCCATGGCGAGAGCAGCGCCGCCGCCGCGGGCAGCGGGCGTTTGCGATCGCGCAAAGCGAGGAGCAACGCCATCGTCAATCCGCCGCCGGCGGAATCGCCGGCAACGACGATCATCCCGGGACGCACGCCGCGCGACAACAGGCCTTCATACGAGGAGAGTGCGTCATCCACCGCCGCCGGAAACGGATGTTCCGGCGCCATGCGGTAATCGGGACAGAAGACGCGAAAGCCCGCATGCGCGAAGAACGCGGTGATCGGCCGGTGCGTGCGCGGCGAGCACACGACGTACCCGCCGCCATGCAGGTACAGCATCACCGGTGCATCGGTCGCGACCCCCGGCACCTCCACCCATTCGCCGAGGCAGCCGACCCGCGCCTGGCTGATGCGCACGCCCTTGGGCGGGCGCCCCGCCATTCTGTCGATGCGCGCGCGGAGCTTCGCAATGTCGAGATCCTGCGGCAGCCGTCGTTTGACGAACAGCCGCAGGGCGGCGTCGATTGCATGCGCTTGCCAGCTTGCCATGTCCCTCCTTCCGGGTCGCGGGTTACGGCCGATTGCGGCCGAGCTCATCGTGGCTTGACACCCAATCACCGGCAAGAATCGCGCCCGTGAGCGAGGTTTCTCCGGCAAGTACCACCCCGGCGCAGATTTCCGCGAACTTGTTTGCCTTGCCCTTGCCGTAGCAGTCGAGCATTTCGAGGCATTCGCGCTGGGTGGCGAGTCCGGTCCCGCCGCCGTAAGTCGCAACGATCAGCGAGGTCAGCGTGATCGACCAATAGAAATCGCCGTTGTCGAGGAGCTGGTTGTAGACGACGCCCGCGTGGGATTCCGAGACGTTGGCAACGTCCTGACCTGTCGCGATGAACATCGCGGTCAGTCCATTGGCGGCATGCGCGCCGTTATTGGCCGATCCAGCCAGGAACGCACCGGCCTGCGAAATCTGGCGCGAGTAGAACAGGTCCTTGGTGTCGACGCGCATCAGGTTCTTCAACACATCCTTCTTGATCACCGCTTCGGCGACAACGCGCTTGCCGCGCGTCACCAGCATGTTGATGCGCGAATGTTTCTTGTCCGTATCCATGTTGCCGGACAGGAGATATCGCGCACCGCCGGGATGGTTCTTCTTGATCCATTCGCACGCGGCGAATGTCGCCTTGCCGGTCATGTTCTGCCCGGCAGCATCCCCCGTCGTGTAGTTGAAGCGCAGGTGCCGCAGCGGCCCGACGGAATATTGATAGATATTCTGCAGCTTGCCCGAGCGGGTCGTCGTCTCGGCGGCGGCTTTGATGCGATCGAAATTCTCTTCGACCCATCTGCCGAACTCACGCGCCTGCAGCGCATCATCCCAAATGAACACCGGGGAGCGCTGCATGTATTGTTCGACGACCGTGGTCTTGACGCCGCCGCACTCGGAGAGAAGCCGCATGCCGCGGCTGTAACTCGCCACAAGCGTGCCTTCCGATGTCGCGAGCGGGACGTAGAAATCGCCTTTGGCATGTTCGCCGTTGATCCTGAGCGGGCCGGCAAGCCCGATCGGCACTTGCGCGACACCGATGAAGTTCTCGACGTTGCCCGGGAGGACGGAGGGAGAGAAGGAATACTGGCCGACATGTTCGAGCTTGACGCCGGTCTGTTCCTCGATAAAAGCGCGGCGCTTGGCGGCGGCTTCGGGCGTGTAGTCGTTCTGCTTGTCGCGCGGAATGCGCGTCCGGCTGATTGTCGAATGCACCGTCATTTGCGCCTCCCTCATCGGATCGGCTTCAGGCGCCGATCTCGTTGCATGCCAGGATTCTCCGGGCGAGATCAGATGAGGCTAGTGCAAGGGGCGCTATTGTCCATCGCAGACGGAGCTTCGCCGCGATTGCGCAGCCGGCCCCGGAAACGGCGTCGGCGCGATCGGCTTCCTTGCATACCAGCAACTCGCACCTAGACAGCGCCGCTCACAAGGCTAGTGTTTCTCAAGAGCGCCATAGTCGGGCACAACCGGCGAAAAGAACTACCGGGGAGTGACGTCATGACCGAGTTACCGTGGATCAAATCCTATCCGGCGGGCGTCCGCTGGAATGCCGAGCTTCCCACCATGCCGTTGCAGGAGATTCTGGAGGAGTCGGCGAAAAAATGGGCCGACAAGCCGGCGCTCGAATTCATGGGGCGGCGAATCAGCTATCGCGAGCTGAACGATCTCGCCAATCGCGCGGCGAAGGGTTTGCAGAGCCTCGGAGTGAAGCCCGGCGTCCATGTCGGCCTATATCTGCCGAACACGCCGCATTACGTCATCGCGTTCTTCGGCATTATGAAGGCCGGCGGAACGGCGGTGAACTACTCCCCGCTCGATGCCGAGAAGGTGCTCGAGCACAAGGTCGAGGACAGCCAGACCGATTTCCTCTTCACGCTCGATCTGAAGGCGCTCTATCCGCAAATGGGCCGGCTCCTCGGCAAGACGCGGCTGAAAAAGCTGATCGTCGGCGAGATTGCGGAAATGACCGGCGCGCCCGACATGGTGCGCGGCCAGATGAGCAAGACCGATCAGCTTGCTTCGGTACCGGCGGACGACCGCCATCTCACCTTCCAGCAGCTTCTCGACAATGACGGCAAGTACGAGGCCTATCCGATCCCGGATCTGAAAGAGGCGATCGCCGTCCTGCAATATACCGGCGGCACCACCGGCCTGCCGAAAGGCGCGATGCTGACGCATGCCAATCTGTCGGCGGCTACAAGCCAGTATGTGGAATCGACGCGGACGCAGCCGCCGGTCCTGGAAGAAGGCAAGGAGCGCGTGCTCGCCGTGCTGCCGCCATTCCATATCTACGCGCTCACCGTGAACATGCTTCTCGGGTTGCGGCTTGGGGCCGAACTCGTGCTGCACACGCGCTTCGATGTCGAGGCGGTCGTCAAGGACATCGCCAACAAGAAGATCACGTCGTTTCCCGGCGTCCCGACGATGTATGTGGCGATCATCAATTATCCCGGAATCGAGAAGATCGATGTGTCCTCGCTGAAATGGTGCGCGTCGGGCGGTGCGCCGCTGCCGCTCGAAGTGCAGCAGAAATTCCAGGAGATCACCGGCTGCCGCCTGGCGGAAGGCTGGGGCATGACCGAGACGTCGCCGACGGGAACGTTCACGCCGCCGAAGGGCCCGGTCAAGCCAGGCTCCTGCGGGATTCCGATTCCCGGCATCACGATCAAATTCGCCAATGTCGAGGACCCGTCAAAATACGTGCCGTATGGCCAGAAGGGCGAGATGGCGATCGGCGGCCCGAACGTCATGAAGGGCTATTGGAAGAAGCCCGATGCCACCGCCGACGTGATGACTCCCGACGGACACATGCTCACCGGCGACGTCGGCTACATGGATGAGGATGGCTACATCTATATCGTCGACCGTACCAAGGACATGCTGCTTTGCGGCGGCTTCAACGTCTATCCACGCATCATCGAGGAGGCGATCTACAAGCACCCCTCCGTCGAAGAAGTCAGCGTGATCGGCATCCGCGACGAATATCGCGGCCAGTCGCCGAAGGCCTTCATCAAGCTGAAAGCCGGCGCGCCGCCTCTCAGCTTCGAAGAGCTGAAGAATTTTTTGAAGGACAAGCTCGGCAAGCACGAACAGCTCGGCGCAATGGAAATCCGCCCCGAGTTGCCGAAGACCGCGGTCGGCAAATTGTCGAAGAAGGAGCTATACGAGGAAGAGGCACGCAAGCAGGCGGCGGCCTAGAGGCTTGAGGCGGGGAGAGCGCGGTCTCGAACGAGGTCCGAGACGCGCCTCGCCAGGAGAAGGGTGGAAGCTCGACCCGTCGGCTATTGCTTCTGGCCGTCGTCCGACTTCTTGCCGCGTAGCGCGTTCATGTTCTCCTCGACGCGCTTGCGGATCACCTCGAATGCATCCCTTTGCGACTTCGCCGCCATCTCGGCAAGCTCCCGCATATTCGCGAGTGCGGTCTCGAAGGCGCTGCGCGCGAGTTCGGCGCCATTCTTCAGCGCGGTCTGATTCTTGGCGTCCTCGACCGCCCGCTTCATCGAATCCTGCAAGATTTCGCTTTGGCGGCGCACGAGATTTTGCCAGCCTTCGAAGGCAATGCGGTTGGCTTCGGCGAGCGCCTCGATATTCTTGCGTTCGCGCTCGACGATCGACGAGAAATCCACTCCCGGGATTTGGAATTGCTGCAGCATCTTGGTGAAGTCGAACGCCGGCGTCTGGCTGCCGCTTGTGCCGCCGGTCTGTGAACCCTGTTGATGTTCTTCGGCCATCGCATTCTCTCCTGGCTTGGCGCAGGCCGATCAACCTGAGCCGTTCTTGCTTCGGCCTCCTGAATGGAGGGTAATGTCGGCAACGCTCGCTTCAAGCGCTCCACATTCAAAATGCGCTCGTCACCCCATAGGCTTCCATCTGCGCCTGAACCCGGGCAACGTCGTGGCTCAAGATGACGATGTCATGCTTCGTGCCGTCGGGGTCCTTCACCTGATCGCGCAAGAGCGCCTCACCGCGAAAGCCAAGCCCTTCGAAAATCTCGATCGCGCCACGCTGGTCGACGGTCATGTGCGCGCAGAGCTTCTCAAGTCCAAGGTTCAGTGCAATTGCGAACGATTCTTCGATCAGCGCTCGCCCGACTCCCTTGCCGCGCACCGCGGAGCTGGTCACCACCCGTAGCTCCCCGACGTGACGCGCCCAAGACAAGGGATCGCGCACGATCGCCGCGCAGCCGACGACTTTGTCTCCGACCGTCGCCACGAGGCTCACAAACGTGCCGCGCTCGATCTCGCTCAGCCAGGCGGTCAGAACCTTTTCCTGGCTGATGTCGCGCGGCAGGAACAAAAGATCGTGCGCGGGGAGCGAGCGTGCGAACGCCAGGACTGCCGGGCCGTCTGCCGGGCTCATCAGGCGGATTTCCGCCGTGCCGCCCTCATATCTGATGATGCGTGGATAGTTGCGTGCGTGATCGTTCAAACCGACCTCTCCCCAAGCCATTGGTCGAGTGCAGGCCACAATCGTTTGACAGCGTTGGGGCCGGCAACGACGCTGACATGTCCGCCTTTGAGCACGATTTCCTTTTTGTCGTCCGCGCCGACCGATGCAATCAGCGGCTTCGAAGCATCATAGGGGACGATATGATCGTGCTGCGCAACGGCGTGGAAGACCGGAACCTTGATGTTGCCCATTTCGATCTGCTTGCCGTTCAGCGTCAGCTTGCCTTTCAGTAGCTTGTTCTCCCACATGAGTTCCTTGATCGTCTGGCGGAAATACTCGCCGGCGAGCGGCAGCGGGTCCGTCGACCAGCGATCGAACATGCGGTAGGATTTGACGTAGTCGTCATTCCACATGTTTTCCCAGAGCTGCACCTGCCCCGCGATGCGGGTTGCCGGACGCAGCATTTCGAATGACGTGAAAATGAGCTCGGCCGGAATGTTGCCGAGCGTATCGACGAGCCTGTCGACTTCGAAATAGCGGGGATCCGACCATCGGCGGAACATCGTCATATGTTCCCAATCGATGGGCGTCGTAAAACACGCGAGATTCTTGATCGGACCGTCCGGATGCGCCGCGGCATACATGACGGACAACACGCCTCCCATGCAGTAACCGACGATCGTCACATCTTCTTCGCCCGATTCCTCCTGCACGCGGCCTACGCATTCGGGAATGAAATCCATGACGTAGGTTTCGAGACTGAGATGCTTCTCATCGGCGCGCGGTGCGTTCCAGTCGATGACGTAGACGTCATAGCCCTGCTTGAGAAGATATTCGACGAGACTCTGGCCGGGCGCGAGATCGAAAATATAACCCTTGTTCGTCGTCGCCATGACGAAAAGCAGCGGCACCCGGTAGATTTCGTCGACGAGCGGCCGATAGTGATAAAGATTAAGCGTGCCGCGCGAGTGAATGAGATCTTTCGCGGTCGTCCCCATCACCGGGGCGGGTGAAGCGAAATATTCGAGCCCCTTGATGTTGCGTTGCAGAGCGCGTTCGATCGCCGCCTGAATGCGGCCGCCCATTCCTGCATCGGCAGCCGTTGCCTTGGTCGCGGTCGCAGCGGCAGCTGTCATGGGCTGCCTCCGCCCTCTCGCGCCGAAGGCGGCCGCTTGGTCCGCGGCGGGCCGGCCGCCGGTCCGCCGTCCGCACTTGAACCGGCAAGCCGGTCGAGCTGCGAGCTGACGCGGTGGAGACTTGTTTCGATCGCCTGCAGCCGCTCGGCGATGTTCACCATTTCCGAGCGGCTCGGCAGGTTGAGCGTCATCAGGTAGCGGCCAATGAGTTCGCCGAGCTGTTGCTGCATCGTTGTGGAGGCGGTCGTCGCCTTGTTCATCGCTTGCGAGAACTCGTCGGAATTCATCGTGCGACTGGCGAATTCGTTGATGCCTTTTTCCCACTGCGAGACGAGCTCGCGAAACGCCGCTGCGGGGTCGGGCGGCGATTGCTGCTGGGCCATGCTTCGGTCCTCCTCGCGACGCGCTCTAGTGCGCCCGCGCCGGCGCCGCACCTTCCCCCGCCGATCGCATTGCTGCGGTGGCAGGCGCGTCAAGCGCGCTCGGCGGCAATGCTTCGAGCTCGGCATAGGCAGCCTTCATGTCATTGACGAGCGCATAAAGCTCGGATTGCGGCATTGCGCGACGGCAAGCCGTCAAACCGAAATCCATCGAACCTGCATAGCTCTGCACGGTGATATTCAAGGCGATGCCATGATAGGGAATGGACACTGGGTAATAGCTCACCATCTTCGCGCCGGCGACGTACAACGTGTTCGGCGGGCCCGGAACATTCGAGATCGCGACATTGGAGAATGGCGGCACGCGATCCGCCAGGTTGGAGCGGCCGTAGAGCATCGCAAAGCCGCTCATGATCCAAGGCGAGCCGAGCATCGGCAGATCCGTCGAGATGATGCCTTTGACGCGCCCGAGCATCTCCTTCGAGTCCTGGCTCGAGCTGCGGATAGCCTCCAGCCGCTTCTGCGGATCGTCGATATCGGTTGCAAGGCTCACCCGCACCATGGTGACCTGATTGTTCATCGATTTGTCGCCCGCCTCGCGCAGGCTTGCGGGTATACCGGCTTGCAGCGGTTCTTCGGGAAGCGCGTTGCGCACCTGAAGAAACTTGCGCAGCCCGCCGGCGCAGAGCGCCATGACGATGTCGTTCAGCGTCGCGCCGTGGCTCTTCGCAAGGGCCTTCATCTCGCGCAGCGGGATGCGCATCGTCGCGAACGAGCGTTGATTGGTGATGGCGACATTAAACAGCGTTTTCGGCGCGGGCCTAAGATTCTGTTGCTGGGAACGGTCCGATAAGCGGCTCGCGGCGCCTGCTAGATCGCTCATCACCTCCGCCGCTTTCGGCCACATCTGAGCGAGCTTCGCATATTGCGTTGCTGCATTGCGTAGACCGGCTTCGATCATCTCGGTGACGCCGAGCTGGTAACCGCCGGTCTGCCGGCGCACCGGCGGTTCGAAGATGCGCGGCTCGGGCGTCAGATCGTAAAGAACGTTGGCGAGTTCGGTCCCGGCTTTGCCGTCCACACCGGCGTGGTGGACCTTGTTGTAATAGCCGATCTGGCCGTTCTGCAGCCCTTCGATGACATAGACTTCCCAGAGCGGACGGCTGCGGTCGAGCGCACTTGAATGCAATCGCGCGACCAGCGTGTCCCACTGCTCCATCGTGCCCGGCTCCGGCAGCAGCACGTGACGGACGTGATAGTCGATGTCGATGTCGTCGTCCTCGATCCAGACGGGGTCGCCGAGCTCGAACGGCATGGGCGCCAGCTTGCGGTGCATCACTCGAGCGAGGTGGATGCGATTGGCGAGAAGCTTCTTCACCTCCTCGTAAAATTTGCCTTTGTAGTTTTCGGGGAGTTCGAGAAGCAGCAGGCTCGCGACGTGCATCGGCGTCTCGGGCGTCTCGAGATGCACGAAGGAGGCGTCCAAAGAGCTGAGGTGTTCCATCCCGTCCTCCCCGCGTTTTTCAGGAGGCTATGGCGTCTGTCCGCCGCAGGGAAGTCCTGTATTCAAAACTATGGCGCGAATGGCCGAAGCTCTGCGCTCGCACGAGGAATGCCTGGCGCGCAGGTGAGCTGCCTCAAAAGAAAATGCCCGGCACAAGGCCGGGCATTGGAATGGAGC
>JAFASC010000267.1 GCA_019244955.1 Methylobacteriaceae bacterium | reverse complement strand
GATATATTCCAGCACTTTGGCGAATTCGGCGCGCAGCCCCTCGGCAGTCAGGCGCGCGGTATGGTCGAGCAGTTCCGAAAACGGCGTTCCCTTCAGCGCTAGCACACCGAGTTCGGTCAGGATTTCCTGCTGCCGAACCCGCTGTTCATAAGCCGTAGGGTTGAGTTCCTCCGCGACAGGAAGGGCAGGCCGCGGTTCGACAACCGCACCGGTCGCTTTTTTGCGAAAGCGAATGACTCCGGTCATTTTTGCTCCGAGTGGGAGATCGACGGCGCGCCTGACGCTGCTTTCGCGCCAAACTAGCCCGAACGTGGCTTTCACGCCATTGCCCAGGTTAGTGTTTTCAAGGTTTTTGCTGTTGGCCGGTAATGGCGCGCCGGGCACACCATCTCGGTCCGGCTCCGCCCGCAAGCACTTCAATCCTATTCGCAACGGAGAGCACCCGCATGCCCGGTCAGACAAGTCAGGCGCCCGCTCCACAGCCCCAGGCACCCCGTCCGATCGTCGCCGGGACCAGGATCGGCCATGTCCATCTCAAGGTCGCCGATCTCGATCGCGCGCTCGCCTTCTATTGTGGCGTGCTCGGGTTCGAGCTGATGCAGCGCTACGGCTCCGACGCCGCGTTCGTGTCTGCCGGTGGCTACCACCATCACATCGGGCTGAATACCTGGGAGAGCCGCGGCGGCTCGCCGCCCGCGCCGGGCAGCACCGGCCTGTTCCATGTTGCAATCCTCTATCCAAACCGGCCGGCTCTCGCCGACGCGCTGCGGCGACTGATTGCGGCCGGCATTTCGCTCGATGGCGCTTCCGATCATGGCGTCAGTGAAGCACTGTATCTGCGCGACCCCGACGAGAATGGGGTCGAGCTCTATCGCGATCGCCCGGAATCCGAATGGCCGCGCACGCCCAACGGCCAGCTCGCGATGTTCACGCGCCGCCTCGATCTCGACGGTCTCCTGCGCGAGCCGGCGCTCGCCGCCTGACCAGTCGAGGTTGCACTCGCACTCCCGCTCCGCTAAAAGCCCGCCTTCGCGACGTTCCGGCCGGGGGCTGAACGGAAGACTCGCCTCGTGCGAGCAGGACTAACGTCCGCCTTCCCGTGTCTCCGCCTTCGTTGTTCTTGTTCGGGCCTTCGCACGGCTCGAAGGGCTACGCGCCGGACATCGCCAACTGAAGAAAGGCCCGTGTCCATGCCTCTTTACGAGCATGTCTATCTTGCGCGTCAGGACCTCTCCACGCAGCAGCTGGACGCCCTGACCGATCAGTTCAAAAGCGTCATCACGTCGAACGGCGGCAGCGTCGCCAAGAGCGAGTTTTGGGGCGTGAAGTCGCTCGCCTATCGCATCAAGAAGAACCGCAAGGCGCACTTTTCGCTCCTGAACATCGATGCGCCGCCCGCCGCGATTACCGAGGTCGAGCGCCAGATGGGCATCAATGAAGACGTCCTGCGCTTCATGACGATCCGAGTCGACGAGCACGAGGAAGGTCCCTCGGCGATGATGCGCAAGCGCGACGACGACGATCGCGGTGATCGTGGCGACCGCCGCGGCGGCCGCGGTGGCGATCGCGACCGTGGTGATCGCGGCGATCGCGAGCGGCGTCCGCGCCGCGAAGAAGGCGCCACCGCAGAGGGAGGAGCTATCTGATGTCGACTGCTCCCCGCCGTCCGTTTTTCCGCCGCCGCAAGAGCTGCCCGTTCTCCGGCCCGAACGCGCCGAAAATCGACTACAAGGACACGCGTCTGCTTTCGCGCTACATTTCGGAACGCGGCAAGATCGTACCCTCGCGCATCACCGCCGTGTCAGCCAAGAAGCAGCGCGAGCTCGCGCATGCGATCAAGCGGGCACGGTTTTTGGGTCTCCTGCCTTACGTGATCCGCTAAGGCGCTGACCTAAACGCTTCGACAAAAGGCCGCCGGACTGTCCGGCGGCTCGGCTGGCGGCAACGCCTAACCGCAGACGCGGGACAGCTCGAATGAACAGACAAGCTCTGCTCGCGTATCTTTCCAGTCTCGGCGTCGCGATCGGCGCTGGATTGGCGAGCGCGCTGTTGTTCCTGGTTCTGGCCAAGGGCAGCATCGTTGCGCTTTGTCTCGCCTATTTCGCGCCGCTGCCCCTGATGATCGCCAGTCTCGGCTTTGGTCAATGGACCGGGCTCGTCGGCGCGCTTCTCGGATCGGGTTTGGTCGCGGCGCTCGCCTATCCCAGCATCGGCTGTGTTCTTTATCCGCTCGCGATCGCGGTCCCGGCTTGGCTCGTTTGTGCGGCGGCGTTGCGCGGCGCCCCACCACCCGAACAGCAGTCGCGGCGCACGGTAGCGCAAAACCATCCTGCAGCGCCGAATGGCGCTCCGATGCGCGCTCTCACCGTCGCGACATTGTTTCTCGCCGCGGCTTTCAGCATTGGCGCGTTGGCGCTTGCGGCAACATATGGTGGTCTCACCGCCGCACTTGCTCGGCTGACAAGCGAGCTTGCGCCGCTGCTTCGCGAACTCAAGGACTCCTTGACGAGTTTACCCGAAAGCGTGGATCCGGATCGGCTCGCCTGGCTTCTGGCGCGAACGATCGCCCCCACGATGGCGGCCTCGGCGCTGTCGGTTCTCATCGCCAACGCGTGGCTCGCCGCGCGCATTGTGCAGATTTCCGCGCGCTTGCCGACCGTGTGGCCGGACATACCCTACAATCTCCGGCTCCCGGTTCCCTTGGCCGCGGCGCTCATTCCGGCAATCGGACTGGTGTTTGTCGGGCACGAGATCGGTTTCGCGGCTCTCATCGTCGCCGCGGTACTCGGAACTGCGCTGTCATTGCAGGGCCTCGCCGTCATGCACGACCTGACGCGCGGCATGGCAGCGCGAACGCCGCTCTTGTTCGGCGCCTATCTGATCATCTCCCTTATCCCGCCCTGGCCGATGGCGGTTTTCGCCATCATCGGCCTTGTCGATGCGGCACTGGGTTTGCGCGAGCGTAAGCGCCTGCGCCAATCGGCTCCCCCAACTTCACCCTGATCGATCGGAGAAGACAAAATGCAAGTGATCCTGCTCGAACGCGTTCCAAAGCTCGGACAAATGGGCGAGACCGTCCGCGTAAAGGACGGTTTTGCACGCAATTTCCTCTTGCCGCGCGGCAAGGCGCTGCGCGCGACGGAAGCTAATAAGAAGCGCTTCGAAAACCAGCGCTCGGAACTCGAGGCGCGCAATCTCGACCGCCGCAAGGACGCCGAAAAGGTTTTGGGCAAGCTCGAAGGCAAGACCTACACGGTCATCCGGCAAGCCGGCGAGGCAGGTCAGCTCTATGGTTCGGTGTCGCCGCGCGATATTGCCGAGACGATCGGCAAAAGTGGCGTGAAGCTCGATCGCTCGCAGGTCGCGCTATCGAACCCGATCAAAATGCTGGGCTTACACGCGGTGCCGATCGTCTTGCATCCGGAAGTCGAGGTGACGGTCACCATCAATGTCGCGCGCTCGCCGGAAGAGGCCGAGCGCCAGCTCAAGGGCGAAGTGATCGCGGCTCGCGAGGAGACGTCGATGGATGATCTCGGCCTCGAAGTCGGCGCCGCACTCGCTGAAGCCGGCGGCGACGAGCGATAAATCTGTTTCGTTGACAGGACCGGGTCTCGCACCTAGCCTTTGATATACAAGGGGATGGAGTCCCCCAAAACCGCCCGCAAGGGCTGATGACTCCTGCCGCGTGGCGACATGCGGTGGGGTCCGTTTCTGACCCGCCGCAAGGCGGGTTTTTCCCGCCGCCACGCACAACGTGGAGAGGCGCGCGATGCTTTATCTCTGGGTGATGGTGGGTAGCGCGCTTGGCGGTGGCGCACGCTACTGGTGCTCGGGTTTTGCCGCCCGCCATTTCGGCGAGACGTTTCCGTGGGGCACGCTCATCGTCAATGTCGCGGGCTCGTTCGTCATCGGGTTTTTCGCGACGCTGACCGCCCCGGACGGTCGCATCATGACCAGCACGGAGACGCGGCAATTCGTGATGGTCGGTCTTTGCGGCGGCTACACGACGTTTTCTTCTTTCAGCCTGCAGACACTTGAACTGGTCCGCGAGGGCGAAATGCTGCGCGCCAGCGGTAATATCGCGCTTTCCATCGTTCTATGTCTGGTCGCCGTTTGGCTCGGCCACATTGCGGCTGCCTCGCTCAACAAGTTGAAGGGAGCATGACATGCAAATCCCGCCGAACGCTGTTCTGCTGCGCATCTTCATCGGCGAGGACGACAAGCATCGTGGACGGCCGCTGTATGAAGCGATCGTTCTGAAAGCGCGCGAGCTTCAGCTTGCCGGCGCGACCATCTTGCGCGGGCCGATGGGCTTCGGCCATTCGAGCCGGCTGCACACCGCGAAAATCTTGCGTCTGTCCGAGGACCTGCCGATCGTCATCGAGATCGTCGACAGCGAGGAGAAGATCGAGGCCTTTCTCCCGCAACTGGAGGAGATGATGGGGAGCGGCCTCGTCACGCTCGAAAAGGTGCGGGTCCTGCAGTACGGAGAGAGCACGCGATAGCGGCTTCCCTATTCCGCCGCGCGCAGTTTTGGTGGCGTCGTCGTGACGCCGATATATCCGTGTCGCATCGGCTTCAGCACGAAGAGAGCGAGAAGCGCGGTCAGCACGTCACCGGCAATCGCGATCCCAAAGACCGGCAGCCAGCTTCCCGTCGCATCGTGCAGCCATGCCGCGGCAGGCCCACCAAGAATCGAGCCGACGCCCTGTGCCATGTAGAGGAAGCCGTAATTCGTCGTCGAATTCTTCGTCCCGAACGTGTCGGTCAGAGTGGACGGAAAGAGCGAGAAAATCTCGCCCCAGCCAAAGAACACGAGGCCGGAGAGGACGACAAAGGCGAGCGCGTCGTGCCGGAAATATAGCAGCAGCGCGATGGCGCAGCCTTCGAGGAAGAAGGCGAGACCCATCGTGTTCTCGCGCCCGATGTGGTCCGACACCCAGCCGAAGAACGGCCGCGTCAGACCATTGGTGATGCGATCGACGGTGAGTGCCAGCGGCAACGCGGCCATTCCGATCAGCACGACGTCGGCGACGCCGAATTCGCGCGCGAAGGCGGCGAAGTTCGACACGACCATCAGTCCGCCAGTCGACATCATGGTCATCATGATAAACATCAGCCAGAAGATCGGTGTCTTCAGCATGTCGCGCGGAGCGGTATCGCGCGCCGCGGTTTCAACTTCTGCGTGGCGTGCGGCTTCGGCGACTTCCCCCGCTGCCGGCTCGCGCAAGCCCAACGCTGCGGCAAGACCGACGATGCCGAGAATTATGCCGAAGGTGATCAGCGTCGTCTGGTAGCCCGAACTCTTGATCATCGAGTCGATCGGAAAGGTCGTCAGAATGGCGCCGAAACCGTAACCCGCGGCGACGATGCCGGCGGCGAGCCCGCGCCGATCGGGGAACCAGCGCACCATCAGGCCGACAATGCCGACATAGACGATGCCGGTCCCGATCCCGCAGAACAGTCCGTACGTGAGGTAGAGCGCGGTCAGGCTGGTCGCATAAGCCGAAAGAACCCAGCCGAGGCCGGAGAGCGCCGCGCCGAGCGCGATCAAAAGCTTCGGTCCGAACTTGTCGATGAGCCAGCCCTGCGCCGGCGAGAAGAAGGTCTGCAGGACGATCAGGAGCGAGAAAGTGATCTGGATGGCGGGCAGCCCGGCGCCCGTTGTCGTCTGGAACGGCTTTGTGAACAGCGTCCACGTATATTGCGGGCTGGAAATCGCCATCATGGTGATGAGCCCGAGCAGGAGTTGAATCCAGCGCGTGTTCGAAGTTGTCGCCTGAGTCATTTTCTTCTGCCCTTACAGGTTCGCTCTGCCCCACCAGAGCGTGGCATAGCGTATGCAATGAGCGTGCCTAAGAAAACGGCGACTTTCGCCTGGGTGGGGCTGTACACACGAGAATTGGATGCTGCTCGCCTTGGCGGCGCCCCTCGTGCAACAAGCAGGCATGCAAGAGTCCGCCGCGTCGCCAGTGACGCGAGTCCCGCGCGCCCTCCGGGGCACGATCTCGCTCCTCGGCATCGGCCAGATTTGCGCCTGGGGCACGCTCTATTATTCGTTTGCGGTCACCGGGCCGCTGATCGCGCGCGACTTCGGGATTTCGCTGCCGAGTGCGGTCCTGGGCTACTCGGCCCTGCTGGTCGCGGGTGCCGTCGCGGCGCCGACCGTTGGGCGCACGATCGACCGGCTTGGCGGACAGATCGTGCTCGCATCCGGCGCCATTGTCGGGGCGGCCGGCCTTGCAATTATCGGCCTGGCACCGGGGCCCTTCGTTTATGCGATCGGCTGCCTCATTCTCGGCCTCGCGGTCGCCATGTCCCTTTACGACGCCGCCTTTCCGGCGCTCGTGCAGGTCGCCGGCCCGCATTCCAATCGCGCCATCACGCTGCTCACGCTGTTTGGCGGGCTCGCCTCGACGTTCTTCTGGCCGATTGCTGCGGCAATTGCGGCTCGCTGGGGATGGCGGGCAACTTACCTCTCTTTCGCCGCGGTCAACATCTGCGTTTGCCTCCCGATCAGCCTGATCGCCCTGCCCCGCCGACCGCCGCTGCACGTGGCAACGGACGGCGCGCGTAGCAGCGGCTGGTCGCGTCCGCCCCTTCCGCTTTCGCGGGAGGCGCGCCGCGCTGCGTTCATCTGCTTCGCGCTCATGATTGCCGCCGGAAATTTCGTCTTCGCCGGGTTGGCGGTACATCTGTTGACGATCCTCGGCGCGCTCGGGCTGTCGGAAAGGGCTGCGATCGTTGTCGGCATGATTGTCGGCCCGGCGCAGGTCATCGGCCGTCTCGGCGAGATGAGCCTCGGACCGCGCGCCAGTCCGGTTCTCGCGGCGCGCATCTCCGCCGCGATGCAGCCGATCTCGATCGCCGCTCTTGCTCTCGGGCCGGTCGGTATCGCGACCGGCGGGCTCTTCGCCGCGCTTTACGGCATGGCCAACGGGATCCTGACGATCGTCAAAGGCACTGTGTCGCTCTTCCTCTTCGGCAGCGCCGGCTATGGCGAGATCCTCGGCAAGCTCTCCGTTCCGAGTCTCAGCGCCCGCGCCGCCGCCCCACTCGTCTATGCCTATGTGTTCACCGCCGCCGGTCCGATCCCCACGCTCATCCTTTCGGCTGTCGTCAGCCTGAGCGGAACGGTCGCGATGGAGCTCGTCGCCCGGATCGGGAGTCAAGCAAATACGCCGGTCGACAACGTCGATGTGGAGATGGTGGACAGCGGCGATATCTGAGCCGCACGCGACACGGGCCTTTGGCTTTGAGCGCGCGCATGCCAGAACGCGACCGGCGCGCGCGGCGCGAATCACTTCCGGAGCCCTCGCCCGATGGCAAATGTTGAAACCTTTTCCGGGCGCCGCAACCTTGCGGTCGCAGCACCGCAAGGCGAGACGAATTATCGCATTCCCCCGCACAACATCGAAGCGGAACAAGCGCTGCTCGGCGCCATCCTCGTCAATAACGATGCGTTCGACCGGGTCTCCGATTTTCTGCAGCCGGAGCATTTTTCCGAGGCGCTGCATCAGCGCATCTATGAGATCGCATCGCAGCTCATTCGCGCCGGCAAAGTCGCGACGCCGGTCACGCTGAAAACCTTCCTGGCAGAACAAGATGTCGGCCAGGGTGTCACGGCCTCGCAATATCTTGCACGGCTTGCGGCAGAGGCGACGACGATCATCAATGCCGAGGATTATGGACGCACGGTGCACGATCTGAGTGTGCGGCGCGATCTCATCGTGATCGGCGAGGAAATCGTCAACACGGCCTACGACGCGCCGGTCGATTCGACGCCCCGCTCGCAGATCGAGGAGGCGGAACGCAAACTCTATTCGGTCGCCGAAACCGGCCAGTATGACGGCGGTTTCCAGCGCTTCTCCGAAGCGCTGACGACCGCGATCGACATGGCCGCGCATGCCTACGAGCGCGACGGGGGTCTATCGGGCACCGCAACAGGCCTCACCGATCTCGATCACAAGATGGGCGGGCTGCAGCGCTCCGACCTGGTGATCATTGCCGGGCGCCCGGGCATGGGCAAGACGGCGCTTGCAACCAACATGGCATTCAACATCGCGCGGGCTTACGAAGGCGAGGCACTGCCCGACGGCACGCATCGCACGAAGAACGGCGGTATCGTCGGCTTCTTCTCGCTCGAAATGTCCTCCGAGCAGCTTGCGACCCGCATCATCGCCGAGCAGTCGGGCGTCGCCTCCTACAAAATCCGTCGCGGCGACATCAACGAAGGTGATTTCTACCGGATCACCGAAGCTGCGCGCGAAATGCAGACCATTCCGTTCTACATCGACCAGACCGGCGGTCTCTCGATCGCGCAGCTGACGGCGCGCGCGCGGCGGCTGAAACGCCAGCGCGGGCTCGACGTGCTCGTTGTCGATTACATCCAGCTCCTGTCGGGATCCCGCTCGCGCAGTGAGAATCGTGTGCAGGAGCTCACCGAGATCACGACCGGGCTGAAGGCGCTCGCAAAGGAACTCAACGTGCCGATCCTCGCGCTGTCGCAGCTCTCACGCCAGGTGGAGTCGCGCGACGACAAGCGTCCGCAATTGTCGGACTTGCGTGAATCCGGCTCGATCGAGCAGGACGCCGACGTCGTTCTCTTCGTGTTTCGAGAGGAGTATTATCTCGCCAATAAGAAGCCGCGCGAAGGCACGGAAGAATTCCTGAACTGGGAGCGCGAGATGGAGCGGGCGCATGGTAAAGCCGAAGTGATCATCGGCAAGCAGCGCCATGGACCGACAGGTACGGTAGATGTGTCCTTCGAGGCAGAAGTGACGCGTTTCGGTAATCTGGCGCGCGAGGAGAGTCTGCCGGCGCGCATGTAGCGTGGGGTTGCGGCCATTGGGTGAAATCGACGAAGCGACGGCGGGCGCGATCCTCACCATCGACCTCGCCGCATTGGCCTCGAACTGGCGTTTGCTTCGCGATAAGGTCCAACCCACTGAATGCGCCGCCGTCGTCAAGGCCGATGCGTACGGCATCGGCCTCGAGCCGGCGATCACGGCGCTGGCGAAAGCAGGTTGCCGCACTTTCTTTGTCGCGCATCTCTCCGAAGCGCTTCGCGTTCGGGCGATCAGCCGGGATTGCACGATATATCTGTTGAATGGATTAACCCCAGGCGCATCGGACGCCCTGGCGCGCAGCAACATCCGCCCAATCCTCTCATCCGTTCCAGAGCTGGAGGAATGGGCGTCCTATTGCACAACGCAGGGCACGAAGCTGCCCGCCGCAATCCAATTCGACACCGGTATAAATCGGCTCGGCGTGCCCGCCGATCAGCTCGAGCGCGTGCGCCCGCTCCTCGATGCCTTCGAGCCGGCGCTGCTGATGAGCCACTTCGCCGAATCCGAAGTCGTCAGCCCGCGAAACGCCAGGCAGATCGCCGCGTTCGAAAAGGTCCGCGCGGCGTTTCCGAACATCCCAGCCTCGCTTTGCAATTCCTCGGGCGTCTTTCTGCACGAGCGTCCTTTCCTCGATCTCGTTCGTCCGGGTTATGCGCTTTACGGCGGCAATCCGACCCCGAACGCGCCGAACCCGATGCGGAATGTCGTGACCCTGCAAGCGCTCATCCTGCAAGTGCGCGAGGTCGCCGCCGGCGAGCGCGTCGGCTACGGCGGGGAATGGAGCGCGCCGCGGCCGAGCCGCCTTGCGACTTTGTCGATCGGCTATGGCGACGGCCTGCCCCGGGCGGGCACCGCAATTGGCCGCAGCGGCATCGAGGCCGTGATGGGGCGACGGCGCTGCCCCTTTGTCGGCCGCCTGTCGATGGATCTGAGCATCGTTGACGTCACTTATCTGCCGGACGGCGCGGTGCGACGCGGCGACATGGCCGAGATTTTGGGCGAGACGATCGGCATTGACGAACTCGGCCGGAAATCGGGTACGATAGGCTACGAAATCCTGACGCGGCTCGGACAGCGCTACGCCCGCCGCTATGTCGGAGAATAAAAGGGGGAGACATGATTGCCAAAACCGGCCTTGCCGGCCTCGCATTCGCTTGTGCCGCGCTGACGAGCGCACATGCCGAAATCTCCGACAATGTCGTGAAGATTGGCGTCCTCAACGATATTTCCGGCATTTTCCAGGATACGAACGGGCTGGGGTCGGTCGAAGCCGCACGCATGGCGGCCGACGATTTCGCCGGCGGCGGCAGAGACATCAAGGTCGAAGTTCTTTACGCCGATCATCAGAACAAGGCGGATGTCGGCTCCGCGATCGTGCGCCGCTGGCTCGATCTCGAGCACGTTGATGCGATCGTCGACGTGCCGAATTCCTCCGTTGGGCTGGCGATCAACGCATTGATGCGCAATTCGCGCGCGACGTTTCTTGCCTCCAGCACCGCCTCCGCCGATCTCACTGGGAAAGACTGCTCGCCGAACACCGTGCAATGGGTGAATGACACATGGGCCGTCGGCCACGCGACTTCTGCGGCGATGATGAAGCGCGGCGGCGACAGCTGGTACTTCCTCACCGTCGATTACGCGCTCGGCAAGGGCATCGAGGCGGAAGCCACCGATTACATCGCCTCGCATAACGGCAAGGTCCTCGGGGCGAGCCGCCATCCGCTCGGGACCGCGGATTTCTCGTCGCTGCTGCTGCAGGCGCAGTCCTCGAAAGCCAAGGTGATCGGCCTCGCCAATGCCGGCGGAGACACGATCAACGCCGTCAAACAAGCCTCAGAATTCGGCATCCGCGAATCCGGCCAATCGCTCGTCGCCTTTCTGGTGTTCTTGAACGACGTGCATGCGATGGGGCTGAAGAATGCGCAGGGCCTGCAGCTCACGGAAGCATTCTACTGGGACATGAATGATGAGACCCGCGCCTGGGCGAAACGTTTCACCGAGCGCACCGGCGGCAGATATCCGAGCGCCAATCAGGCCGGCGTCTATGCGGCGACTCTCGCCTATCTCAAGGCGGTCGCCGCGACCGGCAGCGACGATGCCAAAGACGCCGTGCCGCAGATGAAGAAGGCGCCGTTTCATGACCCGCTGTTCGGCGACATGCAGATCCGGCCAGACGGGCGCGGCGTGCACGCCATCTATCTCTTCGAGGTGAAGAAGCCGGACGAGAGCAAATAACCCTACGATTATTACAAGCTCGTCGAGACCGTGCCGGCCGACCAGGCGTTCCGGCCGATCGCGCAGGGCAATTGCCCGATGCTAGGGAGTAAGTAAGGGCGCTCGACTTAGCCTCGCTGCTCCCCTAAACGCGGGCATGGCCCGCACGCGCGCAACTTTCGTCTGCCAGAATTGCGGTGCGGTGACGAACCGCTGGCAAGGCCGTTGCGAATCGTGCGGCGAGTGGAACACGATCGTCGAGGAAGCGCCCGCCTCCGGCATCGGTGCGCGCGCTGCGCAGGGCGCGGTACCCGGCCGTGTGCTCGACGTGGAGGGGCTCACAGGCGAGAGCCGGCCCGATCCGCGCGTCGAAACCGGCATTGCCGAACTCGATCGCGTGACCGGCGGCGGGTTTGTGCCCGGCTCCGTTCTCTTGCTCGGCGGCGAGCCCGGCATCGGCAAGTCGACGCTGCTCCTCCAGGCCTGCGCAGCGATGGCACTCCGCGGCGCACGCGTCGTCTACGTCTCCGGCGAAGAAGCGATCCCACAAGTCCGGCTGCGCGCGGTGCGGCTCGGGCTCGCGGGAGCGCGGGTTGAACTCGCGGCAGCCACCAATGTGGAGGACATCGTCACGACGCTGCGCGAGGGCCGGCGTCCGGCGCTGGTCATCATCGATTCCATCCAAACCATGTACTCGCACGTCATCGAATCGGCGCCGGGCACCGTCACGCAAGTGCGCGGCTGCGCTCAGGCGTTGATCCGCTATGCGAAGACGAGCGGCGCCACGGTGATGCTTGTCGGGCACGTCACGAAAGATGGGCAGGTCGCGGGCCCGCGCGTCGTCGAGCACATGGTCGACGCGGTGCTCTCGTTCGAAGGCGATTCGAGCCACCATTTCCGCATGCTGCGGGCGATGAAGAACCGGTTTGGCGCCACTGACGAGATCGGCGTATTCGAGATGACCGGCCTCGGCCTGACCGAGGTTGCCAACCCATCGGCTTTGTTTCTCGCAGGCCGCGATGCGTCAGCGCCCGGCGCGGCGGTCCTCGCCGGAATGGAAGGGACGCGGCCCCTCCTCGTCGAGGTCCAGGCGCTGGTCGCGCCCTCGCCGCTCGGCATGCCGCGCCGGGCGGTCGTCGGCTGGGACGCCAATCGCCTCTCGATGATCGTCGCGGTGCTGGAAGCCCATGCCGGCCTGCGCTTTGGAGCGCACGACATCTACCTCAACGTTGCCGGCGGGCTGCGGATCGCCGAGCCCGCCGCCGATCTTGCCGCCGCGGCCGCGCTTGTGTCCTCATTGAGCGGCGCTGTGCTCCCGCCTGACGCTGTCTATTTCGGCGAGATCGGCTTGTCCGGCGCGGTGCGGCCGGTCATCCATTCCGGACTGCGGCTGAAAGAGGCGGCGAAGCTCGGCTTTCGTCGCGCGATCGTGCCCGAGAGTGGCCGCGATTCCTTCGAGAACGCCGCGCCCGACATCCGATTGTTGACCTGCGGCCATATTGCAACACTGGCCTCGCAAATCGTGCAGAGCGCTGAGGGTGAAGCGGTTTTGCGCCCGGCAGGCCGCCGCTCGGCTGGATGATGCCACAGTTCGTGTTCAATAGAGGTGCGCGCGACGCACCGGGTTGACCGTCGGCCGGTGAACTCGACTTGGGGTGCGTCGAGAGGCTTGGGGTTTTATGCCTTCTTATCTCGATCTCGGGTTACTCGCCGTCGTTCTCATTTCGGCGCTGCTTGCGATGCTGCGCGGCTTCACGCGCGAGGTTCTGGCGATCGCTTCGTGGGGCGCCGCCGCCATCGCCGCGGTTTATCTCCACCCGCTGCTCCTGCCGTACGTGAGGCCCTACATCTCCAAGGACGTGGTCGCGATGGCGGTCGCCGCCGGCATCGTATTCTTCGTGACCTTGGTCTTGGTCTCGCTAATCACAGTGCGGCTTTCCGATGCCATCCTTGATTCGAAGGTCGGCGCGCTCGACCGCTCGCTCGGCTTCGTCTTCGGTGCGGTCCGCGGCCTGCTGCTCTGCGTCGTCGCCTTCGTCTTCTTCGGCTGGCTGGTGCCCGACAAATCCCAGCCGGAATGGGTGCGCACGGCCCGGATGAAGCCGATCCTGCAGGCGACTGGCGACCAGCTCATGGCCATGCTCCCCGACGACCCCGAGGGCCTGCTCAACAAGCTGAAGAAGAACAAGGGCGGCACCGCGAGTGAGGACCAACCAGCGGAAAGCGACGAGCCGAAGACGGCGCCAGTACCGTCGCCGCCGGTCAGGCCCGGCTCCGGCCGCCGCACCTGAGGGACATCCAAAACCTTGGGAAAACAATAGCCAAGGTAAGCATGTGATCTTTCGTCCGATGGAACTTTTTCGCACAAGCGAATAAGTAACATTTTTAGCCGGGGGAGCGTGCATGACGCTTGGCTCAGCGGACCGCGCAGACGCCGGATCCGAAATTGAAGGTTTCGATCTCGATGCAGACCGCCTGCGCGAAGAGTGCGGCGTGTTCGGCATCTACGATCACCCCGACGCCGCCACCATCACCGCCCTTGGTCTGCACGCCCTGCAG
>JAFASC010000263.1 GCA_019244955.1 Methylobacteriaceae bacterium | reverse complement strand
TCAATTGAGGAATTGGAGGGGGATGGTAGGTGCGAGTGGGGCGTGACCCCGTGCTCAGCTTTTCGGACGCGGCGCCGCAGTCGCGACTTCCGGCGGATAGACGATTTCCTGAGTCTTGTCCGGCATCCATTGGATGACGATTCCCGTCGAATCCTTCAGCAGCCTGTCCTCCGCAAATGACAGCCCCTGCGGCCGCAGGAAATAAAGATCGGGATCGCCCGGTGGAATATTCACCTTGGCGAAAGCCGCTTTGATCGCATCTCGGTCGGTAGAACCCGCAGCTTCGAGCACGCGCTGCAAGATGCGCGCTGTCTGTGCGCCTTGGATTGCGCCTTGGCCGACCTCGATTTTGAGGTTCGCCTTATCCTTCAGCTCCTGCACGATGTTGCGTACCGATTCGAGTTTTGCCGCCGGACTGAAGCCGGTCATGCCAAATAGATTGCGGGTCAGCACGGCCTTGCCGATCTGATCGCCCAAATCCTTCCACAGCACCGTGTCGGAAAAACCCGCCGTGCCACCGAAGAAGATCGCATCGTTGTAGTTTAGGCTGAAGCGCGCCTGGTGCAGCAAAGTCCCGTCCCGCGGCGTGACAAGGCCGGCCGTCGCGTCGGGTTTCATCGAGCGGATGCGCAGCATCGCGGCGGTCTGATCGGCGGCTTTGAGATCGAGCGGGACTTCACCGGCAATATTGAATCCGAGCTTCGGCAGGCGCTGCTTCAACGCTGCGTTGACGAGCTGGCCGGCTTCGTAATTTGAATAGACCAGCATCACGTTCTTGATCGGATAACTCTTCTCCTTGGCGAGCCAGCCGAGGAAATTCGCCATCGTGGCAGCGTAGCCGCGGTCATATGGGAATCCGAGCGAATAGAGGTACTCGGACTTCGAGCCCGCTGCCCACATCGACAGGGTCGGCAGTTTCAATTCGTCGAGCACCGGCGAGATGGCGAGCATTTGCGGACTGAGCAGCCCGCCGACGATCATCGCGACATTTTCCTCCGTCGCGAGCCGGCGCGCTTCCGTCGCGGTTCGCGCACCCTGGCTTGCATCGTCGGCGAGAAGCATTTCAATCTTCGCCCCGCCCATGCTCTTGATCCCGCCCTCGGCATTGATCTTGTTGATGATGTATTCGAAGGCGGGCTCGGATTCCTGCGCGTAAGGCGCGAAATTGCCGCTCATCGGCTGAATGACGCCGATGCGGATCGTCTTGGTCTCGGCCGCCGACGCGGCGGCGACGAAGCCGAAAGCGGCAAAAACCTGCAGCGCCGATGCGAATAGGTTGGAAATCGTTCTCGACATGGAGGCTCGACCCTTCTCTTTACGCATGTTTTCTGCCGTGCGACTTTCAGAATCAAGCAAGACGATCGTAGCTGCTCACGGCCGCGGTCGGACGCAGCGGTTCAGCCCAGCATGTCGCCGATCCTTCAGGTGAGCCACGTGACAAAATCTTTCGGCGGTCTCAAGGCCGTCGACGACGTGTCGTTTGAGGTCGAACCGGGCAGAATCATTGTGATCATCGGCCCGAATGGCGCCGGCAAGACGACCCTGTTCAATCTGATTTCCGGCTTCATGCCGCCGGACGACGGCGAGGTCGCCTTCGAGGGCGCAAGCCTTGCCGGCCGTCCGCCCCCGCACATCGCGCGGCTCGGGCTCGTCCGCAGCTTCCAGATCATGCAAGTCTTCCCCGATATGAGCGTGCGCGACGTGGTCACGGCGGCGGCGCTGCTGCGCCTGCCGATGAATGCCGCCGTCGAATGGGCCGATGATGTTCTCGCCGAGGTCGGCCTCGCCCACAAAGCCGACGCGAAGCCGCCTTCGCTCTCGCTGCAGGACCGCAAGCTGCTCGAAATCGCCAAGTGCATCGCGACGCGACCGAAGCTGCTTCTGCTGGACGAGGTCATGGCCGGCCTGACACTGGCCGAAGCGAGCACGCCGCTCGCGCTCATCCGGCGCATGCGCGAGCAGGGATTGACGTTCGTGCTGGTCGAGCACGTGATGCCGATCGTGATGGACATCGCCGACCGCATCATCGTCATCAATTTCGGCCGGAAAGTCGCCGAAGGCTCGCCGAAGGAGATCGTCAACGACCAAGCGGTGCGCGACGCTTACTTCGGCGAGGCGATCGATGCTGCGCATTGACGGGCTCACCGCCGCCTATGATGGGCCGCTCGCTTTGTCCGACGTTTCGCTGCGCCTCGAGAAAGGCGAGATCCTTGGCCTGCTCGGCGCCAATAACAGCGGCAAGAGCACGTTGATCAACTGCATCTCCGGGCTGGTCCGGCCGCTTGCCGGCCGGATTTCATTCGAAGGCGCAGACATCACGCGGCTGAAGCCGCATCAGCGTGTCGCCTACGGGATTGTGCAAGTGCCGGAAGGGCGGCAGGTCTTTCCGAAAATGTCGGTGCTCGAAAATCTGCTGCTTGGCGGTACATCGCATGCCGCTCGTCCGCAGCGGCCGAAACGGCTCGAGCAAGTGTTTGCGCTGTTTCCCCGCCTCGCCGAACGCCGCCCGCAGGCCGCCGGCACCCTCAGCGGCGGCGAGCAGCAGATGTTGGCGATCGGCCGCGCGCTGATGAGCGGGCCGCGTCTGCTCATGCTGGACGAGCCGTCACTCGGTCTCTCACCACTGTTCGTGCAGATCATTTTCAAGGCGCTTGCCGAGCTGAATGCGAAGGGTCTGACAATTCTGCTGATTGAGCAGAATTTGACACTGACGCTCGCTTACGCCGCGCGCGGTGTAGTTCTCGAACGCGGACACATTGCCATCGAAGGCACGCGCGAGATGCTCAAAGACGATCCGCGCACGCGCGCCGCGTATCTCGGCCTGTAGGAGTGGGGATCCTGGACAGTCTTCTCCTGCAAACGCTGATTCAGGGCCTTCTGATCGGCGGCGCCTATGCGCTGATCGCGATCGGCATGTGCCTGACCTACAATGTCAGCGGCATCGTCAACTTCGCGCATGGCGACTTCCTCACGCTCGGGATGTTTATCGCTTTCGGCCTCCAGGCCGCAGTGGCGCTCGATCCCTACGTTTCCGTGGCGATCACACTGCCCCTGCTCGCCTTGCTCGGGGCGCTCACATACCAGTATCTCTTGCGGCCAGTTGCGCGCAGCCATGCACTTGTGATCATCCAACTCACGCTCGGGTTATCCTTCGTGCTGCAGAATGGGCTGTTGATGGTCTTCGGCGGCCAGCCGGTGCGCACGCCGTCCGCCATGGAAGCCTCCATTCTGGTCGTCGGCGATCTGTTCATCCGCACGCCGCAGCTCATCGCGTTCTGCACTTCGCTCGCCCTCACCCTCGCTCTGTTCGGTGTGCTCGGCTACACGGAGACAGGACGCCGCATCCGCGCGGTTCATCAGAATTCGCAGGCGGCGGCGCTCATGGGCATCGATGTCCCGCGCGTGCGCACTCTTACGTTCGCGGCAGGAATCGGCATCCTTGCGATCGCAGGGGCGCTACTTTTGCCG
>JAFASC010000305.1 GCA_019244955.1 Methylobacteriaceae bacterium | reverse complement strand
CGCACGAGGACCCGCACAATGTTCGGCGCGAGCGTGGGCTCGGATCGGGTGCCGCGCGGATGTCGGAGCTGGCTCAGGTCGAGACTCCCGACCATCACCGGCACCACCACCATCATCGCCATCACGATACCGACTGATCGGCGGGCCGCTTGACCGGCCTTCCCAAAGATATATCTTTCGCTGCATCTTGAGAGCAGACGGAAGAGGCTTCCCATGTTCTATTACGGACTGTGCCGCTCGCGCGGCGATGCATTCGGCAATGGCCATCGCGCTTGGCGGCATGAGCGGTTCGGTGCCGAACGCTGGGCCGGCGCTTTCGGCCGCGGCGGCGGGCGTTTCGGTGGCCGCATGTTCGGCCAGGGCGACCTGCGGCTCGCGTTGCTGGCGCTGATCGCCAGAAAGCCCAGCCACGGCTACGAGCTCATTCGCTCCATCGAGGAGAAGTTCGGCGGCGCCTATGCGCCGAGTCCCGGCGCCGTCTATCCGACGCTGACGCTGCTCGAAGAGCAGGACCTGATCCGCAGCGAGTCCGTGGAAGGCGGCAAGAAGCTGTACGCGATCACGCCCTCAGGCGAGACCTATCTTAAGGAGAACGAGGCGGCGGTGAACGGGGTCATGCAGCGCATGGATCTCGCCGCAAGCGCGCTCGGCGCCCGCGCGACGCCGGAGAGCGTGCGCGAGGCCGTGCACACGCTGCGCCAGGCGCTGGGCATGCATCGGGGTGGGTGGACGGCCGAGGAAGAAAAGCGCGTCGCGCGGCTGATAGAACGCGCCGCGAAGGACATCGTCGGGGGCATGCCGGACGCATAAGTGTGCGCGATCGCACCTCGGCGAACCAATTGCCGAGCTAGGCGTTGCAGTATGGGCGGCCGGCTTGAGCAGGCCGGGAGCGCTGCGGCGCCTTTGAGGGAGGCAAAGATGCGATCGGTTCTCGGATCAGTCACTGCGATTCTTATTGTTCTTGGAGCCGGCGCCGCGGGCGCGCAGACCTTCCTCTCGCCCGGCGCGCTGAAGGAAGGCACGCGGGGCTACATCGGCCCAGGCGAACCGATGGTCCTGCAGGCGACGACGCAAGGCCGCTCGGTCGCGACCAGCACGATCAAAGCTAGCTGCGATCGCGGCGACATCGTACTCTGCTATCCCGGTTCCTTCCGCGCCATCGCCGACGTCACTGGGCAATAGCCCTCAGCTCGCTGCGCGTGCGGCGGCCCGACCCGCGGCGCGGCCGGAGAAAATGCAGCCGCCGAGGAACGTGCCTTCGAGCGAGCGGTAGCCGTGCACGCCGCCGCCGCCGAAGCCTGATGCCTCCCCGGCCGCGTAAAGACCGGGGATCGTGCGTCCCACAGCGCCGAAGACGCGGCCATCGAGATCAGTCTCCAGTCCGCCGAGCGTTTTGCGCGTCAGGATGTTGAGCCTGACCGCGATCAGCGGGCCATGGGCGGGATCGAGAATGCGATGCGGCGGCGCAACGCGGATCAGCTTGTCGCCGACATAATTGCGCGCTCCGCGCAGCGCGACGATCTGCATGTCCTTGCTGAACGGATTCAAAATCTCGCGGTCGCGCGCAATGATTTCATGGGTAATCGCGTCGAGGTCGATCAGCCCCTCTCCGGCAAGCGCGTTCATCCCGGCAACGAGATCGGCAAGATTGTTGCGCACGACAAAGTCGGCGCCGTGTTTCTTGAACGCCTCGACCGGTCCCGTCGCTTCCTTGCCGACGGCACGCTTCAGCACCATGCGCCAGTTCTTGCCGGTGAAATCCGGATTTTGTTCGGAACCTGAAAGTGCGAATTCCTTGCGGATGATGCTCTGCGTCAGCACGAACCAGGAATAATCGTAGCCGGTCTTGCCGATATGTTCGAGCGTGCCGAGAGTGTCAAATCCGGGGAACAGCGGCACCGGCAATCTGCGCCCGCGCGCATCGAACCACATCGACGATGGACCGGGAAGAATGCGGATACCGTGGAGCGGCCAGATCGGGTCCCAATTCTGCACGCCCTCGACGTAATGCCACATCCGGTCCGGATTGATCAGCCGCGCGCCCGCAGCCTGTGTAATGCCGATCATGCGGCCGTCCACATGCGCGGGTACGCCGGAGATCATCGTTCGCGGCGGTGGTCCGAGCCGGGCCGGCCAATTGCGGCGGACAAGCCCATGATTGCCGCCGATGCCTCCCGAGGCGACGATCACCGCCTGCGCCCGCAGCGTGAAATCGCCGATCTTCGTGCGCGAGCTTGGTTGGCCGCGCTCCGCGTTTGTCGGCTCGAGAACGGCGCCGCTCACGCCCTCGACAATTCCATTGGTCAGCGTGATCGCATCGACGCGATGCCGGAATCTGAAACTGATGAGGCCACGCGACGCTGCCTCGCGCACGCGCCGCTCGAACGGCTTTACGACTCCCGGACCGGTGCCCCATGTCAGATGAAAGCGCGGTACCGAATTGCCGTGGCCGATCGCGCCATAGCCGCCGCGCTCGGCCCAGCCGACGACGGGAAAGAAGCGGACCCCCTGCTGATAGAGCCAAGACCGCTTCTCGCCGGCGGCGAACGCCACGTAGGCCTCGGCCCAGCGGCGCGGCCAATAATCTTCCGGCCGATCGAAGCCGGCCGCGCCGAGCCAATCCTGCAAGGCGAGCTCGTAGGAATCGCGGATGCGCAGGCGCCGTTGCTCGGGTGAATCGACCAGAAACAGGCCACCCAATGACCAAAATGCCTGGCCGCCCAGACTCTGCTCGCCCTCCTGGTCGACAATGATGACGCGCTTGCCGGCATCCGCGATCTCCGCCGCGGCGACGAGGCCGGCGAGCCCTCCGCCCACAATGATCACGTCCGCTTGATTGGACATTTGCCCCTCCGCCCGCGCGAATGGGACCATGCGACGAACGGAATGTCCAACAGGGAAATAGAATGGCTGATCGTATGCAACTCAGGGGGCGAACTGCCGTCATCACCGGGGCAGCGAGCGGTATCGGCCGCGCCGTTGCGCAATGTCTCGCCCGCCGGGGCTGCCATCTCGCGTTGGCGGATGTGAACGAGGCAGGGCTTGAAGAGACCGCGCGCAGTTGCGCGACGGGCACACGAATCTCCTATCACGGATTGGACGTCAGCGAACGCGAAGCCATCGCGGCATTTCCGGACGTGGTGCGCAGCGCCCACCCGAGGATCGATCTTCTCGTCAACAATGCCGGCGTGGCCCTCGGCGGCACGTTCGACCAGGTCGCGGAGCCGATTTCGACTGGCTTATCGCGATCAATTTCTTCGGCGTTGTGCGGATGACGCGCGCCTTTCTGCCGCTGCTGAAAGCGAGCGATGATGCGCGTATTGTCAACATATCCAGTATTTTTGGCATCATCGCGCCGCCGGGACAGACCGCCTATTGCGCCAGCAA
>JAFASC010000277.1 GCA_019244955.1 Methylobacteriaceae bacterium | reverse complement strand
CGAAGATCGCCATGCCGGGCTGACGCAGTTTCTCGTCGACTTGAAGAACATCGACAGCGGGCTCGAAATCCGGCCGATCCTCGATTTGAGCGGCGAGCATCATTTCAACGAGGTCGTGTTCACCGACATGTTCCTGCCGGAAGACGCGGTGTTGGGCTCGCTCGGCAGCGGCTGGGAACAAGTGACGAGCGAACTTGCCTTCGAGCGCAGCGGGCCGGAGCGGTTTCTCTCGTCCTTCACGCTTCTCGTTGAATTGACCCGTGCGCTCGGCCCGGCACCGTCGGAGCGTGCCGCGATCGCGCTCGGCCGGCTCGTCGCGCATGTGCTGACATTGCGGCGCCTGTCGCGTTCGGTCGCCGGCATGTTGCAGGCCGGACAGAATCCGGCGATCCAGGCGGCGCTTGTGAAAGATGTCGGTACCGGATTCGAGCAGGAGATCCCGGAACTCGCGCGGCTGTTGATTGCCGCCGAACCCGACAGCCAATCGACCCAGCATTTTCTCGCCGTGCTGGCGCATACGATTCTGCATGCGCCCTCCTTCACGCTGCGCGGCGGCACACGCGAAATCCTGCGCGGCATGATCGCGCGCGGCTTGGGTTTACGCTGACTTTATCGGAGTTCTTGGATGCAAACGCCGCTCGATTATGCCGAAGAAGGTGGGATCGTCACGCTGACGATGAACATGCCGGAAATCCGCAACGCGATTTCCAGTCCCGAAATGATCGACGCGCTGGTCGAGGCGTGCGAGCGATTGAACGCCGATTTGAATGCGCGCGTCGCGATTCTGACCGGCGCCGGCACGGCATTCTCATCCGGCGGCAATGTGAAGAAGATGCTGCAATCGGGCGAGACGCGCGCCGATCTGCCGGCGCAGACGCGGCGGAATTACAAGCTCGGCATCCAGCGCATTCCCCTCGCCTTCGACGCGCTCGAAGTGCCCATCATCGCCGCGGTCAACGGCCCGGCGATCGGCGCCGGCTGCGATCTGGCCTGCATGTGCGACATCCGCATCGCGGCGGACAGCGCGAGTTTTGCCGAGAGCTTTGTTAAGCTCGGCATCATTCCGGGCGACGGCGGCGCCTGGCTTCTGCCGCGCGCGGTCGGCTTCTCCAAGGCTTGCGAGATGGCGTTCACCGGCGACATGGTGAAGTCGGCCGACGCGCTTGCCTGCGGCCTCGTCTCGAAGGTCGTGCCCGACGGCGAGCTCATGGCGGCGGCGCGCACGCTCGCCGAACGCATCGCCGCCAACCCCCCGCACGCGGTGCGCATGACCAAGCGCTTGATTCGCGGCGGCCGCGAAATATCGCTGGCCGCGTTGCTTGAATTGTCGGCGGCGATGCAATCGCTTGCGCATGCGACCAAGGACCATAAAGAAGCCGTGACCGCGTTTCTGGAGAAACGCCGGCCGACATTCACCGGGACTTGATGGGAGACAGCATGAAAGGAAGCGAGCAGTTCAACAAAGGCCTGGAAGTGCGGCGCGCCGTGCTTGGGGCGGACTATGTCGACGGCAGTCTCGCCAAGGCCGACGATTTCATGATGGCATTCCAGGAGATCACGACCGAGTGGTGCTGGGGCTATGCCTGGACGCGTCCCGGGCTGGAGCGCAAGACGCGCAGCATGCTCAACCTTGCGATGCTCACCGCACTGGGCAAGCCGGCGGAATTGAAGCTGCATGTCAAAGGCGCGCTCGCCAATGGTGTCTCGGTCGACGAGATCAAGGAAATTCTGCTGCACGCCGCGGTTTATTGCGGGATTCCGGCCGGGCTCGACGCCTTCAAAGCCGCGCATGAAGTTCTGAAGGCGGAAGGTGCGATTGCCGCAAAGTAACGCATCGTGAACGGCAAGACGTCTTTCTTCGGCTGTAAGCGCGTCGCGTTTTTCGGCTTGGGCAAAATGGGACTGCCCATGGCGCGGCGTCTCCATGACGCCGGCGTGCCCGTTGTCGGGTTCGACTTGAGCGGACCAGCGCGCGACGCCTTCGCGCAATCCGGAGGCGCCGTCGCAGCGAATGCAGGCGAAGTGGCGGAGCGTTCCGACGTGCTCATCACCATGCTGCCGGACGGCAAGGCGGTGCGCACCGCTCTCCTTGGAAGCGAACCGCTCGTTGCGCATTGCGCCGCCAATGCAATCGTCATCGACATGAGTTCGTCCGCGCCTGTTGGCACCCGCGAACTTGCCGATGAACTCGGCGGGCGCGGCATTCATCTCATTGACGCGCCGGTCTCCGGCGGCGTGAAGCGGGCGCTCGACGGTTCGCTTGCCATCATGGTCGGCGGCCCGCCGGAGGTGGTCGCAAGAGTGCGGCCGCTGCTAGAGGTTATGGGCAACTCGATTTTTGCAACGGGCGCGGTCGGCTCCGGCCACGCAATGAAGGCACTCAACAATTATGTTTCCGCCGCCGGCCTCACCGCCGCATGCGAGGCGCTGCAGGTCGGCGAGAAATTCGGACTCGATCCCGTCGTGATGACTGATGTCCTCAACGCTTCGACCGGCCGCAACAATTCCACCGAAGCGAAGCTGAAGCCGTTCGTCATCCCGAAAAACTACACATCCGGCTTCTCGCTTGGCCTGATGGCGAAAGACCTCCGCACGGCCGACGATCTCGCCCGGCATCTCGACGTGCCGGCGCCGTTCTCTGAAGCGTTGATCGCGCTTTGGGAAGAAGCGCTGGATGAACTCAGCGCGGCCGCGGATCACACCGCAATTGACGCCTATCTCGCAACGGCCGCCAGGCGGCACCGGCGGGCTCGATGAACGCATATGAAGTTATCGCCCTGCGCTACGCGACCCACGCGCGACCCGCATCCGAAAATTTCCTCTATCCTGCTGCCGCGGGCGAAGATCCGCACGACTATCCTATGCCCATCGACTATTTTGTCTGGGTGATCCGCGACCGCGAGCGGGTCATCCTCGTTGATACCGGTTTCGACCACCCGGCCGCTGCGGCGCGCGGACGCAAATTGTTGCAGCACCCTGTGGAGGCCTTGCGCAAGCTCGGGATCGACGCCGCCGATATTCGCGATGTCGTCATCACGCACCTGCATTACGATCACGCCGGCAATCTCGGCGCTTTCCCGCACGCGCGCTTTCATCTGCAGGATGGCGAGATGGCGTTTGCGACGGGGCGCTGCATGTGCCATCCGCCGCTGCGATATCCCTTCGACATAGAAGACGTGGTCACCATGGTGCGGCGCGTCCATGCCGGGCGGGTGAATTTCATCGATGGCAGCGCGGAGATCGCGCCGGGCATCTCGCTGCATCACGTGCCCGGCCATACACGCGGACTGCAATGCGTGCGGGTTGCGACGGCGCGTGGGTGGGTCGTTCTCGCCTCTGATGCATTGCATTTCTACGCCAATGCTGAACGGCAGAACCCGTTTCCGATCGTCGTCGACCTCGCCGCAATGATGGAGAGCTGGAACAAGCTTCTGCAATTGGCGGGCGACGTGCGTCGCGTCGTGCCAGGTCACGATCCGCTAGTCATGACGCGTTACCCGCGGCTGTCGCTAGACGGGGTGGAATCCGTCATGCTGCACGAAAATCCGATTGTGTGAACGCGGCTCGATCACACGAGCTCGGGAAACGGGACGATCGTCGACTTCACGGTCTTCATAGCCATCGCGTCGCTCACGGCCTGTGACAGGCCCTCCTGCGTGAATGGATAGAGCGTCTGCATATCGAAATACGGATATTTGTCGCGCGTGCGATAAAGCATCTGCACGCCGAGCGGGAGATCATTGCCGGTGAAGGCCCATGAGCCGAGTACATTCAGGTCTTTCGCACAGATGCGGTGCCATGACGTCTCGATTTTTCCGGCGTCCGTGAACTGGCCCATCTCGACATAGGTCCCGCCGTCGCGCAGCATTTCGATTCCCTCGGGGCCGGCCGAGGGATGGCCGGAGCAATCCATGACGAGATCGGCGCCGAACCCGCCGACGATTTCGCGCACGCGGCCTATGCGCTCTTCGGCCGTGCGCACCTCGTCGATGTTCACGGTCGCCTCCGCGCCAAACCGGCGCGCAAGCTCAAGCCGCGGCCGCTCGGGCGCGCCGACACAGATGACGCGCTGCGCACCCATTTCTCGGGCTGCGGCGATCGCCAGAATGCCGATCGGGCCGGATCCCTGGATGACGACCGTGTCGCCCCAATTGAAGCCGCCCGCCTTCTTGGCGCGATTGAACGCGCGGATGCAGGAGGTCAGCGGCTCCGAGAGGGCGCCGAGACGCAGCGACATGTCGTCCGGTAATTTGTACACTTTCGTTCCCGGTAGCATGTCGAGATCGACATAGACATATTCCGCCCAACCGCCCCAGAGGTGCGGCGCTTTGTCGAAGCCGAGATAGCGCCCGTAATAGACCGGGCTCAGGCATTTGTTCGCCGTCTCGGGGTAGTGGACGCAATAATAGCAATGGCCGCACGGCATCAGCGGCGGGATCATCACCTTGCAGCCGATAGCGAGCGGCTTTCCCATAAAATCTTCGGTGAATCCCGCGCCCTTCTCGACGATCACGGCGCCGATCTCGTGGCCGAGGGTGAAGGGCCACGGCAGCGGCTTCGGCCAGTGCCCTTTCAAAATGTGCTGATCCGTGCCGCACACTCCGCACGCGCCGATCTTCAGCAAGGCGGCGCGTTCCGGCACCGCGGGCCAAGGGACGGTCTGGATCACCGGATTCGCGCCGGGGCCGGCAAACGTCGAGACCCGTACATCCGGTCTAGTCATCTGTTCCTCCCACGGGGAATATAGGCGCTTGCGCTTGCCGCCACTCAGCTCGAGCAAAATGTATCAGAGACGACGTTGTCGGGCGAAGTGGCGGCTCAAACCGCTTTTGCGCTCTGCCGCTGGCGCCGCATCCAGGACGATGCATAGCTGCAGAACGGGATCAGTTCGCGGCCTTCCGATCGTGCGGCTTCGAACACGTGCTCCATGAGCCGCGCCGCCACACCCTGTCCTCTGAGCGTGCGCGGCGTTTCGACGTGGAATATGAGCAGGCCATCATCGCTGCGGCGGTAGTTCGCGAACGCAATCTGCCCTGCAATGTCTAGCTCGAAGCGGCCCTCAGCCTCGTTATCGGAGAAGCGTTCGTCCATTTCTCAAGACTCCGCCCGATGCTGATGCAACTCACGGAGAAGCTTCCTCGTTCCCGAAGGCGCAGCACGATCACTGGCCGTCGCGATCCCTGCGCATCAACCAAAGCCGCCGGACCGCAAGTAGCAGGACCGCCAGGAGTGAGACGATCGCGACGTCTTGTCGCCATCAAAGGTCATTGCACTGGCGACTACGGATTTTTCTTCGGGGCGGGCGGTTCTTTAGGCGCGACCGGCTTCGTCAAGTATTCGTCGATGGCCGATAGGACCGTCCAATAGCAATCCAGCCCTCCGGATTGGCGAATGCAAACCAGCGGGGGCTTGCGTTGGTCGATACCGACGATCGCGTTGCGCGGAATCTCTATGCAGCTGCCGCTTGCCTTCTTGCCGGCCTCGAACTCGGCGGCAGCCTTGCGATCCGCACCGGTGCGCAGTTTCGCGGCGGTGCGAAGGTCGGCTTCGTCCTTACACGCGAGAAGGATCGATCTTGTCACCGCGGCCTGCACCGTCGGCGTCGTCGCCACCGCAAACGCGATTGCAAGTATGGTCGCAGCTCTCTTCATCTGCTGTCCTCCCGACGTTAAGAATAAGCGTTTTCGTGCGCGGGCCAAGCGCCGCCTGTCATTGCGGCGGGCGGGGGCCTCCCGTTCGCTCCGTCTGGTGTTCGCGTCGATTTTTGCCTATCAGTACGCCCGCTGCAATGGATCGGGAGCAATGGAAGCAGGGGCGGATAGGGTCAGCGCGGGCGAGCTTCGCTCGGGCAAGGGGCACAAGGATGAGAACTTCCCGGTCGCCTCGCTGCTCGTCGCGGCGAAGTATCGCGCGCCGATCCTGGCTTTCTACCGCTTCGCCCGGGTTGCCGACGACGTCGCAGATAATCCCGATTTGCCGCCGCCGCAGAAGCTGGCTTTGCTCGATTCGCTGGAGGCGAGCCTCGTCGGCGCGAGCCAGTCGGAGCCGGACGGCGTTGCCTTGCGCGCCATACTGGCGGAGCGCCGACTCGCGCCCCAGCACGCGCTTGATCTTCTCAAGGCGTTTCGTCTGGATGTGATGAAGTCGCGATATGAGACCTGGGACGAACTGATTGAATACTGTCGCTATTCCGCCATGCCGGTCGGCCGCTTCGTGCTCGATGTCCATGGCGAGAGCCAGACAACATGGCCGGCATCCGATGCGATCTGTGCGGCGCTTCAGATCAACAATCATCTGCAGGATTGTGGGCGGGACTATCGCGATCTCGATCGCGTCTACCTGCCGCTCGATACGCTCGCTGCGGCCGGCAGCAACGTGGAGGCACTGGCACGGCCGCACGCTTCCGCCGCCTTGCGCGCGTGCCTGCGCGACCTGACGAAGCGCACACGCGATTTGCTCGATCGCGGAAAAGATCTGCCGGCGCAGATTTCAGATGCGCGACTCTCGGTCGAAATCCGCGCGACTATCGATCTCGCCTATGCAATAAATGATCTTCTGCTTGCGCGCGATCCGCTGAGCGAGCGTGTTCATCTCAAGAAATCCCAGATGCTGGCCACCACCGTCGGCGCGCTGGCAAATGGCGTTATGGCGCGCTTTGCGGGCGCAACGCGGCGCAGCCTCGAGGCTCGGCCGAAATGAGCGGCGCCCCCGCGCATGCGGCCGAGCAACTGCCGAGCGTCACCTCCGAGAGCGTGCCGCCGGCGCGGCTGCCGGCCGCGACAAGCAATTTTTATCTCGCCATGCGCATCCTGCCGCAGGAGCAGCGCGATGCGATGTATGCACTCTATGCCTTCTGTCGCGCCGTCGATGATATAGCCGACGATCGCGTCGGCAGCCGCGCCGAGCGCCGCACCGAACTCGATCGGTGGCGCGAGGACATCGCTGCACTCTATGCCGGACGTGCACCGGCGCGCCTCGCCCATCTCACCGAGCCGGTGTGCCGTTTTGCGCTCGCGCAGGCGGATTTCCTCGCGATCGTCGACGGCATGCAGATGGATGTCGATGAAGACATCCGCGCGCCCGATCTCGCGAAGCTCGACCTCTACTGCGATCGCGTCGCGAGCGCCGTCGGTCGGCTCTCGGCGCGTATTTTCGGCGTGCCGCCCGACCTCGGACCGCAGCTCGCGCATCATCTCGGGCGCGCGCTGCAACTGACCAACATCTTGCGGGATCTCGACGAGGATGCGGAGATCGGGCGGCTCTATCTGCCCCGCGAGAAGCTTGTCGCGGCCGGGATCACAGCCACCGATCCGCACATTGTTCTTGCCTCGCCGGCGCTCGCCTGCGTGTGCGAGTTCGTTGCGAGCGAAGCCGAGCGCCATTTCGCAGCGGCGAACACCATCGTCGCCAAAGCGCCGCGCGCAACGACAATCGCACCCCGGCTCATGCGCGACGTGTATAAACTTATTCTGCACAAGCTGAGGGCGCGCGGGTGGAGCGCGCCGCGGGCGCGCGTACGCACGCCGAAAGCGCGCGTGATATTGGCGTTGATCCGGGCACGCTTCTTCTGATGCCGTCAGGCACGGTTCACGTTGTCGGGGCCGGCATCGCCGGCCTCTCGGCTGCGGTGCGTCTGGCCGAGCGCGGTCACCACGTCATTGTACATGAGCAGGCGCGGCAGGCGGGCGGGCGATGCCGCTCGTATTTCGATGCCGCGGTCGGACTTATGATCGACAACGGCAATCACCTCGTTCTGTCCGGCAATCATGATGTCCGCGCCTTCCTCCGCACGATCGGCTCGGAACGCGCGTTGGAAGGGCCAGCAAAGGCGGAATTTCCGTTCGTCGACGTGCAGTCGGGGGACCGCTGGACGGTGCGGCCGAACGAGGGGGCTTTCCCCTGGTGGATATTGTCGCGCGCACATCGC
>JAFASC010000213.1 GCA_019244955.1 Methylobacteriaceae bacterium | reverse complement strand
TCCACTTGCAGGCGTTTTGCTCTAGCTTCGCGCGGCATCGCGAGGATTGAAATGCTGCGGACGAAAAGCGGAGCGGCCCGGCTGCTCATCATGTTGACGCCGGCGCTGCTGCATTGCGGGCTCGCCTTGGCGCAAAGTCCGCCTCCTTCCTTCCCGGATGCGAAGCAAAGCGATCCGCAGGTGAACGGCGTGATGCAGGGCTTCCCGCCGCCGCCCGACAAGATCGTGCGCTTCAGCGACGGATCGGCATCGAAATTCCCGGCGACGCGCTGGTCGTTCAACCATCTGCGCGACCTCATGCCTAGCACCGACGTCTCGCGCGGCGAGAGGCCCGTCGCCATGCTGCCGCGGGAGGAACGCGATCTCGGCAGCGTGAAGTTCACGACCATGGACGGCGCGCCGATGACATTCGAGGAGGCGCTGCAGAAGACCTACGCCGATGGCATCGTCGTGCTGCACAAGGGCACGATCGTCTACGAGCGTTATTTTGGCGCCGGCGCGCCCACGCGGCCGCATACGGCGTTTTCGCTGACGAAGTCGTTCGTCGGCACGCTGGCAACGATGCTTATTGTCGAAGGCAAGCTCGATGCAACGGCGCCGGTCACCAGGTACGTACCGGAGCTGCAGAACTCTGCCTATGGCGACGCCACGGTGCGCCAGGCGCTCGACATGCTCGTCAATGCGAAATACTCGGAAAATTACGCCGATCCGAATGCGGAGATATGGAACTATTCACGTGCGGGCGGCTGGATTCCCGCTCGCCCGGACTATACGGGACCGCGGACTTATTATGATTTTCTGGTGACGCTGCAGAAACAGGGCGAGCCCGGCCAGACCTTCGCCTACAACACGGTCACCGCCGAAGTGCTGGCCTGGATCGTGAAACGCGCAACGGGTCAGCGCCTGTCCGACCTCATGTCAGAGAAAATCTGGTCCAAAATAGGCGCGGAGAAGGACGCCTATTTCGTCGTTGATTCGATTGGTACCGAAAGCGGCGGCGGCGGACTCGCCACGACCTTGCGCGATCTCGCGCGGTTCGGCGAGACAATGCGCAACAAAGGCCAGTATAACGGCCGGCAGATCATCGCGGCTCAGGTGGTGGAAGACATCACGAAAGGCGGCGACAAAGAGATTTTCGCCAAAGCCGGTTACAAAACGCTGCCGGGCTGGTCGTATCGCGCCTTCTGGTGGGTGACGAACAATGATCACGGCGCGTATACGGCACGCGGTATTTATGGCCAGGCGCTTTATATAGATCCGAAAGCCGAGATGGTGATCGCGCGCTATGCCTCGCTTCCGGTGGCGGCGAACGCATTCAACGACCCGATTTCGCTTCCCGCCTATGCCGCAGTCGCGGACGAACTGATGCGCAGCGACGCACGCACGGACAAACGCGACGCGAAATGAAGGTTCTGCTGATCGGTTCCGGCGGGCGCGAGCACGCGCTCGCCATGTCGCTCGTGAAGAGCGCACGGCTGACGAAGCTGTTCATTGCGCCCGGCAATCCGGGCACGGCCGCGCTCGGCGAAAACGTCGTTCTGAATGTCACGGATCATGCGGCTGCCATAAATTTCTGCCGGTTGATGGGGATCGAGCTTGTCGTCGTCGGGCCGGAGCAGCCGCTCGTCGAGGGGCTCGTCGATGCATTGGAGGCGGCGGGCATACCGGCGTTCGGACCGACGAAAGGGGCGGCGCAGCTAGAGGGATCAAAAGCATTCACGAAGGAACTCTGCCGGCGCTATGGAATTCCGACAGCTGAGTTCGGGCGGTTCAGCGAACGCGAAGCGGCGCTAAAGTACGTGCGCACGCGCGGTGCGCCGATCGTAGTGAAAGCGGATGGCCTTGCGTCCGGCAAGGGCGTGATCATCGCGTCAACACTTGCGCAGGCGGAAGAGGCAATCGAATCGATGTTTTCCGGCGCGTTCGGCAGCGCCGGCGCGGAAGTCGTCATCGAAGAGCTGCTCGAGGGCGAAGAGGTTTCATTTTTCGCGCTCTCCGACGGCAGCCGCGCGCTGCCCTTCGCCTCGGCGCAGGACCATAAGCGCGTCGGCGACGGCGATACAGGGCCGAATACCGGTGGGATGGGAGCCTATTCACCGGCGCCGGTCTTTACGGGCGACCTGCAGGCGCGCGTCATGCGCGAGATCGTTACGCCGACGATCGATGCAATGGCGGCGGAAGACATGCCGTTCAAGGGCGTGCTCTATGCCGGGCTGATGATTTGCTCAGACGGGCCGAAGCTCATCGAGTACAATGCGCGCTTCGGCGATCCCGAGACGCAGGTCATGCTGCCGCGATTGGAAAGCGATCTTTTGTCGCTGATCGAGCAATGTGCGCGGGGAAATCTAGAGAGGGATGCCGTTGCACTGTCGGATCTGACCGCGCTGACCGTTGTCATGGCGGCCGAAGGTTATCCCGGTGCGCCAAAGAAAGGCACGGAAATCCGCGGGATCGAGGAAGCCGAGCGCATGCCGCATGTGATAGTGACGCATGCCGGCACCCGCCGCGACGGCACGCGGCTCGTTGCCGATGGCGGACGCGTGCTGAACGTGACGGCGCTCGCACCGACTCTGGCCGAGGCGCAAAGACGTGCCTACGCCGCCGTCGACGCAATCGACTGGCCGGAAGGTTTCTGCCGCAGAGATATTGGCTGGCGGGCGATCACAAAAACGTGATCGAAACCGTCCCCGCAACTTTTCCCCCTCCCGCCCCGTAGAGCCACTCATCCGAACGCGATTCGGTGTCTCAGAGGGAGATTCGTTATGCGTCAGACTTTCCGTTCCGCTACTATTGGGCTCGTTACTGCAGCCGCGATTGCCGTGTCCGGCGGCGCCTTTGCCGCGGTCAAGATGGTGGGCGGCGCGCCCATGTATCCGGATAAGAACATCGTGCAGAACGCGGTCAATTCGAAGGAGCACACGACGCTCGTGGCGGCTGTGAAAGCTGCCGGTCTTGTCGATACGCTGCAGGGACAAGGACCCTTCACCGTTTTCGCGCCGACCAATGCGGCATTCGGCAAGCTTCCGAAATCGGCTGTCGCCAGCCTCATGGAACCGCAGAATAGAGGTCAACTCTCGTCCGTTCTGACCTATCATGTCGTGCCGGGCAGAATGACCGCGGCCGATCTCATGAGGGCCGCAAGGGATGGCGGCGGTCAGGCGACTTTGCGCACCGTGCAAGGCGAGCCGCTGACGGTCACGACGCGCGGTAAGTCCGTCTACATCACCGATAGCAAGGGGGGCACGGCGAAAGTGACGAATGCCGACGTCATGCAGTCGAACGGCGTCATCCATGTGGTCAACAAGGTGTTAATGCCCTGATCCAGGGATGACAGATAGCCGCCCGCAAGGGCGGCTATCCCGGCCGGTACGCCGTATCCACCGTCAGCGTGCCGCCGATGGCGCGCGAGACGCAGGCGCAGATTTTGTCGTTGGCGCGCCGCTGATCCTCATTGAAGAACACGTCGCGATGATCGATTTCGGAATCGCAGGCAAGCACGTCGATCGCGCAGAGGCCGCATTCGCCGCGCTCGCAATCCGACATGACGTCGATGCCGGCTTTCGCCAAGGCGTGCAGCATGGTCTCGTGTTCGGAGACCGTGATCTCGCGTCCGAGCCGCGGCACCTTGACGACGAAGGGTTCCGGCGCGTGATGTCCCGTCGTGCCGAACGTCTCGAAGCGCAGGTTCGTCAGCGCCCGGCCTGAGGCTTTCCACGCTGCCCTCGCCGCCTCGATGAGACGGATCGGTCCGCAGAGATAGAGCTGGCCCTCAGGCGCGAGCTTGTCGATTTCCGCGGCGATATCGATGCGGCGGCCTTCCTCCGAGATGAACAGATCGAGATTGTCGCCATGCGCGGCGGCGAGCTCGTCACGAAACGGCGCGCCGGCGCGTTCGCGATTGGCGAAAGCCAGCCGGTACTTATGGGCGGTGCGCTTCAGCGCCTCCGCCATCGAGATGATCGGCGTGATGCCGATGCCCCCGGCGACGAGGAGATAATCTGGCTTGCCGAAAACGAGGCTAAAATGATTGCCCGGCTCGCTGATTTTCAACCGGGCACCCTGTTCGAGCGACCACATGTAACGCGAGCCGCCGCGGCTTTTATCCGAGCGCTTCACCGCGATCTTGTAAGTGCCCTCGCCGCTGCCGACGAGCGAATAGGAGCGGTGATCGGGCAAATCATCGATCAGGACGGCGATATTGATGTGGCTGCCGGGCGGGAACGCCCGCCACGGCACG
>JAFASC010000148.1 GCA_019244955.1 Methylobacteriaceae bacterium | reverse complement strand
CGTCGGTACCGCCATGCACGGGCACGACGGGCTCACCAGCATCGATCTGCGCTCGATCGCCCTGCAGGGGCTCGTCTCGCCAAAGATGGTCGGTGCGCTCGGCCAGGCGAAGAGCGTCATGTATTGGCACGCGCATCATCGCTTCTGTGCGAATTGCGGAGCGCCAACGCGTGTCACCGCTGCGGGATGGCGGCGCGAATGCGATGCCTGCAGCACGCATCACTTTCCGCGCACCGATCCGGTTGCGATCATGCTGGCGACCGACGGCGATCGTTGCCTCCTCGGGCGTCAGGCGCGCTTTCCAGCCGGCATGTATTCGTGCCTGGCCGGCTTTATCGAATCAGGCGAGACGATCGAAGACGGCGTGCGTCGTGAGATCAAGGAAGAGGCGGGGATCACGACGGGGCGCATCACCTATCTTGCATCGCAGCCCTGGCCGTTCCCCTGTTCTCTGATGATCGGCTGTCTCGCCGAGGCGACCTCGCGCGATCTCAAAGTAGATACGACCGAGCTTGAAGACGCGCGTTGGTTTACCCGCGAGGACGCGCGTATGATGTTGGGCAACGCGCATCCGGCAAAGCTCTTCGCACCGCCTAAGATCGCCATCGCCCATCATCTGCTTGCGGCCTGGACGGATGCCGGCTGAAATTGGCGAGGTTGCGCTTGTCCTGTTTTCCGGCGGGCAGGATTCGACGACGTGCTTGGCGTGGGCACTCACCAATTACGCGCGCGTCGAGACGATCGGCTTCGACTATGGCCAGCGCCATGGCGTCGAGCTCACGCAGCGACCGATCATCCGGGAAAAGCTCGCCGGGCTTGATACGGATTGGCGTGAATCCCTGGGCGAAGATCACGTCATCGATCTTCGCGTACTCGGAGAAATCTCCGACACCGCGATGACCCGCGACGTCGAGATCACGACCAACGAAAAGGGCCTGCCGAGCACGTTCGTGCCCGGCCGCAACATCATGTTCCTGACATTCGCGGCGGCTGTGGCTTATCGGCGCGACATAAAGCACATCGTCGGGGGCATGTGCGAAACGGATTTTTCCGGCTATCCCGACTGCCGCGACGATACGATCAAAGCACTTCAGGTCGCGCTTAATCTCGGCATGGAGAGCCGTTTCGTCCTCGAGACGCCGCTGATGTGGCGCGACAAGGCGGCGACCTGGGCGCTCGCAGACGAACTCGGCGGCCACGCACTGGTGAACATCATCATCGAGCACACGCATACCTGCTACCTTGGCGAGCGCGGCGAACGTCACGAATGGGGCTACGGCTGCGGGCTCTGCCCCGCCTGCGAACTGCGCGCCCGCGGATGGCGCGAGTGGCGCAGTGCCGCCTGACAGGACGACACAATGGACATTTTGTGGAAGGCTTTGATCGGCGGCATCGTCACGGCGCTGATTGTCTGGGCCTCGAAGCGCGGCGACATCTTGCCGGGCATTCTACCGCTGGCGCCCACATTCGCCGTGATCGCCCTGATCGCGGTTGGTAGCAAGGGAACCGACGAAGGCTTCCGCACGACGTGTCTTGCCGGTGCGAAGACGATTCCGGCCTACCTCGTCTTTCTCGGCGCCTGCTATCTCTTGATCGGGCGCGTCGACTACCGGCTCGCCATCCTCGGCGGCCTTGCGGCATGGCTTGTGGCTGCGCTCGTCATCTTTCTCGGTCCCCGCGCGATCGGCATGTCCAGCTGAAGCTCGCCGCGCTATTCGGCGACCGACCTCGATACTAGGTTTATGACCAGCACGCCGGCAATGATCAGCGCCATGCCGGCGATCGCCGCGGCGTCAATCGACTGCCTGAACACCAGCCAGCCGCTGAGAGCGGTGAGAATTATGCCGACGCCACACCAGATTGCGTAGGCGATTCCCAAGGGAATCGTGCGTAGCGTCTGCGACAGGCAGAACAACGCGGCGGCAAAGCAGATGGCCATCAAGAGTGTGGGCCAGAGTTTTGCAAAACCCGCAGACGCCTTGAGCGCTGATGTGCCGATCACTTCGAAGACGATGGCACCGGCGAGGTAGACATAGTTCATCGGCAGCCTCACCCCTGCTTCACCTGGGAATCCAAGCGGAACTGATGCGCGGGATACACGCCAAGAATCGTCACCTCCGCCGAGAAAAACGCGAGCTCCTCGAGCGCACGTGCGAGCGGCACGTCATCGGGATGGCCGTCAACGTCAGCTAAAAATTGCGTGGCCGTGAATTCGCCGTTGATCATGTAGCTCTCGAGCTTCGTCATATTGACGCCGTTCGTGGCGAAGCCGCCGAGCGCCTTGTA
>JAFASC010000253.1 GCA_019244955.1 Methylobacteriaceae bacterium | reverse complement strand
CGCGCCGCAGCCTGCCCGCGCCCGCGGCAGGCCGCGGGCCGCCGCTGCCCGGACCGGCCGCGTGGGGCGTGCGGGTCGCGCGCATGCGCGCCGGCGCCGGTCTCGGCCGCGCGCTTGATTGGCAAAAGTTCTCCGATGTTGCGTGGAACCATGAGGAGACCTGTTTCCGTGATGCGTTGTCTCTCCCTCTGGTTGCCGCACCTCGCAACCGACCGGCTCGCGCGCAGGAAAGCGCCGTCCCCGCGCGATTGCGCGCACTCCACCCGCGTGCCATTAGCGACACCTTTAGCGACTTGGACCAAGATCAAAGGCGCGCAGCGTCTCGCGTCGCTTGATGCGCGCGCGCAAGCGGCGGGCTTACGCATCGCCATGACGCTCGCCGATGCGCGCGCGATTATGCCCGATCTCGAAATTGCCGAAGCCGACGCGAGCGCGGAAGCCGGGCTCCTCGCCGCCATCGCCGATTGGTGCCGGCGCTTCACCCCGCTCGCGGGGCTCGATGCGCCTGACGGCGTGCTCCTCGATGTCAGCGGCGCGGCGCATTTATTCGGCGGCGAGCGCGCGCTGCTCACCGAAATTATCGCGGCGCTGCAAGCGCAAGGATTTGCCGCACGCGCCGCGCTCGCGGGAAATCCGGCGCTCGCCTGGGCGCTGGCACGCTTTGCCGAAATGACGTTTGTGCCGGCAGACGTGGGCGAGCGCGATTTGCACATGCTCGTCGCCGACCTGCCGGTCGCCGCCTTGCGCATCGAGGCTGAAACGATCGCCGCTTTGGCGCAGGCGGGGCTTCGCCGCATCGGCGATCTCCTGATGCGCCCGCGCGCGCCGATCGCCGCGCGCTTCGGCGCAGATTTGGTGGCGCGGCTCGATGCGATCTTCGGCCGGCGCGGCGATCCCTTGTCGCCGCGCTTCGAGACGCCGGCCTATCTGGTCGAACGGCGTTTTGCCGAAGGCATCGCGCGGCGCGAGGACATCGAGGCGACGATATCGGGGCTTGCACACGAACTCTGTGCATTGCTCGAGCGCCACGACGAAGGCGCGCGCGAGATCGACGTCAGCCTGTTTCGCGTCGACGGTGTCGTAAAACATCTCTCCACCGGCACGAGCCGGCCCTTGCGCGACCCGAAACTCGTCGCGCGGCTTTTCCGCGAACGCATCGAAGCCGCCGGCGAAGAGGGGCTCGATACCGGCTACGGTTTCGATGTCGTGCGCTTGGCGGCGATCAGGGTCGAGCGCGCGAGCATGCCGCAATCGGCGCTGACGATCGAGGCGGCGGCGAGTGGAGCCGATCACTCCGCCGACCTCGCCGATCTGATCGACCGGCTCGGCGCGCGGCTTGGATGGCGACGCGTGCTGCGCTTCGAGCAGCAGGAAACGCATATTCCGGAATTTGCCGTCGCTGCGATTCCCGCTGCGCAGACGCGCGGGCGCGTCAAAAATAACTCGGACCCAAAGCTTCCTTTCTCCGCAAGCGCAAACCTCCTGCCCACGCGCCCCTTAAAACTCCTCGATCCGCCCGAGCCGATCGAAGCCATTGCAGCGGTGCCCGACAGTCCTCCGGCAAAATTCCGCTGGCGCCGCGTCTGGCACGATATTTCCGCGATCGAAGGACCGGAACGCATCGCGCCGGAATGGTGGAAGCATGAACAACCGGCGCTGACGCGCGACTATTTCCGCGCCGAAGATTCTTGCGGCCAAAGGTTCTGGCTTTTCCGCGAAGGGCTTTACACGACGGAAACAGTCGAGCCGCGCTGGTTTTTGCACGGCCTGTTCGGATGAACGCGCCTGCCTCTCGTGCGCCGCCACGTTATGCCGAACTCACGGTCGCGACGAATTTTTCCTTTCTGCGCGGCGCCTCGCATCCGGAAGAGCTCGTTGCGACTGCCATTGCTCTTCGTCTCGCAGGCATCGGCATCGCCGATCGCAATTCGCTCGCCGGAATCGTGCGCGCGCACCTCTTCCTGCGCAATAATAGGGAAAATGCCGGCGATTTCCGCGTCATCAGCGGCGCGCGGCTGGTCTTTCGCGACGCTACGCCCGACATGCTCGCCTATCCCCGCGATCGCGATGCTTATGGCAGGCTGACGCGGCTCTTGACCGACGGCAATCGCCACGCGCCGAAAGGCGAATGCCATCTCACGCGCGACGATCTCTTCAGATATATAGAGGGCCAGCAGCTGATCGTCATGGATGCGGGCGAGCCGGACGATTCCGCGCTTCTTGCAAGATTGTCCGAAGCCGCGCCGGGCCGTGTCTGGGTCGCGGCAAGCGCCGGTTACGGCCGCAACATGCGCGCCGATCTTGCCCGCCGCGCTTCACTTGCCCGCGCGCATCAGCTGCCGCTTCTCGCCACCAACGACGTCCTCATGCATGCGCCGGAGCGCCGCGCGCTCGCCGATGTCGTTGCCTGCATCCGCGAAGGCGTCACGCTCGACAATGCCGGTTTTCTGCTCAAAGCCAATGCCGAACGTCATCTAAAAGACGGCGCGGAAATGGCGCGGCTCTTCGAGGACTTACCGCAGGCGATCGACGAGACGATCCGCTTTGTGGAAAAGATCGAGTTCTCGCTCGACCAGCTGCAATACGATTATCCCGACGAATTGCGCGCCGGCTATGCGAGCGAGCAGGAGGCGCTCGAAGCTCTGGTGCGCGAGGGCGCGGCTCGCCGCTATCCCGCCGGCATACCGGACAAAATCGAACAGGCGATCGGCAAAGAACTCTCCTTCGTCGCGACAAAAAAATATCCCGCTTATTTCCTCACCGTCCATGACATCGTGCGCTTTGCTCGTGAGAACGGTATTCTCGCACAGGGACGCGGCTCGGCCGCAAACTCCGTCATCTGCTATTGCTTGGGGATTACCGAGGTCGATCCCAACGTCCACGATCTCTTGTTCGAACGCTTCGTCTCCGACGCGCGCAACGAGCCGCCGGACATTGACGTCGATTTCGAGCACGAGCGGCGCGAGGAGGTCATTCAGTATATCTATGCGAAATATGGCCGCGAACGCGCCGGATTGGCGGCGAGCGTCGTCACCTATCGCGCGCGTTCGGCGATCCGCGAGGTCGGCAAGGTCTTCGGCCTGTCGGAAGACATGGTGTCGGCCCTCTCCGGCACGGTGTGGGGCTGGTGGTCCGGCACGATCGACGATGTCGAGACGAAGCGCCTCGGCTTCGATCCGCGCGAGCCGCGACTCGCCAAGGCGATCGCGCTCGCCGGCGAGCTCGCCGGCTTTCCCAGGCATCTGTCGCAGCATACCGGCGGCTTCGTCATCACCCGCACGCGGCTCGACGAGGTGGTGCCGATCGCCAATGCGGCGATGGAGGACCGCACCACCGTCGAGTGGGACAAGGACGATCTCGACGCGCTGAAAATCCTGAAAATCGACGTGCTCGGTCTCGGCATGCTGACGGTCTTGCGCAAGGGTTTCGAACTGTTGGAGCGCCATTACGGCTTGCGCCCGACGCTTGCGACGCTGCCTGCGGAAGAGGCGTGCGTTTATGCGATGATCCAGCGCGCCGACACGATCGGCGTGTTCCAGATCGAAAGCCGCGCGCAAATGTCGATGTTGCCGCGGCTGAAGCCGGCAAAATTCTACGATCTGGTCATCGAAGTCGCGATCGTGCGTCCCGGCCCGATTCAAGGCGACATGGTGCACCCATATCTCCGGCGGCGCGAAGGCAAGGAGCCGGTGGTTTATCCCTCGAAAGAGCTGGAAGACGTGCTCGGCAAGACGCTCGGCGTGCCGCTCTTCCAGGAGCAGGCAATGCGCATCGCCATCGTCGCGGCCGGCTTCACGCCGGCTGAGGCCGACGAATTGCGCCGTGCGATGGCGACGTTCAAGCGCGCCGGTACGATCGGCAAGCTCAAGACGAAAATGATCGAAGGCATGGTCGCCAAAAATTATCCGCGCGAATTTGCCGAGCGCTGCTTCCAGCAGATCGAGGGTTTCGGCACGTATGGTTTTCCCGAAAGCCACGCGGCGTCTTTCGCCAATCTCGTCTATGCCTCGGCCTGGATGAAGTGCCGCTACCCGGACGTCTTCGCCGCGGCGATCCTCAATTCGCAGCCGATGGGTTTTTATGCATCGGCGCAGCTCGTGCGCGATGCGCGCGAGCACGGCATCGAAATGCGCGAAGTCGACGTCAACACCTCCGAATGGGACCACCGGCTGGAGCCGTTCGCAGCCAGCAGCTCGACCGGCGTGCTGCATCCGCGCCATGCCTCCATGCGGGACGACATCCGCTCGACTTACGCGGTGCGCCTCGGTTTCCGCCAGATCAAGGGACTGGAACAAACCGACATGGAGCTGTTGGTGAAGTTGCGCGCGCGAGGCTACGATTCCGTGCGCGATCTGTGGCTGCGCACCGGCCTCTCGCCGAGCGTCCTCGAACGCCTCGCCGAAGCGGACGCGTTTTCCTCGCTCGGCCTCACGCGCCGCGATGCCCTGTGGGCCGTGCGCGGCTTAAATCGCGCCGGCGACAAGGACGACTTGCCGCTCCTGAGCGCGCTCGCCTTCACGCCGCTCGAACCCGACGCGCATCTGCCGCCGATGCCGCCCGGCGAGGAAGTCGTCGAGGATTACCGGCATTTGACGCTGTCGCTCAAAGCGCACCCCGTCTCGTTCGTGCGCCAGCATCTTGCCGCGCGCAACATAATGCCCGCCTCGGCACTCCCCACGATCGACACATCAAAGCGCCCGCGCATCGTTGTCGGCGGGCTCGTGCTGGTGCGGCAGCGGCCGGGCTCGGCGAGCGGCGTCATCTTCATGACGCTCGAAGACGAAACCGGGATTGCCAACATCATCGTCTGGCCGAAAGTCTACGAGCGGCTGCGCGCATTGGTGATCGGCGCGCGTTTCGTTTCCGTCATCGGCCGGCTGCAGAACGAATCCGGCGTGATCCATGTCATCGCGGATCAGATGGAGGACTTGACGCCGCTGCTCGGCTTGTTGTCGGGCCGCGGCGCCGGGCTCTCGGCCTTGGCGCGCGCCGACGAAGTCAAACGCCCGCAAAATTTGCGCATCAAGGCCGACATCGCCGCGCATGCGCAGCGGCTCGTCCAGACGCAGATGCAATCCGAAATGCAGGAGATGCTGCCGAAGGGCCGCAACTTTCATTGATCCCACCCTCGTCCTGAGGAGGTCACGCAGTGACCGTCTCGAAGGACTGGCAGACGCATCTCTCTCTACGCGTGCTTCGAGACGCGCTGCTGCGCAGCGCTCCTCAGGATGAGGGTCGTTGTATTTGCTCTATCGATCATTATCCTACACGACCGGAGAGCATATGGCCGACGACGACATCCCCTTCGAGCACAACTTCGATCCGAAAGCGGATGAAGTGCAACAGGTCTCGCCGCTGATCCGCCGCGTGCTTGCGCCGAATCCCGGGCCTTTCACCTTCACCGGCACGTGCACTTATATCGTCGGGCGCGGCGAGCTCGCCATCGTCGATCCCGGACCGGACAATGCCGAGCACGTCCAAGCCCTCATCGAGGCAACGAAAGGCGAGCGCGTCGCCAACATCCTTGTCACCCATACGCATCGCGATCATGCCCCGGCCTCGCGCGCGCTGCAGGCGGCGACCGGCGCGGCGATTGTCGGCTGCCGCCCCTACGAGCCGCGCCACGCCAATGCGCAAGCGGCCGGCCTCGATGCCGCGCACGATACCGATTACCGCCCCGCGCGCGTTCTGTCGGAGGGCGACACGGTGGAAGGCCCGGGCTTCACACTCGAAGCAATCGCCACGCCCGGCCACGCCTCCAACCATCTCGCTTTCGCGCTACGTGAGGAAAACGCGCTCTTTTCCGGCGATCACGTCATGGCCTGGTCGACCTCCATCGTCGCACCGCCCGATGGTTCGATGAACGACTACATGGCCTCTCTGGAGAAACTTCGGGATCGCTCGGAGACGATCTACTGGCCGGGTCATGGCGGCCCGGTACGTGAGCCGCAGCGCTACCTGCGCGCGCTCATTCACCATCGCCACCAGCGCGAAACCGCGATACTCACGCGAATCAAAGCCGGCGATACGCTCATTCCTGAAATGGTCGAGCGCATTTACGAAGGCCTCGACGCGCGGCTCAAAGGCGCGGCTGCGCTATCCGTGCTGGCGCATTTGGAAGATCTCGTCGCGCGCGGAGTGGTGCGCGCTGACGGTCCGCCACGTCTTGCGACCCATTACACGCCGGCGTGATCACTTCGCGGCGTCGAGCTGCGCCTGTATCTCACCCGCGAACTTCGCGATTCGCTCCGCGTTCGAGCCGTAGTCGTGGCGGCCGACGCGCGAGACCGAGCGCACGTCGACACGCGTCTGACCGGCAAGCGGCCGCATGCGGATCGTGACGTCTGCCGGAAACCCCATGACGGGCGAACGGTCGATCGCGTCGATATGACCGACGCCGATCCTACCGCCGGGCGGCGTCTGCTCGACGATTTTCCAGCCGCGCGCGGCAATGGCTCGCAGCACGAGCTGATAGGCTTCGTCGGCTTCCTGGTCGAGCAGAATCGGCTGGATGTTCGGATAAGCGAAACGCTGCTCCTGACGCGCTTGCGGCGGCGGAACTTCAGGCGTGCGTTCGCCACGCGCCGCAAGCGCGGCCCTCGAACGCGAGAATTGCGGTGGATCGACGAGGTCGGTCGACACGTCGTGCAAAAGCGGCAAACGCACCGCATTGGCGGCGAGATAAGCGGGATAGCAGAGCAGCAGGGCAGCAAGGAAAACCCCGCTCGCAACGACGCCGGCGCCGCGCCGGCCGGTACGCCAGATGACAACGGCCGCGGTGCCGGCGAAGAGAAGCGCGACACAGGCAACGAGAACCGCACCGGCGAATACCGAGAGCGTCGCCGTCGGATCGACCGCTTGGCTGCGCGCAAGCATGACCGCGATCGCACCGACGGCAAGCGAGAACAAAGCCAGCCGGCGGCTCCACAGAGCCGCATGCGAATAGGGTTCCTCGATGATCAAGCGACGCATGTCTCTCCCTCGCGTCTATCTCACGCCGTCGGCAGACGGTAGTCACGGAAAGCTTCGCGCAGCTTCAGCTTGTTGATCTTCCCGGTCGCGGTGTGGGGAATCTCGCCAACGAACTGCACATCGTCGGGCATCCACCATTTCGCGATCTTGCCGTCCATGAACTTCAAAATCTCCTTGGCTTGCGGTTCGCGCCCTTGTTTCTTGACGATGACGAGCAGCGGACGCTCATCCCATTTCGGGTGGTGGACGCCGATCACGGCAGCCTCGGCGACATCGGGATGCGCAACGGCGAGGTTTTCGAGATCGATGGAGGAAATCCACTCGCCGCCGGACTTGATCACGTCCTTGGCCCGGTCGGTGATCTGCATGTAGCCATCGGGATCGATCGTCGCCACGTCTCCAGTGTCGAAATAACCCTCCTCGTCGAGGATTTCCTTATCTTCCAGCTTGAAATAGCGCCGCGCGACCGCAGGCCCGCGGACTTTCAGCCGACCGAAGGTCTTGCCATCCCAGGGCAAGGGCTTGTTCTCATCGTCGGTGATCTTCATGTCCACAGTGAAGAAGCCGAAGCCCTGCTTCGCCTTGAGGTCGAAGAGCGGATCGCCTTCTAGGCTCGCGACCTTGTGCTTCATCGAGCCGAGCGTCCCGACCGGGCTCATCTCGGTCATCCCCCAGGCGTGGAAGACCTCCACATCATAGTCTTTCTCGAAGGTCTCGATCATCGCGCGCGGACACGCCGATCCGCCGATCATGACACGCTTCAAGTGGGGCAGTTTGAGATTGTTCGCCTGCATATGCTGGAGAAGCATCAGCCAAACCGTCGGGACCGCGGCGGTCATCGTCACCTGCTCCTTGTCGAGCAGTTCATAAATCGAGGCGCCATCGAGCTTCGCACCCGGCATAACCATTTTCGAGCCAGCCATCGGCACGGAGAATGCGAGCGACCACGAATTTGCGTGGAACATCGGCACGACGGGCAAGATCGAACCGGAAGAACTCAGCGCCAGCGCATCGATGCCCGATAGCGCCAGCGAGTGGAGGACGTTTGAGCGATGCGAATAGAGGACGCCCTTTGGATCGCCAGTGGTGCCGGATGTGTAGCAGAGGCCGGCGGCAGTATTCTCGTCGAACTCAGCCCATTCGAAGTCTTCATCGACCTCGGAAATCCACTCCTCGTAGGCGACCGCGTTCTTCAATTTTGTCGCCGGCATATGCGCGGCGTCGGTCAGGATGACATAACGCTCGATGCTCGGGAGCTTGTCGGCCAGTCCTTCCAGGATGGGAACGAAAGTAAGGTCGGTCATCATCACCCGATCTGCCGCGTGACCGACGATCCAGGCGATC
>JAFASC010000221.1 GCA_019244955.1 Methylobacteriaceae bacterium | reverse complement strand
TGGTGCAGAGCTTTCATTCGCGGACGGCAAGATGCTGGCGCAAAAAGCCGATGGCATCGGCACGATGACTTTCAATAATCCGGAGAAGCGCAACGCGGTCAGCTTCGCGATGTGGAAAGCGGCGGAGGAAATCCTTGCCGATTTTGCCGCCGATCCTGCTGTTCGTGTCGTCATCCTCACCGGGGCGGGGGGCAAGGCTTTCGTCTCCGGCGCCGATGTTTCGAAATTCGAGGACGAGCGTTCCGAAGTTGAAGCGGTGCAGCGCTACAATGCTGCGACCGAGGCGATCTATTCCGGGCTGCACCGGTTCCCGAAACCGACCATCGCGAAAATCCGCGGCTTCTGCATCGGCGGCGGACTTGGCCTCGCGGTCAGCTGCGATTTGCGCATCGCGACGGAGAATTCCAAATTCGCCTTGCCGGCAGCGAAACTCGGTCTTGGCTATGGCTTCGCGCCCTTGAGGCGCCTGAGCGAAGTTGTCGGCGTACCCTTCGCGAAAGAGATTTTTTTTACCGCGAGGCAATTCACCGCGCGCGAAGCGGAAATCATGGGCCTCGTAAACCGAGTCTTGCCGGACAACGAAATCGACAGCTACGTCGAGGACTACACGAGGACGATCGCTGCCAACGCACCCCTAACGATCGGAACGGCCAAGTACGTCTTCCAGCAGATTGTCAAAGACCCGGGTGACCGCGACGTCACAGGCTGCGCCGAGCGCGTCCGCCGGTGTTTCGCGAGCCGCGATTATGGCGAGGGCAGGCTCGCGTTCATGGAGAAGCGCGCGCCTGCTTTCACCGGCAGCTGAAATCAACGCGGCGCGTACGCGCCGGTTTGGATCTCACCACCTGCGCCATCTGCGCTGAGCTCCTCCAACCCTCTTCGCGCCGGCTCGATGCCCCAGGCCCAGACGGCGGCGATCTGTATGACGAGCAGCGCGATCATGAAGGTCGTTACGCCGCTCACTCCGTAGGCTTTGAACAAAGCGACCACGATAAACGGCGAGACGATCGTCGCGCCGCGGCCGAGCATGTTGCAGATGCCGTTGGCGCGAAGCCGAACTTCCGTCGGAAACAGTTCCGGCGTGTAGACGCCATAGAGCAGCGCGACGAGGACGTAGATTGCAAGCAAGAGACAGAAGCCGGTCGCGACGATCAGCGCCGGGTCCTTCATGAACGGATAAAGCGCCCCGAAGACGATGGTCGCGATGGAGCCGCCGATGATGGTCGGGCGGCGGCCAACCCGATCGGCTAAGAACGAGCCGATGACGCAGCCGATCGGCGCCGCAAGCGAGATCATCACCGTATAAGCAAAGGAGCGCGTCAGCGTGATCCCTTCCTGAACGAAAAAAGTAGGCAGCCAAGTGACAAAGCCGAAGATCAGAGTGTTGATGACGATGAGCACTATGGAACCGACGAAGAGGCGCGGCAGCAACGTCGGTCCGAACAAATCGCGTGCGGTGACGAGCGGCGCCTTCAGCGCCATGGGCGCAAGCGCTGCGCCAGCGGCGCCGCATTCGCGCTCGATCTCGGCGAGCAAGGCCTCGGCCTCGGCAAGCCGTCCCTTCGATTCGAGCCAACGCGGCGACTCGGGCAGTGCTTTGCGCAAATACCAGACGATCAGCGCGCCGATCGCCGCGATCACGAACATCGGCCGCCAGCCGAAAGCAGGAATGATGAGCGATCCCAAAATTGTCGTCGCCGGCAGACCGGAGACGACAACCAGAGCCATCAGCGCCAGCCAGCGGCCGCGAACGCGCGGCGGCACGAATTCCGTGAGAGTCGAATAACCGACGACGATCTCTGCGCCGAGGCCGAGACCCATGACAAAACGCGCCGCAATGAGCCATTCCATTGTCGGCGCAAATGCCGCGGCGAGCGAGGCGATCCCGAAGATGAGAAGATTGACCTGATAGGTAAAGCGCCGGCCGAACGCGTCGCCGAGAAAGCCTGCCGCGAGCGATCCGATCGTCATCCCGACGAAAGTCAATGAGACGAATTGCGCGTTCTGCCCGAGAGTCGAGAAGTGCGTCGATACCGTCGATCCGAGCACGTTCGTCCCGACATAGAGATCGTATCCGTCGAAGAACATCCCGGCGCCGATGAGCCAAAAGATGCGCTTGTGAAAGCTCGAAATCGGCAGGCGGTCGAGCCGCGCGCCGGTCTGGATACTGCTCCCGCTCGGCATTCCGGCGGCTTCGCTGATTGTCATGTCTCCCTCCCCTTTATTTGTGTCACGAGATCGCGTCGAGCCACTGCGTTATGCGTTCCGGCGAGACCGGATGCTCGGCGATGAAGGGCGCTCCCGGCCCGAGCGCATCTTGGATGGCCGAAATGACGCATGCTGCGGCGGGTATAGTACCGCCTTCGCCGGCGCCTTTGACGCCGATCGGATTGCGCGGCGATGGCGTTTCCAAATGATGCATTTCGATATCGGGCATTTCAGGCGCGAGCGGCAGCAGATATTCCCCGTAATTGGTCGAGAGCGGCTGGCCGGCTTCATCATAGACCATGCGCTCATACAAAGCGTTGCCGATGCCGTGCACGACACCGCCGAGGATTTGCCCGTCGACAACGAGCGGGTTGATGAGGCAGCCGCAATCGTGCGCAACGACGTACCGACTGACACGCGCATCGCCCGTCGCTGGATCGATCTCGACCTCGCATGCGTTCGAGCCGTAAGCGAATGTCAGCGCATTCGATTCGAAATACGCGGTTGCGGCAAGGTCCGGCTCGAGATGGCCGGGCAGCAGCAGGCCGGCGCTCCCCGAAAGCGCGCGTGCGATATCGCCGAGCGACACCTGCATACCGGGAACGCCGACCACCCGCACCACTCCTCTTTCGATTTCAAGATCGCTTTCTGCCGCCTCCAGCATGAAGGACGCCGCTTCCAAGGCTTTCTTCCGCACCTGCTGCGCGGCGAGCTCGACCGACGAGCCGGCGGTGACCGCGATGCGGCTGCCGACCGTGGAGATTCCTAGGGGGAACTTGCCCGTATCGGCCGCCTCGACGCTGATGTTGCCGATGTCGACCCCAAGCGCGTCGGCGGCGATCTGCGCGAGCATCGTGCGGTGGCCCTGGCCTTGGCTCGCGGCGCCCGTCGAAATCACCACCTTCCCGGCCGGCGTCACCCGCACCGTCGCGCCCTCGAAAGGCGCGAGCCCGGTATCCTCGACGCAGGAGGCGATCCCGAAGCCGAGCAGCTTGCCGCGCGCTGCGGCCTGCGCCTTCCGCTGCGCGAAACCCGCGGCATCGATCTTCGCCAACGCCAGATCAAGCGCCTTCGTATAATCGCCACTGTCATAGGAGATCGGCGAGCCGTCGCGCGCCTTCATGCCGGTCGTGTAGGGCATCTGATCAGCGGTGATGAAGCTGCGGCGCCGCACCTCTTCGCGAGGCAGATCGAGGTGGCGCGCGATCGCGTCCGCGAGCCGCTCCAGCACAAAAGCCGTGCATGGACGCGCGGCGCCGCGCACCGGCGTGGTCGGCACGAGGTTCGTCAGCACCACGTCTATCGCTATGTCTAGCGCCTCCAATGCGTAGGGGCCGGGGAACGAGGCGAGCGCGGTCGCCGGCAGGATCAATCCGTAAGGCGCATAGGCGCCGTTGTCATGGATGCAGCGCCCGCGCACGGCCAGCATGCGGCCGTGGCCCGTGAAGGCGACATCGAGCGTCCATAGCTGGTCGCGCTGCTGCGTCGTCGCGACAAAATGCTCACTGCGGTCCTCGATCCATTTGACCGGCCGGCCGATCATCATGGCCGCCAGCGCCACCGCGAATTCTTCGGGATAGACGTTGGCTTTCGGTCCGAAGCCGCCGCCGACATCCGGGGCGATGACCCGCAAGCTCGATTCGTCGCGCTTCAGATATTGCGCGAGATGACGGCGCACCATGTATGGCGATTGAGAGGACGTGTAGACGGTCAACTCCTCGGCGAGCGGATCGGGTGCGGCGATGACGCCGCGGCACTCCATCGAATGGCAGCCGCCGCGATGGATCGCGAACGTCTCGGACAGGGCATGATCGGCTTTGGCGAACACGGCGCCCGCGTCGCCGAAGCCGCCTCGCAAGGTGCCAACGAGATTGCTGTCGCGGCCGGAATGGACGTGCGGAGCACCGTCCGCGAGCGCCGCGGTTGCATGGGCAACGGCAGGCAAATCCTCTATATCGACCTGGATCGCGTTCGCCGCATCCTCGGCTTGCTGACGGGTGTCGGCGAGAACCATCGCAATAGCCTCGCCGACATGATGCACCTCCTCAACCGCCAGCGGATGATAGGTGAGCGGCGTCTTGAGAAGCGGATGCGGCGCCATCGGCGGCATCGGCCCTTCGGCAATCGCGGCAAAATCCGCCATCACATAGACCGCCGCGACGCCGGGCATGGTGCGCGCGTCTGCAGCATCGAGGTCGCGTATGCGTCCGTGCGCGACCTGTGCGCGATGAAACGCGGCATGCAGCATGCCGGGGAGGGCAATATCGTCGACGTAACGGCCGTTTCCGGCGAGAAGCCGCGGATCTTCGAGCCGCTGCACCGCTGCACCAAAGTAGCGCGCACTCATGCGGCGCCTCGGTGTTCAGCCGCGGCGGCGAGAGCGGCGTTGACGATCCCCTGGTAGCCGGTGCACCGACAGATATTGCCGGAGATCGCTTCGCGGATTTCGGCGGCATTCGCGTGCGGATTGTTGCGCAAAAACGCCTCGAGCGACATCAGCATGCCGGGGGTGCAGAAGCCGCACTGCAGCGCGTGATGGCGCGAGAACGCCTGCTGCAGCGCTGACAGCGCTTTGCTAGTCCCGAGACTTTCTACGGTTTCGACGCTCGCGCCATCCGCCTGTACTGCAAGCATCAGACAGGAACGCACGGCACTACCGTTCACGATGATTGTGCATGCACCGCAGACGCCATGCTCGCAGCCAAGATGCGTGCCGGTCAGCCCGAGCGACTGCCGCAGGAAATCGGCGAGGTGGACGCGGGTCTCGACCTCCGCGTTACGCAACGTGCCGTTCACGTTGATTGTGATGCGGCGTCTGTCGCTCATGCCGGCGTCTCGCTGCGTTCTAGCGCGGCGGCAAGCGCGCGTTCGACGACGACTCCAGCCAGTCGGCGGCGATACGCCGCGGAAACATAGGGGTCGCTCATCGCCTCAATATGCTGTGCCGCGTCGGCGACGGCACGAATCGATTCGCGATCGAGTTTTCGACCGACCGCGGCGCTTTCCATCTGACGTAGACGCACCGGCTCTGGGGCAACGCCAAAGACCACGATGGCGAGCCGCTGCACGGTCTTATCATCTTTCCACGCAACGAGCGCCGCAGCGCCGGCCATGGCGAAGTCGCCGCTACGGCGGGCATATTCGCTGAAGCCGAACTCTGTCTCGGCCGGCCAGAGGGGCAGCCGGATGCGTTCCAAAACCTCGTTCTCGGCCAGCGCCGATTGTAGATAGCCCTGAGACCATTCCTGCGCCGCGACCGTGCGCGCTCCGCCGGGCCCGGAAATCTCGAATTCGGCGTCGTAAAGCGCGCATATCG
>JAFASC010000145.1 GCA_019244955.1 Methylobacteriaceae bacterium | reverse complement strand
TTTTTACCAGTTTGCCTCTTTTGCGGCGGACTGGACTTCCTCGCCAACGCCGCCCGCGCGCGCCTCCAAACCTCACGCCGAATGTTGCTCGGGCCGATCTGTTTTGCGAGGACGTCCTCGAAAGGCTTTAGCCTCCTGCGTTCGGCCTTCAAGTCAGCATTTCCAGGGTCTGTTGCGAGCTCCTCTTCCACCTGGGCCAGCCGCCGTATCGATTCAAAGGTGAATTCCTTTAGCGCCTCGTGATGGGCCGCCTGATCCCTCGTGACCGGGCCATGGAAGATCACCTGCCCCGTCGCAAGGTCGATCTCGATATCTGCGGGGTGGGGGTAAACCTCCGGGGGAGGTGCCCCAAGCAGCTCGCGCTCATAAAAGATATCGTTCCACGTTGCCAGGTGCTGCTGAGCACCATTCATTATTTCCAGCTGGTAAGCGGCCCGCCTGCTCTCCACCTTCTCTATCAACTGAAGCAGTATCCGACCTATCGCCGCGTCACCCTCGGCCGCCTTCCGCAACATACTGCGATAGAGCGCCTCGAGGCCCGAGACCTTCTCAGTCTTATTCCCTTCCCGCACGACTATGGGACGCGCCACGACCTCTAAAAGCACTTGGTCATTGCGATCGAACATTCCCGGTTTAGACGCGTCGAAGGAAAGAGCTGGCTTTTTCTTGGGGCGTCCTTCCGGATTGCCGGTCTGACCCGGTTTGAAGCGGTGTTCGGCGGGCGGATTGCGGTAATTATTTGATGTAGCAGCTTTGCCGTTGCGCTTGTTCTGCTCTTGATCTGCCTCGCTCATAAGCATTCCCCAAAAAATTCGCCTTAACAGGGTTGTCGATAAGGTGAATCAGGGATATGGCGGGGCCGAAACAGGCCACGCTAATATACATGAATTGCCCCTGTTCTGTTCGCTCCCGCAGGGTGACGGAGTGGGCAAAAACCGGCCGCTGTCTGCGGCACTGAGTAGCAGGCGGTCCTAAGCAACGAACCGCCGCGGATCTCGATCAGGGTAGAAGCTGCAGAACAGGGTGCAGGAGACCGGTTTGCGGAGACTGGGTCCACCACCAGTCCTCGCTAGCCGCGAAAAGCGCCCCGGCACGGCTGCCAAGTGAGGCGCGCGCCCTATATGCCCAGGAAAGAGAATCATCCGGGGCAGTTCATGCAGGAAAACCAAGTTACTCTCTCGCTCGCTAACTTAAGGCAGGGCGGGTGCAGGGTCACCGTCGATTGGCCGCGCGCCCAGCGCACGCACCTCTCCTTCCCAACGGAAGAGGAGGCGCAGCGCTGGATGCAACGGCACTCGGCGAGCTGGATCGCCGGCCACCGCAAGAACAAGGCAGCGGCGCAAAGGTGAGCTTTGTGGGGCCTCCCGCGAGAGGCCCCGCCCCTTCCGGGGCGCCTAAAGGGCCGCGCTCCACGCCACCGGCACGAGCCGGTATCCGGCGCCGTCCTTCTCGACATGCCCAGCGTTCGGGAAGGAGAAGTGGAAGCCGGCGATTAGCGCCTTCTCGGCCGCCGCCATATCGTAGAATTTGTGCCGGGTCTTTTGCGCCTGCTCCGGATCGGCGTCATAGGCGACATGCCAATCTGGATTGCGCAGGAAGAATTCCGGGATATTGGTCACGTCTGATTGCACGAGTATCCGCTTCGAGCCTGATGCGACGGCGAAGGATGTATGCCCCGGCGTGTGTCCCGGAGTGCCGATAGCCGTCACGCCCGGCGCGACCTCCTTATCCCAATCGTAGCGCGTGATCTTGTTCTCGAGCCCGCCGAGTATCTTCCGGGCGTTGGCGAAATAATCCTGCATCATCTTGCTGGACGCTTGCTTCATATTGTCATCACTCATCCAAAACGCCCAGTCCGGCGCTGGCGCTTTGATTTCGGCATTCGGGAAGGCCATGCCGCCATCGGCAGCGCGCAACCCATTGATATGATCCGGATGCAGATGCGAAAGGATGAGGATGTCGATGTCCTTCGGCTCGACGCCAGCCGCTTTGAGATTCGCAAACACTTGCCCGACTGGGGCGTTCGGCACGGGGCCATAGCCGGTGTCGATCAGAACGAGCTTCGATCCGGTATTGATCAAGGTCGGGTTGAAAGGTACCGTTACCTTGCCTGCCGGCATGTAATTCGCGGCCGCCGTCGCGTCGGCCTGTTCCTGGCTGATGTTAGTGACGAAACCCTGCGAGGGCCGAACAAACGCTCCGTCATGCAGCAGCGTCACTTCATAATCGCCCACCTTGACGCGATAATAGCCGGGCGCTTGCTTGCCGGCAGGCGCGACGGCAGCAACCGCCGAGCCTGAGGTTGCCGGCGCCACGACGGCGGCGGCCCCCGCCACCGCGGTGCCTTTGAGCAGCGAGCGGCGTGTGGTCGTCAGGTTCATCTTATCCTCCCAGCAATTCTCTTATGGTTCGCCCGGCTTGAACGGGGCTTCCTTCCCCGGTGGGGTTGTCTCCTCAGCCATGGCGAGCAACATGGCTACGGAAACATAGCAACCCGCGACCGATGTTAAGTCAACGATCTGCTGGTCATTAAATATTTTCTTGGCGCGGGAATAAGTCGCGTCCGACACTTCTTTCTTCGTCGTGAGCTCGGTGACGAAGTCGTAGACCGCGGCCTCGTCCTCCGCCATCCCCGAGGGGCGCTTGTTGACCTTGAGCTCGGCGATGATCTCGGGAGAGAGGCCGGCCTTCTGTGCCAATGGCGCATGCGCATACCACTCGACCTGCGAGCGCCATTGCCGCCCGATGATCAGGATGGCGAACTCGTTGAGCTTAGTTGGGACGGAGGTTTCCCAGCGCAGGTAGTGGAAGAGATCGAACAACCGCTGGCCGAGCACAGGGCTGCGCATCATCGGATTATAAGGGCCGGCAAGGCCCACGCTCGAGACTTTCATCACCTGCTCGCCGAGCGGGCGCTGCTGCTCGTTAAGCTGCTCCATCGTGAGCTGGGGAAAGCGCGGTTCCTTGCCGCGCGCTGGTGGCGCGAAGAGGCCGGCGGCAAGCCACCCGCCCACCGCGGCGAGTGCAAGTGAGGGCAGCCAAAGGTGGCGCGATTTCATGAGGTTTCCTCCGCAAACTTCTGATGATGCGGAAGCTAGTGCATGGGTACAACGGCGCCAGCGGAGGAGCAGGAATGTTGAGGCACGATTGCTGGTAGCGGGGGAGGGAGTTGAACCCCCGACCTAAGGATTATGATTCCTCCGCTCTAACCAACTGAGCTACCCCGCCGCCGCAATTTGCCTCGCACCCGCGAGACCCGGGCATGTAGGCGCGCGGTTTTGGGGTGTCAAGCTAAGCTCAAACTCCAATGGCCGCCTTCACCCGCGCCGCACTGAGCGGCAGATGACGAATGCGGGTGCCCGTCGCGTTTGTCACCGCATTGGCGATCGCCGCGGCGGCCGGTCCTTGTGCCGCCTCCCCCGTGCCGAGAAAGGGCTCGCCGGGCGCATCGACGACATGCACGTCGACGCTTTCCGGCACGTTGCCGAAGCGCAGGATGGGATACGTGCTCCAATCCTGGCTCAGAATGCGCGTTTGGTTGAAACGCACGGATTCATAAAGCGTCCAGCTCGCCGATTGCACGATGCCACCCTGGATCTGGTTGGCGATGCCGTTTGGATTGACCGCCTGGCCGCTATCGACAGCGGCGACGACGCGGCCGAGACGCACGCGTCCGCTCTCGTGTTCGACATCGACCTCCAGCGCGACGGCGCAATATGCGCCGAGATTCTTGTAGCGCGCGAAAGCAAAGCCACGGCCGCTGCCTTCCGTCATCGACGCAGAAGACCAGCCGAAGCGCTGCGCCGCCGTCTCGATCACCTTGCGCGCGCGCTTCTCCTGCATGTGGCGCAACCGAAATTCGACTGGGTCGGCACCTGCTGCAATCGCAAGCTCATCCATGAAGGATTCGATCGCGAATATGTTGTGGTATGCGCCGAGGCCGCGAAGGGCCGAGACGCGCAGCGGCATGTCGGGGACGAACTGGTAGCCGACCCGCACGTTCGGCAGCGCGTAAAGCGGAACACTGTTGCGATCCCCGGCGCCGTCCGGTTGTTCTCCAGGCCGCGGCGGCCCGGGCTTGAAGGGCTGTTCGAGGTGCCGCGCGGCGAGGAATTGCCCCGCACCCGGCGGGCGCGTCGAATGCGTGTTGCTGCGAACCTCATACTCCCAGTCGACGATGTTGCCGGCGATGTCCAGCGACGCACGCGCGCGGCTCACCATGGCAGGCCCATACGGCTCCCACTGATGCTCCTGCTCGCGCATCCATTGCACGCGCACCGGCCGGCCGGGCAAAGCGCACGCCAGCAAAGCAGCATCGGCAGCGGCATCGTCGGCGCCGTTGTGGCCATAGCAGCCGGCGCCCTCCATGTGGATGCAGCGTACCTTCTCGTCTGGGAGATGCAGCATTTCGGCAATTCCCTTGCGTAGGGGGAACATACCTTGCGCGTGCGACCAGACGGTGAGCGCATCGCCGTCGAATGAGGCGACGGCGCAGGACGGCCCGATCGACCCGTGCATCTGATAAGGACGGTGATACACGGCTTCGAGCGTGCGCGTGCCCGGCGCGGAGTCCGCGTGCTTGTCGGCGATGACATGCTCTTCCGCTGGCAACGATTCGATAAAGCCGAAGATGTTGCCCTCGTCAGGAAGCTTCGTGGCGACATCCCACTTCGCCGCGACGGTGAGCGCATGCATTGCAGCGATCGCCTGGAACTCGCGCTCGGCAATCACGCCAAGGAAGCTGCCGTCGCGCACGATTTTCATCACGCCCGGCATCTTTTCGATGCCGCTGGTGTCGACGGAGAGTAGGCGCGCATCGTAGCTCGATGGACGCACCACACGCGCATGCACCATTCCCGGCAGGCGCAAGTCGTGCACGTAAGCGATGCCACCCGTCACCTTTCCCGGAATGTCGACGCGCGGCATCGATTGGCCGATCATTTTCAACGCGTCGGGACTTTTCAGCTTCGAGACCGGCTGCGCGGTCACATGCAGCACGTCGCCGGCGACCAGATCGCCGTAGGCGATGCGGCGATTGTCGGGCCCGACCACCGCGCCTGACTGCGCATGCAATTGATCCGCCGCAATGCCCAGGCGCTCCGCGGCGACGCCGATCAGGATTTCACGCACCTGCGCCGCCGCGTTGCGAATGGCGGTCGCCGAATCCTTCATCGAGTTACTGCCGGAGGTGAAGCCTTCATTCGCCGTGCGCGCCGTATCGGCGGTGATGAGGTGAACCGCGTGGGGATCGACTTCCAGCTCTTCCGCCGCTACCTGCATCAGCGCCGTCCTGATGCCCTGGCCGATCTCGCATTTGCCGGTGAAGGCGGTAATCACGCCATCGGCATCGATGCGAATCCAGGCGTCCAGCATCGGCGCTCTTTTTAAGCTGCCGGGCAGCGGCGGTTTGCTTGCCGCGTTGTCTTGGTCCTGCGCAAGCGATGGCAACGCCCGCAGCGAGAAACTTAGGATGAGCGCGCCGGCAAGCACATTGCGGCGCGACGGAGTGAAGACGGGCGCGTTCATGGCCGCACCTCCTGGGCCGGCGCCCTTGCATCGGCGGCCTGCATGCCGCGGGCGGCGCGCTTGATCGCCTGGAGAATGCGCATATGCGTGCCGCAGCGGCAAAGATTTGCGTTCATATGCTCGCGAATCTCGGCGTCTGTCGGGGCGGCGTTGCCGGTCAGCAGCGCATGCGCGCGCATGATCATGCCGGGAATGCAATAGCCGCATTGCGCAGCCTGCTCTTCGATGAAGGCGCGCTGCAGCGGGCTCGGCGCATCTTCCGTCCCCAGCCCCTCGAGCGTTGTGATCTTGCGTCCCTGAAGGATTGCGATCGGCGTCAGGCACGAGAAAACCGGCTTGCCATCGACGACGACCGTGCATGCGCCGCATTGGCCGAGACCACAGCCGAATTTCGCGCCGTTGAGCTCGAGCGTGTCGCGCAGGACGTAGAGCAAGGGCGTGTTCGGCGCGTCATCGACGTCGCGCGAACGGCCATTCACATTGAGCGTGATCATGGGCTTGTCCTCCGCCTGATCCTGGCGATTTCGTCCTCGACGTTTTCCCATTGCGCACCGCCACTGAAGCGCGCGCGCAAATAGGCGATGATCTCAGCGATTTGTTCGTCGCTGAGCGCGTCCGCGAAAGCCGGCATGACAGCGCCGACGGTGCCTTCCGGCGGATGCGCGCCTTCAAGAACGACATGGATCATGTTGCGCGGATCGGGCGCGTATAGCGATGTGTGCTGACCGAGAGAGGCGACCGTGAAGGGCACATGTCCGCCAGTTTCGTGGCAGGTCGCGCAGATGCCGGCATAGAGTTCGGCACCCTGCGGATGGGCTTGCATTGCTTGCGTTTGGTTGTCCTCGACGGGCCCGTCGCTTTCGCCTTGCTTCGCCATCGTCGACCCGATGTAGGCGGCGATCGCCCGCACGTCTTGCTCGGGCACGCTCGCCAGCCCGGCGACAACCTGCGCCATCGGACCGATCGCGCCGCCATGTTCCGCATCCCAGCTGCGCAAATAGTTGAACAGACTTTCTTCGGTCCATGGCACTGGCGAAGGTGAGTTGGCGTTCAACGGCGGCGCCCACCAATCCTCGGCCTCGCCACCATCGAAGTGTTGCGACGCGATTTCGGCGCCGAGGCGATCGCGCGGCGTGTGACAAGCGCCGCAATGTGAGAGTCCTTCAACGAGGTAACGACCGAGATCGGGCCTTTCCGTGACACGAAACTTGTCGAGATACAGCAATTTCCAGCCGGCGAGCAGCGGGCGAATGTTGTAGGGAAACGCGAGTTGGTTCGCCCGGTTTTGCGCAGCCACGGCCGCGCGCGTCATCAGAAACGCATAGAGCGCGTCAATATCTTTGTCCTCGAGCCTGGTGAAATGATTGTACGGAAAGACGGGGTAAAGATCGCGTCCGACACGATCGATTCCCTCGCGCATCGCTCTTGCGAACGCGGCCGGCGAGTAAAGCCCAATTCCGCTCTCCGGGTCGGGGGTGATGTTCGTACCGAAAATTGTACCAAAAGGCGTGGCGAGCGGCCGACCGCCCGCAAACGGCTGCCCCTTCTCCGCCGTATGGCATGAGGCGCAATAGCCGAGGGCGGCAAGTTCGCCGCCGCGACGCACGAGATCGGGGGCAAAGACGTGCTGGCCGCGATCTTCCGGCATTGCGACATGCGCGACGAAGAACAGCGCGCCGGCGCCGAGCACCACAACGAGCAGGAGCGAAAATGCCATTCGCCACATCCGCTCAAATTAGGGCGGCGCAGCCAAGTGGCATCGGGACTAGCGAGGCACTTGATGCTTTGCCTCCGCAACGCAATAACGGTGCTTCGGAGGCAGCATGTCAGCCCAAACGCGTTCCCAGCGGATCACCGTGCCCGACATAGCCGCCCGCAAAGGCCGCGAAAAAGTCGTGTGCCTTACTGCCTACACGGCTCCGATGGCGGCCCTGCTCGATCCCCATTGCGATCTTTTGCTGGTCGGCGACTCGCTCGGCATGGTCGTGCATGGCCTGCCGAGCACGGTCGGGGTGACGCTCGAGATGATGATCTTGCACGGCCAGGCGGTGATGCGCGCCGCCAAGCAGGCGCTGGTCGTCGTCGATCTGCCCTTTGGCAGCTACGAAGCCAATCCCGAGCAGGCCTTCCAGTCGGCGTCGCGGATCATGCGCGAGACCGGCTGCCAGGCGGTCAAAGTCGAGGCGTCGGAAGGCATTTCGAAAACGATCCGGTTTCTCGTCGGCCGCGGAATTCCGGTCGTCGGACATGTCGGCCTTCGCCCCCAGGCGGCTAATGTCGACGGCGGCTTCAAGGCGAAGGGCCGCACCGCCGTCGAGCGCGAGCGCGTCCTCGCCGAGGCGGTGGCTTCGGACGAAGCCGGCGCCTTTGCGATTGTTGTCGAGGGCGTCGCCAGCGATCTTGCGCTCGAGATCACGCGGAAAGTGAAGGCGCCGACAATCGGCATCGGCGCTTCCGTCGATTGTGACGGCCAGATCCTCGTCACCGACGACATGCTCGGCCTGTTCGACTGGACGCCGAAATTCGTGCGCCGCTACGGCAATATGCGCGACCTTGTTGAGAAGGCCGTCGCCTCATACGCCGAAGACGTCCGCGCCGGCCGCTTCCCCGGCCAGGCGGAGGTCTACAAACTCCGGGCGCACTCCTAACTGGATGGCGAGCATTCTCGTCCGGCCGAGTCGCGACGATGACATTCCCGCCATCACGCGCATTTACGCGCATCACGTCCTGCACGGGCTCGCCTCGTTCGAAGAAATCCCGCCCGACGAAGCCGAACTTGCGCGCCGGCGGCGGGAGGTGCTGCGGCATGGGTTGCCTTACCTTGCGGCGGAGCGGAGCGATGAGATCGTCGGCTATTGCTATGCCGCGCCGTACCGGGCCCGCTCGGCCTATCGTTTCACGATCGAGGATTCGGTCTACGTCGCGCCCGATCATGTGGGGGAGGGAATCGGGCGGGCGCTTCTCTCCGAGCTGATCGCGCTTTGCGAAGAGGGACCGTGGCGGCAGATGATCGCGGTGATCGGCGACCGCGAAAACCATGCCTCCATCGGCCTGCATAGAGCCGAGGGTTTTGCGATGATCGGCACCCACCCGGCGGTCGGTTTCAAATTCGGCCGCTGGGTCGACAGCGTGTTGATGCAGCGCGGACTTGGCGAGGGCGCGCGGACGCTTCCCACCGGGTGAGGCTTCATAATAAATCGGAAAGCCGCTGAACTTGGCCGTCGCTCGCACGTTACGGCTAAGCCAGCCTGATCGCGTCCGGAGGGATCGCCATGCGTCGCCTCAGCCTCATTCTCGCTTTTGCCGTCCTACCCGCCTCGGCCGCCCTTGCCGATGCGCCCACGCTCAACGTTCAGGCGACCTGCCGGGCGACTCCGGCGGTCAACCTCGATCAGCAGGCCACTTACGACAATTGCATGCGCAGCGAGAATGCCGCGCGCGACCGCCTGAATAAGACCTGGGGTAAGATGCGGGCCGATTGGCGCTCGACGTGCCTGAAGACCACGACACTCGGCGGCATCCCGAGTTATGTCGAGCTTCTGACCTGCGTCGAAATGCGCGAGGCGGCGGCGAACGGCCAATCTGGCGCGCCCAGCGGCTCGATGACGAGCGGCCGCTCGGCCGTCGGCTCCGGCTCGCCCACCATCAACTCGCCCGTGCCCGGCGCGCTAACCGGGGCAACGGCAGGGACTAGAGGGTTCCCCAGTGGCGCCGTAAGTGCGCCGGGCAATCCCGGCAACAGTTTGAACCGCGGCCTGGGGGCCGGCAGTGCCGGGACGACGGGGCTCTCGAGCGGTCGCTCGATCGGGTCAGGCTCGCCGGCAATGTCCAGTCCTAGTCCCGCAGGGACAGCCGGTGGTGCCGCATCGGCTGCTGGCGCAGCCGCCGGTGGTGCAAGCGCTGGCGGTGGAAGCGCTGGCGGTAGCAGTGGGGGTGGGCACTGAGCCAGCGCTCAGTTGGTCCCATCGGCATAAATGGTCCCATCGGCATAAACACGCGTGACGTGCCCCATCTTGCGGCCGTCGCGAAGCTCCGACTTGCCGTAAAGGTGCAAGCAAGCCCCTTCTTCCTGTAGAATCTCGCGCCACCGGCACACCTCGTCGCCGATCAGATTATCCATGACGATGCGGCCGCGGCGCGCGGTCGAGCCAAGCGGCCAGCCCGAAATTGCACGCACGTGCTGCTCGAATTGCGAGGTCGCCGCGCCGTCGATCGTCCAATGCCCTGAATTGTGCACGCGTGGCGCAATCTCGTTGACAATCAGTTCTTCCCCTTTCGCGCCGTCAACCACAAACATCTCGACTGCGATCACGCCGACATAGTCCAGCGCATCGGCGATGCGCTTTGCAATTTCGGCAGCGCGCTCGGCGGTAGAGGCTTTGATCCTCGCTGGCGCCTCGGTGCGCGACAGGATATGGTTCGCATGCGAGTTCTCGCAAATATCGTAGGCGCGAAAGCTGCCGTCGGGTCCTCGTGCGCCGATCGCGGATATTTCACGCGCGAATGGCACGACCGCTTCAATGATGGCCGGGACTTCACCAAAGGACGCAAACGCCTCCGTACCGGCGGCGGTATCGCGGATCATGGCTTGGCCCTTGCCATCATAGCCGAACCGCCGCGTTTTCAGGATTCCAGAACCGCTGAATGACGTGAGCGCCGGCCCGATCGCCTCGGCTGAATCGATCGGGGCAAAGCCAGCAGTGGCGACACCAAGCTCGTTGAGAAAGCGTTTCTCGATCAGCCGATCTTGCGTTTTCTCCAACGCGAGCGGCGCGGGATGAACGGGACAGCGTTGAGCCAGAAAAGCAGCGGTCGCTGCCGGGATGTTCTCGAATTCATAGGTGATCACGTCGACGTTTTCGGCAAAGCGGGCGAGCGCTGCCTCGTCCTCGTAAGCCGCCACGGTGCTCCGAACGGCGACATCGAAGGCCGGCTCTCCCGCATCCGGCGCATAGATGTGCGACTTCAGGCCGAGCCGTGCGCCGGCAAGCGCCAGCATGCGTCCAAGCTGACCCGCTCCTAGAATACCGATTGTCGCGCCCGGCTCGATCGCCGGATCAAGCTTCTTCACGCGGCTCCTCGGCAACCTTTTTCGTCTGCTCCGCGCGCCAGCGATCGAGGCGCGCGGCAATTGCCGGATCGGTTAGGGCGAGTACCGCGGCTGCCAGGAGCGCCGCGTTGACCGCACCCGCCTTGCCAATCGCGAGCGTTCCGACGGGCACGCCCGCCGGCATCTGCACGATCGATAGGAGCGAATCCTGGCCGGAGAGCGCCTTCGTCTCGATCGGCACGCCGAACACCGGCAAAGGCGTCATCGACGCCGTCATTCCCGGCAGATGCGCCGCCCCGCCGGCGCCTGCGATCACCACCTTGAAGCCGTTATCCCTGGCGTTCTGAGCGAACTCGTAAAGGCGATCGGGTGTGCGGTGGGCCGACACGATGCGCGATTCGAAGCCGATCTCCAGCGCGGCGAGAGTCTCAGCCGCGTGGCGCATCGTCGTCCAGTCCGACTGGCTTCCCATGATCACGGCCACGGGCGGCGTCATGCGTCCCTCGTCCGGCGCGGCCGGCGGCAGGCGCGACCTCGGCGAGGGGCGCCTATAGATCAGGATCGGGGCAGGCGGGAGCCGCCCGGTTACGACTTTCCCGGGCTTTCGATGTTTCGCGGCATCGGGGCGGCAACCCTGGCGGAGGATCGCAGCC
>JAFASC010000138.1 GCA_019244955.1 Methylobacteriaceae bacterium | reverse complement strand
AGCAGGCTGACGACACTCGCCAACACCGGCCGACGTACGAAAATGTCGGTGAAGCGCATGTCGGACCTATTCGCGCGGGCGCGGGCTCAGCGGCTTCAATCCGGCATTCGGATCGACGCGCACGCGCGCATTCGGCTGCAGCTTGATCTGCCCCTCGCTGACGACAAGCTCGCCGGGCTTCACGCCTTCATTGATGGCAACCTTATCCTCGCGGGTATCGCCGGGTCGCACGAAGCGCCGCTCGATCGCGTAGAGCTGGTCCGAGCCGGCGGCCTGCGCTTCGCCGGCCTTCTGCGGAGCGGGCGTGAGCACGTAGACGCTGTCGCCGTACAGCGAATAAGAGATGCTGGTCCGCGGCAAGGTCACGACCTCGGTCGACGCGCCGGCGAGCACGTTAACGTTCGCGAACATGCCCGGCAGGAGCTTCTTCTGCGGATTGGGAATTTCGCCACGGACGAGGACGTTGCGCGTATCCGCGGCAACGCGGGCATCGACGAACTTGATGGTGCCTTTGAAAGTCGTGCCGGGATAAGCATCGACCTGCGCCTCAACCCTCTGGCCGGGCTTTAGATCGGCAAGATTCTGCTCCGGCAGCGAGAAATCGACATAGATCGGATCGAGCTGCTGCAATGTCACCAGCGCCATGCCGGGCGAAACGTACTGGCCGACATCGATGCGGCGGATGCCGAGGCGACCGGCGAAAGGCGCAACGATGGCCTTCTGCGCGATGATAGCGCGGGTATGTTCGGCGGCGGCGGCGGCCTGATCGCGCGTCGCCCATGCAGCATCGAGATTGGCTTGCGGGGTGTTGCCCCCGGCAATCAGCTGGCGCTGCCGCTGAAGTGACACTTCGGCGTTCTTCAGGGCCGCGTCGTTCGACTTGAGATCGGCCTGCTCGGTGGAATCGTCGATCTGGACGAGCGGCGCGCCCTTGCCGACATCCTGTGATGATTCGAACTTGATCTCACGCACGATGCCGCCGACCTGCGGCGCGACCTCGACGCCCTGAAGCGCCCGGAACGTGCCGATCGCCGGAAGGCGCGGCGTCCATTCGGCCGTCTCGGCGCGCGCGGCAGCGACCGCGCTCACCGGCTGCGGGGCTTGCGCGATGAAGCCTTTGATCATGTCTGGCTTGACGAAGAACTGGAAATAGCCAAGCCCGCCGGCCAGTCCGACGAACAAGAGCAGAACCACGATGAAAATGAGGGCGCGCTTCATGGGATGGGTTCAGATGGGAATAGCCGAGCCTGGGCACAAGTGTGCGGCTCAGCCTGGTGGAGCACCGCGGCCGGCAAGCCGAACAGGCGGAATCCAACAGGCAAGCGTGGCGGAGATGGGGCCGCGCAAAACAAAACACCCGCCGGGGGTACCGGCGGGTGTGGGAAATCGGTTGTTAGGAGGGGTTACTTGCGGTTGGCGTCTCTGACCGCATCCTTGGCATCGCCAACGACGTTGCGGGCGGTGCCCTTCGCCTTGTCGAGCTTGCCCTCTGCTTGCATCTTGTTGTCGCCCGTTGCGCCGCCGACCGCGTCCTTCACCGCGCCTTTGATCTTGTCGGCCGCGCCTTTGACGTGTTGCTCGTCCACTTTGCTTCTCCCTGTGATGAGGTCGGCAGGGGAACGCAGCCTTCGGCAAGCGGTTCCGCGCATCAAACCGCGCTTAGGCCGCCGTCGAGAACTAGAGCGTGGCCGGTCATGAACGAATTCTCGCGACTGCAAATCCACAGCATTGCCTGCACGATTTCTTCAGGCCGCGCGAAACGGCGCATCGGCATGTGCGAGACAATGCGTCGCGTTGCGGCGTCGGCACCGCCGCGCATCTGATCGAGCATCCCGGTCAGCATCTGAGTTTCGGCAAAGGCGGGGCAGATCGCGTTGATGCGAATGCCCTTGCGCGCATATTCGCCGGCCCCGCTCTTCGTGAGGCCTATCACGGCGTGTTTGGCCGCGGAATAAGCTGCAAGCAGCGGCGCCCCGACAATTCCGGCGACGGACGACACGTTGAGAATGGCGCCGGAATTCTGCCGCTCCATGACGGGCAGCTGGTATTTCATGGCGAGAAACACGCCCATGACGTTCACCGCCAGCATCTGCTGCATGACGGCATCATCGGTATCGGTGAGTTTGGTAAACGAGTGTGCGATTCCGGCATTGTTGATCGCGACGTCGAGGCGCCCGTAGGTATCGATCGCGTGCGCGACAAGCTTCCGATGCGTGGCTTCTTCCCGGACATCGCCGGCCTGCACGATAACGTCGCGGCCGGATAGGCTCGACTTGAGGTCTTCAAGCTTTGCCGTGTTGAGGTCACATAGAATGAGCTTCGCGCCGGCGCGAGCAAACTACGCTGCCGCCAGGCGGCCGAATCCGCCCGCCGCGCCGGTGACAAGGACGACTTGATCCTTGTAGTCGAATTGCATTCAAACGCGCTCGCGCGTTTGCAGCGCTACGCCGCTCGCACGCGCCGCAGCCTCGACGAACTTGTTCGTTTGCTGGAAGGCGCCGGTCAGCATCTTCTGGTGTGACGGATCGGAGATTTTGTCAAAGTGCGCCGCGACTTCCTCCGGCGTGCGCTGATCCGCCGGAATATGGATTCCCTCGGTCTCGTAAATCAATGTGCGGGCAAATCCGCCGGCGCCAGCGCAGAGGATCACGCGCGACGGCGCATCCTCGCTGACGAGATAAAGCAGCCCCGGCGTGATCGAGTCCGGCGTCATAAGCGCCAGCGCGTCCGGCGGGATGAGATCCTCGGTCATGCGCGTCGCCGCGGTCGGGGAGAGCACATTCACCCTGATGTTGTTCCGTTCGCCTTCGAGATGCAGCACGTTCATGAGGCCGACCATGGCCATCTTCGCGGCACCGTAATTCGACTGGCCGAAATTGCCGTAGATGCCCGAGGAGGAGGAGGTGAAGACCACCCGGCCATA
>JAFASC010000084.1 GCA_019244955.1 Methylobacteriaceae bacterium | reverse complement strand
GTTCGGTCTTCTCTCGACCTATCTGCCCGAACTGTTCGGCACGAAAGTGCGCTATACCGGCGCTTCGCTCGGCTTCCAGGTGGCGGCGGCGATCGGCGGCGGGCTCGCGCCGATCCTCGCGACAACGCTCACCAGTTCGATGGGGGGTACCGCCGGCGTCTCGGTTCTCCTGATCCTGCTTGCGTTGATCACGCTCACCGCAACATTTTATGCGCGGGAGACAAAGGATGTGGCGCTGTAATAAGCGCCACTGTCTTTTGCTCGCTCCGTAAACCCGGCCAGCAAATCGAATAATACAAGTACTCCCTTTCAGTTCTGCCTTCCGATGTGGTTTTTCGCACAAAGGTAAATCCAGCGCTGCTGTACTTTGATCTTCTGACGGCCGCCGGCACGTCCTCGGATTCGAAGCTTTTCAGCGGGCGCAAGGAAATTGCCATGGCGATCATTGAAAACTCCGCTCTCGTCGCAGAACCGCCTGTCAAACGGCGGATGAGTGTCGACGCGTATGTCCTTGTTATCGGAGGAGCCGCGGTTGCACTCTACGCAGTGGCGCGGTTGATGTTCGAGCCGAGCATGCAGGATAAAGAAGCGGCGATGCGAACGGCTCTGGCCGCCGAGCACGTCAAGGTCTGTGACCAACTCGGAAAAACGGCGGCTTCGGAGCGAGACAATTGCCTCGCCCTTCTGGACTCGCTCTATATCGTTCATCAGCGGGCCTTCATCGCCGAGAACAGCGAAATCTAAAATCGACGAGCAGCGTCGAACGCGGAGCCGGACGGGTAGCCCGTCGGAAATCGAGGCTCGCGGCGCGCGGTCTAAGCCTCGGCTAGACTCGCTGCGCCGCCCCGCATAGCCTTCCCCGAAACCGGCCGCTGCACGAACCTCGTGCGAATGAGCCGAATGGGGAGGCGCTGCATGTCCGCTCATTCGTTTCGGGTCTCTCGAGTCGCCGTAACGTTGCTCGCGGCGATGGGGCTGCTCGCCGCGCCGGCATACGCGGCCGGCGAGCGCCATTTCAGCTTCGGCTACGACCAGCCGCATACGACCGGCTACGGCATCGCCGCCGACATGTTCGCCGCCAAACTCGCGGAGCTGTCGAAGGGCAAGTTCGTCATCGACCAATTTCCCGGCGCGCAGCTCGGCCAGGAGCCGCAGATGCTGCAGAAAATTCGTACCGGCGACATCGATTTCATCATCTCGTCGACGGCGAATGCCTCGACCGTGTCGCCGCAATCCGGCGTCTTCTCGCTGCATTACATCTTCACGTCGGATGAGCAGCTCGCCAAGGCGCTCGCCGATCCGGCGATCGTCAAGGCGATGCGCGACATGTTCGACGAGACCGTCAAGGGTGCGCGCGTGCTTGGGTTGGCCACGCTGGGCTTGCGTCAATTCTACGGCAAGAAGGAAATCCACTCCGTTGCCGACATGAAGGGGTTGAAAGTTCGCGTCCAGGCGACGGCGACGGAGGATACCCTGTTGCCGGCCTATGGCGCGCAGACAGTCCACATGCCATTCGGCGATGTTTACACCGCGCTGCAGACGGGTGTCGTCGACATGGCCGAGAACGGCATCAACGTCTATCTCTCAAACAAGCATTACGAAGCCGCGCCGGTCATGTCGCTCACCGGGCATGAAGCCAATAACAGCGTGCTTTGGGTGAGCGATAAAGTTTGGACGAGCCTCTCCGACGAGGAGAAGGGCTATGTGCAGGCGGCGGCCGACGAGGTCAGCAAGAATGAACCGGCGAAGGCGATCGAGCTCGAGCGCCAATCGATCACCAGGCTGAAGAAGATCGGCGTCAAATTCTCGGAAAATGTCGACAAAAGCGGCTTTATCGCCGCGTCCGCGCCGATCAACGACAAGCTCGCCGAGCAGCTCGGGCCGCACGCGGTGAAGGTGCTCGCGCTCGTGCGCGCCGTGAAATAGCGCCTCGCGCCGGACGGGCGTCCATGGAGTCCGCCGACTGGCTCGTCGCCGACCGCGACCGCCACCTTAAATGGCCGGCGCTGGATATTCTCGAACGCCTATTGATGGTCGCCTGCGGCATTGCCTTGGCATGCTTCGTCACCACCGTGTTCTGCGATGTGGTCACCCGGACGATCGGGCGGCCGTGGCTCTGGCTCCAGGAAGTCACGAGCGCGTTTTTCATCTACGGCGTGTTTCTCGGCACCGCCGTCGCGGTGCGCCGCAACGACCACTTGCTTTTGACCGCGATCACCGAGGCGATGGCACCAAAAATGCGCCAGGTGTTCGAGACCACGAACCGGCTGGTCGTGCTCTTCGTCGGTATTTTCATGGTCTATTTCGGCGCGATCAATTTCAGCCAGGGCTTCGGCAATTTCCGCATGCCGTCGCTGACGCCGATCGCACTCTGGTATGCGGCGATCCCGATCAGCGGCGTCTTTGTGGTTCTGTTCACGCTCGAGCAATTGGTCAACGGCTCGCGCCGCGGCTTCGCGCCGCCACCGCCGCAAGAGCAGTTTTGAACAACGCGCTGATCCTCGGCCTGATGACCGGCCTCTTCCTGGTCCTCGGCTATAGCGGCGTGCCGGTCGCTTTCGCTCTGATGGCCGGCGTCTTCGTCGGCACGCTGTTCACGCCGATCAGTCTGCCTTCGATCGTCGGCCAGCTGTTCAACGGCATCGATTCCGAAGCCTTGATGGCGATCCCGTTCTTCCTGCTCGTCGGCGAGCTGATGACCTCGGCGAATATCGTCATCCGCATCGTCAACTTGAGTCAGGCGCTGGTCGGGCATATGCGCGGCGGACTGGCGCAGGTCGTCACCGTCTTCTCCATGTTTTTCTCCGGCATGTCGGGGTCCTCATCGGCCGACGTCGCGGTCCTCAGCCGCACCATGGCGAAGCCGATGGCGCAGCAGGGCTATTCGCCGGCCTTTGTCGCCGCCCTCATCGCCGCGGCCTCGACCATCGCCAACATGGTGCCGCCGAGCATCATGGCGGTGGTCTATGGCGCCATTGGCAACGTCTCTATCGCCGGCCTATTCCTGGGCGGCATCGTGCCGGGCGTGATGATTGGCCTCGGCCTGATGATCTATTGCTACTTCTTCGGGCCCGCCGGTTTTCGCCGGCCGCGCGCCACGCTCCCGCAACTCGGCACAGCAACCCGCGACGCCGGCCTCACCCTGTTCATCCCAGTGATCCTGCTCGGCGGCATTCTGAGCGGCTGGTTCACGCCGACGGAAGCCGGCGTGGTCGCGGTCGCCTATATCCTCTTCATCGTCATCCCGCTCTTAAACCGCGGGCACCTGAAAAACCTGCCGCGCGATTTCATCCATGCCGGCATGATCTACACGCTGCCGATGATCACCATCGCAGCGGCCTCCGCGTTCGGCTGGATGCTGGCTTACTTACGCGGGCCGATCGTCGTTGCCGGCTGGATCGAGCATTTCGCCGGCGACGATCCGACCAAAATCATGTTTGCGCTCGTCGCGCTGTTCGTCATCGTCGGCGACTTCATCGAGCCGATCCCGGCGATCGTCATCTTCATGCCGGTCGTCAACCAGCTGACCGAAATCGGCGGCATCCATTCCGTGCATATGGGCGTCGTGTTGATCATCACGCTCGCCTTCGGCCTGATCACGCCGCCGTACGGATTAGCGTTGCTCATGGCCTCGAAATTCGTCGACACGCGCTTCTCGCAAGCCCTGCGCGCGTCGCTGCCGATCTACGTGATCTTCTTCGTCACGATCGCCATCGCGATCTTCCTACCCGACCTGATCCTGTGGCTGCCGAAGCACGTGTTTCCGCAATCGGTCGGGTGTTTCAAGGCGCCGGATGGCGGCGGGTGGATTTGTCCGTAGGTCGGCACGGAAAACCTGGTGCGGACGGCGGGAATCGAACCCGCACGACTTGAAGGTCGAGGGATTTTAAGTCCCTTGCGTCTACCTGTTCCGCCACGTCCGCTGGCCCGCCCAAACGGCCGGCGCGCCGGTTAGACCGGATCGGGCAAGCGAACTCAAGGCCCGAGCGCCAGTCAGCGCGTGCTTACGCTCGCAGCGGCGGCGCCCGGCGGCACATCGACGGCCCTCTTCTCGACGACCGAGACGCTCGGATCCAGCCAGAATCCCCAAATGATCGCACCGATCACGAGCAAGCTCGCTGCGACAACGAAGGGCGCCGCCCACGATCCGAGCTGGACGAGGACGCCAAACACGATCGGCGACAGCGCGCCGCCGATGTTTCCCGCCATGTTCATCATGCCCGAAACGGTGCCGGAGACTTCGCCGCCCATGTCCATGGGAACGGCCCAGGACGGCCCGATCGTGCATTCCAGGAAGAACATTGCCGCCGTCAGACAGTAGACCGCGGTGTAGGCCTCGGTCGCGAGCGCCGCGGGAACGATGAACACGGCACAGCCCAGCATGCCGGTGATCGCGACGGCGCGGCGTGCCAGCTTTATGTTGCCGGTTCTGGCCAGCAGCCAGTCCGTCGCCAAACCACCGACCGTGTCGCCGACGACGCCGGCCCAAAGCGGCAAGGACGCCAGGAAGCCGACCTTGAGCAAGGTGAAGTGCCTGAATTCGACGAGGTAGGACGGCAACCAGCTCAGAAAGATCCAGAGGCAATAAACGTAGGTGAAATAGGCGCACATGATCGCCCACATATTGGGAGAGCGCAGCAGCGTTCCCCAGGGCACGCTGGGTTTCTTGGCGAGGTTCGGCCGATTGACGTTACCTGTCGGATCGGTGCCGCGGATGTGGGAAAGCTCCGCTTCGTTGACGAGTCCGTGCTGTTCCGGAAGATTACGATAGGCGAAATACCATATCGCGGCCCAGATGATGCCGACGGCGCCGCAAATGTAGAAGACCGAGCGCCAGCCGAGCGTCGTCATGATGAGCACGACAATCGGCGGCGCGATGGCGGCGCCGAGCCGGCTCGCGCTGTGGGTGATCCCTTGGACAAAGCCGCGCTCGTGTTTCGGATACCAGAGCTGCATGGCGCGCGTCGCGACCGGAAACGCGCCGGCTTCGCCGATGCCGAAGAGGAAGCGAAATATGATGAACGAGGTTGCTCCGGTTGCAGCTGCAGTCGCGGCCGTCATGGCGGACCAATAGGTCACAATCGTCGTGAGGACATTGCGGGCGCCGAAGCGATCCCCGAGCCAACCGCCCGGCACCTGAAACATCGCGTAAGACCAGCTGAAGGCACTGAAGATCACGCCCATTGTGATCTTGTCGAAGCCCAATTCCTTGCTGATGACGGGAGCCGCGGTCGAGATATTCACGCGGTCGAGATAGGTGATGAGGTACATCAGGCTGATCAGGCCGAGAATGTACCACCGCCCCATGCTGCGGCGAGTCATCCGCTGTTCCATCTTGCGTTCTCCCACATCGCGGCTCTTACCGGCCGCGCAGTTTAGTGCATGTCAGGCCGCGGCTTTCACCCCGGCGCTTTGATCCTGCATCAGCCAATCCATCGCCGCCTCGACGCCGCCCTTCTGATGCGGCACGACGGCAAGCGCCAGTCCCATCTCGACGCCGGCGATCGCGCCGAGGATGGTCAGATCGTTGGTGTCGCCGAGATGGCCGATGCGGAAGACCTTGCCCTTCACTTTGCCGAGGCCGGTGCCGAGCGACATGTCGAAATGATCGAGGATCAGCGCCCGCACCTTGTCCGCCTCGATGCCGTCCGGCATCACGACGCCGGTCAGCACGTCGGAGCGGCGCGCCGGCTCGCGGCAGAGAATCTCGAGGCCCCAGGCGGAGACCGCGCGGCGGACCGCTTCGGCGAGGCGATAGTGCCGGCGGAAGACATTATCGAGGCCTTCCTCTTCGAGCATGTCGATCGCCTCGGCGAGGCCGTAGAGCAGATTGGTCGCCGGCGTATAGGGGAAATAGCCGCTTTGATTGATGTCGATCATCTCGGCCCACGAGAAGAACGAGCGCGGGAGCTTCGAATTTTTGGACGCCTCGAGCGCCTTGGCGCTGATCGCATTGAACGAGAGCCCCGGCGGCAGCATCAGGCCTTTCTGCGAGCCGCCGACCGTGACGTCGACGCGCCATTCGTCGTGGCGGTAGTCCATCGAGCCGAGCGAGGAGATTGTGTCGACGAGCAGCATCGCGGGATGACGCGCGGCATCGATCGCGGCGCGCACCTCGGCGACCGCGCTCGTCGCCCCCGTCGAGGTCTCGTTGTGGACGATACAGACCGCCTTGATCTCGTGCGCTTTGTCGGCGGCGAGCTTTTCCTCGATCAGCTTCGGATCGACGGCGGAGCGCCAGTCGGATGCGATGAAATCAACCTTCAGCCCGAAGCGCTCGGCAATCGCGCGCCACAAGACGGCGAATTGTCCCGTCTCGTACATGATGACGCGGTCGCCCGGCGACAGCAGGTTCGACAGCGCCGCTTCCCACGCCCCGGTGCCCGACGAGGGATAGATGACGACGTGTTCTTTGGTCTTGAAGATACGCTTCATGCCCTCAAGGCAGCGCAGGCCGAGTTCCTTGAACTCGGGCCCGCGGTGATCGATCACCGGCATGTCCATTGCGCGCAGGATACGGTCGGGCACCGGCGAGGGCCCGGGTATCTGCAGGAAATGCCGGCCGGCTTTGCGGCCTCGGTTGGAAGCCATTGATTATCCTTGCGCTTGTCCTTGGACTCGATTGCAGGCAGATGGCGTTAGTTGGGCCAGAGTTGAAGCGGATTTGCGCGCCCGTCAAGCGAGGGCGCCTCGTCCTTTAGAGGAGGCGGGATTGGCCGATATTCGCGTCATCTGCGCCATCGGGCAGCGCGGCCAGCTCGGCCTCGACGGACGCCTCCCGTGGGAAGGCAACACCGAGCCTGATTATCTCGCCGACGTGGCGCGCTTCTTCGAATTGTCGCGCGGGCATGTGCTGCTTGTCGGCCCGCGCACTTACGCGTCCATCCCGAGCTTCGCCTTCGAGGATCGCACCATCGTCGAAATCCGCTCCTCGATGCGCCCGCAGGACGTGATCGACAAGTACAAGGAGCGCGTCATCATCGTCGGCGGCGGACCTCCCGTCTATGCGGCGTATGCGCCGTTGATCCGGCATTGGGACATCAACCGGCTGCCCTATGACGGCGAAGCGGACCGCTGGTTCGATCCGCGATGGCTTGTGGCCGCAGCTCGCCTGTGACAGGAACGCGCAGTGCAGCTGTTGCGACCGCACTTCGAATGAATGAAGGTCGGGAGGGTTCAGTGAAGCGTTCGATCACCGCTCTGCTATTTGCCGGCGCAGCCGCCTTCACCTGCGGCGTGGCGCTCACTTCTACGGCCATTGCGCAAATCTCCGACGACGTCGTGAAGATTGGCATCTTGACCGACATGTCGAGCGTCTACGCGGACGGAACCGGCAAAGGCTCGCTCACCGCGGCGCAAATGGCGGCTGAGGATTTCGGCGGCTCGGTCAAAGGCAAGAAGATCGAGATTATCGGCGCCGATCATCAGAACAAGCCGGACGTCGGCGTCAGCATCGCTCGCACCTGGTATGACAACGATCATGTCGATGCAATAGCCGACGTGCCGACCTCTTCCATCGCGCTCGCGGTGTCGACGATCACGCGCGAGAAGAACAAAGTGTTTCTCGTCTCCGGCGGCGGCACGTCCGATCTGACCGGCCCACAATGTTCGCCGAACACGATTCACTGGACCTACGACACGTATGCTTTGAGCAATGTCGCGGGCAGGGCGATGCTCGAGCGCGGCGAGGACACCTGGTTCTTCCTAACGGCCGATTACGCGTTCGGACAGGCGCTCGAGCGCGATGCCACGAACGTCGTCAAGAAGGGCGGGGGCAAGGTGCTCGGCTCGGTGCGCCACCCCTTAAATACGTCCGACTTCGCTTCCTTCCTGGTGCAGGCGCAGGCCTCGAAAGCCAAAGTGATCGCCTTCGCCAATGCCGGCGGCGACGCATCGAATGCCGCCAAGCAGGCCAACGAATTCGGCATCGTGGCGGGCGGGCAGAAAATTCTGGCGCTCTTAATGAGCGTCACCGATGCGCACGCGCTCGGGCTGCAATACGGGCAGGGTCTCATTCTGACAGAGGGCTTCTATTGGAATAAGGATGAGGACACGCGCGCGTTCTCGAAGCGGTTTTTCGATCGCATCGGGCGCATGCCGACGATGTATCAGGCGGGCGTCTACTCCGCGGTCACGCACTATCTCAAAGCGATCGACGCTACGGGCACGGACGAAGCCAAGCCTGTCATTGCGAAAATGAAGGCGACTC
>JAFASC010000336.1 GCA_019244955.1 Methylobacteriaceae bacterium | reverse complement strand
TGGAGAATTGAGAGGATTTGTCCCTAGTACGAGAGGACCGGGATGAACGTACCTCTGGTGGACCTGTTGTGGCGCCAGCCGCAGTGCAGGGTAGCTATGTACGGACGGGATAACCGCTGAATGCATCTAAGCGGGAAACCCACCTCGAAACGAGTTCTCCCTTGAGAGCCGTGGAAGACGACCACGTTGATAGGCCGGGTGTGGAAGCACAGTGATGTGTGGAGCTTACCGGTACTAATCGCTCGATTGGCTTGATCGCTCTCATTAGTCGATGCTCATCGACTTCGAACCGGCGCGCATGCGCCAACAATAGAAATCCATTTGCTTCATCTTCTGCCTTTCGCCGGCCTGGTGGCTTTTGCGAAGTGACAAGACCCGATCCCATCCCGAACTCGGCCGTCAAACGCTTCAGCGCCGATGGTACTATGTCTCAAGACCTGGGAGAGTAGGTCGTTGCCAGGCCTGCAAAGGGCAGAAGAATTCCTCTTCAAATGTTCGGTCTTCTAGCGGCTCTCGACTTGAGAGCCGCTTTGTCTTTGGCGCGGGGTGGAGCAGCCCGGTAGCTCGTCAGGCTCATAACCTGAAGGTCACAGGTTCAAATCCTGTCCCCGCAACCAAAGCCAGCCCGCCTCTGGCGGGTTTTTTGTTGCGCTTGTTCACCGACGCCCAAAGCGCACCGCAGCTACTCAGCGGCAGCAAGACGAATGGCTGCGGAGGCGGCCATGAGATGGCGGCGGACTAGGCAGGCACACCGCGTGCGGCCTCGACAATGCAAGCGGTTTCCTGTATTCGCCCCTCCTCAACTGAAGAACAGCGTCACCGAAGCGCTCGCCAGTCAGGTCGCTAAGATCCTCGGCGAAACGGCAGGAGTTTTCACCAACATGAACCTCATTGCAGAACTCGAAGCCGAGCAGATCAAGAAGTTCGACAAGACGATTCCCGATTTCCAGCCCGGCGATACCGTCGTGGTCAACGTCCGTGTGAAAGAAGGCGAGCGCACGCGTGTGCAGGCTTACGAAGGCGTCTGCATCGCTCGCGCCGGCAGCGGCCTCAACGAGAGTTTCACAGTTCGCAAGATATCATATGGGGAGGGGGTCGAGCGCGTGTTCCCGGTCTACTCGCCGATGATCGACTCCGTGAAGGTCGTGCGTCGCGGCAAGGTGCGCCGGGCCAAGCTTTATTATCTGCGCGATCGCCGCGGCAAGTCGGCGCGCATAGCCGAGCGTACCGAGAAGGCCGGCGGCGACAAGGCGGCTGCTTCGAAACAAGCCTGACCCCCTTAACCGTGGCGCACCGCACCTGATCCCGTGTGTGACATCACAATGAGCGGGCGCATATGCGGCGGCCCGTAAAGCCATTTTCCGTCGAGGTGCGGCGCGCGGGCCGGCGGGTGCCGCAATCGTTCATTCCGACGCGGGAAGCGGAAGAAGCACCGCAGCCGGACTATTTCGCACCTGTGCCAGAACCCGCGCATGAGCCGCAGCGTCCGCCAGAGCTTACGCCGCCGCGCCGCGTGCTGCAGGACCTGAACGAGCCGGCATTCGATCCGCTCGCCGAGCGCCTGCAGCAATTAGAATCGCGGCTCGCCCGTCGTGGGCGGCCGCCCGGCTCTAAAAACAAGGTCGCACGCCCTCGCGCGACGACCGATCTCAGCGAATTTTTCGACGCAGCGCCGCAGACGGCTGCTGCACCTGTCGCCTCCCCTGCGATCCCATTCAAGCGGCGGCCGCGCGAGCAGCGGTTCGCCTGGATCAAAAAGAAACTGCATCGCGGCGAGCGCTGGAAGCGCCGTTTGCCGAAAATCCTTTGGTGACGCGAAGTGCGAGCTCTTGCTCCCCGCTCATGCATAGGCGGGCTGGAGATCGCCCGACAGCGCATCCAAGACGGCTCTCGCTTCGATCAGATCAAGCGAATGGAGGCCTTCCTTGAACCAGCTATAGAGCGGAGCGAGCATGTCCCTTGCTTCGGCGTGCTTGTCCTGACGCCGTAGTAGGCGCGCCAAACTCGTCGCGGCCCGTATTTCGTGAAGCTTCGAGACTTGCGCCTGCGCCAGGGCAATCGCTTCAACGAACAAGCTTTCAGCCGTGTCGATCGCTTGCGCGCCGCCGATTGCAAGCCGTAGCTCGCCGGAAAGGCGGATCAGATCGGAAAGCATGACCTTCTCGCCGCTCTGTTGTGCGAACGCGATTGCTTCCAAAACCGATGCTAGCGCAGTTTCAAAATCACCGGCGGCTTCATAGGCCCGCGCCCGCATTCCGAGATGAAGCGGCCTGAAATAAGTGAAGTGCATATCGGCGAACACCTTCATCGATCTGTCCATCATCTGGACGCCGTCTGCCGTTCGGCCCTCCAGCGCTTGCTGAAGACCTGTGAAAATGTCCGTCCACAAGGACCAATAGACGACCTTATGCTCCGCCGCGTGCCGAATAACGGCGTTCGCGCTCGCCTGCCGCTCGCTATAGTCACGTTGAAATTCTTCGCGGAGCAGCTTGTAGGCTAGCGAAAGTCCGATCGTTTGCGGATGGCCGATTTCGATGGCGTATTCGAGCGCATCCTGCTCGGCGGCCTTCGCTTGCTCGAAATAGCCGCGCAACGCAAGCTGCAGGCTTTTGGTCGCCAAGGCATTGCTGCGTGGTTCATAAGTATACTGGAACCGCTGCTTCGCATGCAGCTTGCGATCGTAAGCCGCCAGGGCTTTTGAACTGTAGTCCAACGCGTCGTCCAACGAGCCTCCGGTGAGATACAGCGAGTTGCCCAGGCACGTATACGCTCGGGTCTGGAGTGCCGGCCCGCCCTCTTCGACGAAGAGCCTGGCGGCTCGCGATGCCCCTTTGTGATTGGCCGAACCAAAGTGAAGAAGCCATTGGTGGTACAGAATGGTGGGCGGCGGGCGCGCTCCGAGCTCTTCGGCAAGCTGCCCGGCGCGCATGACCATCTCGGTCGTTTCCGGCATCAGCCACTTGGTAATGATCAGCGGATTGCACAACGCGGTGGTGATTTCGAGTATCTTGGCCTTCCGCTCGCCAGTCTCAGGCAGGGACGCGAGGATTTCCAAAGCATTCTTGAAAGTGCGGATCGCTTCAAAGCTGGCGTTCCGCTCGTTCGCGGCTTGCCCGGCCTTGAACCAATACTCGGCTGCCCGCTCGTGCTCTCCCGCTCCGCCAAAATGGTAGGCGAGCACTTCGGGCGCGACGGTTTCGTCTGTCGCCATGATCGATGCGAGCGCGGCGTGCAGCCTCTGGCGTTGCGCACGCAGCAGCGTTGCATATGCGGTGTCTTGCACCAAGGCGTGCTTGAACGTGTAGATCGCGTGCGGCGGGCTGCCGCGCGCAAAGACCAGCCCGGAGCCGACCAGTGCGTTCAAAGCCGCCTCGACTTTGCTGATGCCCGAAAGACCCCCCTCCCGAACCATCCTTCGCACTAGCGAGTACGAGAAATCTCTGCCAATAACCGAGCAGGCCTGCGCCGTTTCGCGAGCGTCGGATCCAAGGTGGTCAAGACGCGCCATGAGGGACGCGTGCAGGGTTGCGGGAACCTGCAAATGACCGTGCTCCTGCTTCAACGGTGCGACCTCGCTCGAATCCATGACTGCTTTGCTGAGTTCTTCAGCGAAGAGCGGGACGCCGTCGGTGCGCTGAACGATCTCATCCACCATATTAGCGGGAAGCTGACCACGCGCGGTGTGCATCCGGACGAGAGCAGCGCAATCCTCCAAGCTAAGTCGATTGAGCGAGATGGTCGTTACATTGGCTTGGCCTGCCCAAGGCGGCTGAAATTCCGGCCGGTACGTAAGCACCATCATTACCGGAACCCGATCGATCATCGAGACAAACAGATCGACGATCTCCTGCGTCGTCGGATCGACCCAGTGCAAGTCCTCCATCAAAATGAATAAAGGCGTCTTGTTGGCCAGTGCTTCAATTCTGCGTAACAGCGCGGCAAACACCTTCTGCCGCTTCTCTTGCGGCGCCAGATCTTCGACGCCGGACTCTGGATCGACCGGCAAGGATAAGAGATCTGCGATAAACGGCAGGTCGTCGGGCCGCGCGACAAAGGTCCGCAGTTTTTCGAGCTTCTGGTGGGGCGAATCTGCTTCGGAGAAGCCGGCGGCGCGCATGAGATGGGTAGTGACGGGATAAAGGGCCGTGCTCGTGTGCTGCGCGGAACAGAAGTAGCGCAACTCAATTTGGCCCTCCCTCCTGATCCGTTGTTCAAACGCAGACACAAGGCGCGATTTTCCTAAGCCGGCTTCGCCGCAGATCATCATCAGCCGGCCGCTGCCGGCCTTCACCTGCTGCCACCGCCTTGCGAGCAGCTCCAGCTCTTCGTCGCGCCCGACGATCGGGGTTTCCCCCGAGCGGAGCGCTTCGAAGCGACTTTCGATTGCGGAGGCGCCGCGGACGTTCCAACACTGCACCGGATTGGCGAAACCCTTGAGAGTGGCCGGCTCTCGCTCGACCAAGTTGAACATTCGGCCCACAAGCTTTCGCGTCACCGCATCGATGACGATCTCCCCCGCTTCCGCCAGCGCCTGCAATCGTGCGGCGCGATTGGGCGTCTCGCCCATGATTTGTTGCTCGTGCGATGCTTTCGAGCCTTCCGCGCGATCGCCGGCGACAACCAGCCCGGTTGCCAGCCCCGCCCGCACCTGTAGACGTGTGCCATCGACTTCGATCGCCTGCGCGCCATCGCGAACCAGAAGGGCAGCGCGCACCGCACGTTCCGCGTCGTCCTCATGCGCGATCGGGAACCCGAAATACACGAGCGCCCCATTGCCGAGATATTGCGCCACAAAGCCGTCCTGCGCGCCAACGCTGTCGGTGACGACAGAATGGTACCGGCGAATAACATCGCGCAAATCCTCGGGATCGAGACGAGCGGCCAATCCGGCCGATCCCACCAGCTCGCAGAAGAGCACTGTCAGATGGCGCCGCTCGGGAGAAATGACGGCCGTCGGGACAGCAAGTGCGGACTGTTCCCCAGGGCTCGCGGATGACGCCGGTCCAACCCCCGATCGCAGGCCTTCGATCGCCGTAAGCAGCTTACGGCGATGGCCGAGAAGTTCGACGCCTATCTCTTTTAGGTCCTCGGCGGTGAGTTGCCGGAGGACTTCGGAGTCGATTGCATTTTCCGCAAACGCGTTCGCGTATTGCGGTAGTCCCAACCGGGCCAGCCAGTCCCCGATCTCCATCTCAATGCGCCTCTGCATCCACATGACGAGGGTATCGGTCCGACGCAATGCTGTCTAACGGGACGGCCGCCCGCGGTTCGCCTCGCCGCCGGAACACTCGCGCCGGAGGCCGCCTCGGCTGCGTCCCTGAGACGCAAGAGGGCATAGTAAAGGTTCCGTCGCCAAGTACTTGTGTCGTTGCTCACATGCCCCGTGATCCGCGCGGAGCCGCGGATGCGCCTCCAAGCGAAAAGTGAAGCTCAGCCGACGACAGGTTCTTGTTGCGGGCGATCGGGCTTGGTGCAACACTGCGCCGCGCTTGAGCTTTCAATACTTTCTTTGGCTCGTGCGAGTTTTCAAAGCACGTTAGGGGAGGACCGTGGTATGGCCGAAAGCGTGTACAAGATCATCGAGATCATCGGAACGAGCACCGAGTCGTGGGACAAAGCCGGCAAGGCGGCTGTTGAACGCGCGGCGTCGACATTGCGCGATCTTCGTGTCGCTGAGGTGATGGAACAGGACATTCAGATCAAGGACGGCAAAGTTGAGCTCTACCGCGTGAAGATGAAACTGTCCTTCAAGTTTGAGGGCGAGTAGTTTTCTGCAACGAGTTGGCGGCATTTCTTGCAGCGGCCTCTGCCTGCCTGAGGGCGTTCCGCCGCGAAGCAGTTTGCGCGTGCGACACCGTCGATCATTGACTCGCCCAGCCACTCGACCCAGATAGGCCCGAGTTTTCCGGCTTCGCTTAACATCGCGGTTGACCTCACGCCCGCGATTTTTCGCGCGGCGGTTCGTCGGCGCGTATTGAGCGTGCCTTGGGCGCGGAGGAGTTGACGTGGGTGTCGTCATTGCTCTCGAAGAGAAGGTCCAGGAGCCCAGTATCGCATCGCTGGTAGCGCTGGTCGCCGAAGATATGGAGCGGGTGAACCGGACCATCCTGCAGCGCACCGGCTCTGACGTCGCGCTAATTCCGGAAGTGGCTAATCATCTGATTTCCTCCGGCGGCAAACGGCTGCGGCCAATGCTGACGTTGGCGACGGCGGGTCTGTGCGGTTATCCCGGCGATGGTCACGTGAAGCTCGCATCCGCAGTCGAGTTCATGCACACCGCCACTCTTTTGCATGACGACGTGGTTGATGACAGCCACATGCGGCGCGGCAAACTCGCCGCCCGCATGCTGTGGGGCAACGAAGCGAGCGTGCTGGTCGGGGATTTCCTGCTTGGCCAGGCGTTCAAGATGATGGTCGAAGTCGGCTCGCTAGCCTGCCTCGATATCCTATCCTCTGCCGCAGCCGTGATCGCTGAGGGCGAGGTGATGCAACTATCCGCGGCAAAAGACACGCAGACCACCGAGGACGATTATCTCGATGTGATCCGTGCCAAGACCGCGGCGCTGTTTGCAGCAGCTTGCGAAGTCGGTCCCGTGCTTGCCGGGCGATCGAAAGCCGATGAAGCGGCCTGCCGCAGTTACGGCATGAATCTAGGCATCGCATTCCAATTGATCGACGATGCTCTTGATTATGGCGGCGCATCGGCCCGGCTCGGCAAGAATGTCGGCGACGATTTCCGCGAGGGAAAGATCACGCTGCCGGTAGTGCTGTCGTTCCGCCGCGGCTCGGAAAGCGAACGCGCCTTCTGGCGGCGTACGCTCGAAGAGGGAACCTGCGCGGACGGCGACCTCGAAACGGCGATCGGCTTGCTGCGCAAACACCGTGCGCTCGAGGACACCGTCGAGCGCGCGCGCCATTATGGTGCCATCGCACGGGACGCGTTGGAACTGTTTCCGGCATCCGACTGGAAGCGCGCGCTGTTGGAGACGGTGGATTTCTGTGTCGCGAGGGCGCACTAAAACTTAACAGTCAAGACGAGGCTAAACCGGTATCCCGCTTCTCTCGGCGTGCTCGCGCAAATGCTCGCGCAGCGAATGGGCGCCGTCATGCGCGCCGATGAGCGACGTCAGGAAAGCCTCAGTCTCGGCGAGATCGGCGGCGATCAGCGTTGCTTTCACCGGCCCGATGGAAGCCGGAGACATGGACAGCGAGCGGTAGCCGATCGCCACGAGCGCCAACGCCTCCAGCGGCTTGCCGCCCATCTCGCCACACAGAGTGACGGGCTTTCCCGCCGCATGGCCGGCGCCGGCGATCGTCGCCAGCGCGCGCAGCGCCGGGGCCGAGAGCACGTCGAAGCGATCGGCAACGCGTTTGTTGTCGCGATCGGCGGCGAAGAGATATTGCGTCAGATCGTTCGAACCGACCGACAAAAAGTCTGCCTTCGTGCAGATCGCGTCGAGCTCGAATAGCAGCGACGGCACTTCGATCATCACGCCGAGTTCCAATGCGTTCGGCGTCGCATAGCCGTGCTTCTTGAGGTAAGTTATTTCGCGCGCGGCGATCTGCTTTGCTGCATCGAATTCCGCGCATGTCGCGACCATCGGAAACATGATGCGCAAATCGCGGCCCGCGGCGGCGCGCAAAAGCGCGCGCAATTGCAGCCGCAGCAGCGCCGGGCGGTCAAGCCCGATGCGGATCGCCCGCCAGCCGAGCGCAGGGTTCTCTTCCTCCAGCTTTGTCATATAGGGGAGCACCTTGTCCGACCCGATGTCGAGAGTCCGGAAGGTAACCGGTCTGTCGGGTACTGCCTCAAGCACCCGCCGATAAAGGTCGAACTGCTCGCGCATGCGCGGGAACTGCGCAGCGAGCATGAATTGCAGTTCCGTGCGGAAGAGGCCGATTGAGGCGGCGCCGGTCTCCTCGACATGAGGCAGATCGACAAGCAGGCCGGCATTCATGTGCAGCTTGATCTCGATGCCGTCCTTCGTTACCGCCGGCAGGTCGCGCAGCTTCTGGTACTGCTCCTGACGCCGCGCCCGTAGGCGTGCCTTTTCGGCATAGGCGCTCTCAACATCGGTCTGCGGCCGGACCCGCACGTCGCCGGACGTACCGTCGACGATGATGGCGTCGCCCGTCTCGACGAGATCGGTGATATTCGGGACCTCGCCGACGGCGGGGACGCCGAGCGCGCGGGCGACGATTGCGACGTGGCTTGTAGGGCCACCCTCTTCGAGCACGAGACCGCGCAGGCGCGCCCGCTCATATTCGAGCAGCACCGCAGGTCCCATCGTGCGCGCCACCAGGATGGCGTTGTCGGGCATCGACGCCCGGTCGACGACAAAACTCTGGCCGGTCAAACGGTGCAAGAGCCGATTCGCCAGATCATCCAGATCGTGCAGGCGGTCGCGTATATAAGGATCGGTTTGGCGCTGCAGTCTGGCGCGCGCGTCGTTCTGCACGCTCTCGACAGCGGCCTCCGCCGTCAGCCCGGTGGCGATGGCCTCCCGCAATCGTCGCATCCAACCGCGATCATTGGCGACCATCCGCACGGCTTCGAGCACGTCCCGGTGTTCTCCGGCGCCAGTCACGTCGCCTTCATCGATCAACTGGTTCAAGTTAGCGCGCATTTCCTCGATCGCGGCTTCGAGGCGGCGCAACTCGCTATTCACGTCCTCCGCGACGATCCGCTTCACGATCACCCGGGGCTCGTGCAGCACCACGTGGCCCAAGCCGATCCCGTCGCTGATCGCCGAACCCGAGAGGGCGATCGGCCGATGGAGCGCGATGTCGGCGCCGGCCCGCACGATCGATTGCAACTCGCCCGAGGCGATCATCTCGGCGAGCAGCATCGAGGTCACTTGCAGCGCCTCCACCTCCTCCTCCGAGTAGGTGCGGCGGGCGCGGTTCTGGACGACGAGGACGCCGAGCGTGTTGCCGCCGCGCAAGATCGGCACGCCCAGAAACGAGTGGTAGATTTCCTCGCCGGTCTCCGGCTTGTAGGAGAAGGCGGGATGCGCCTGCGCCTCAGACAGCGCCAGCGGCTCGGCGCGCTGGGCGATCAGGCCGACGAGACCCTCGCCGGAGCGCATGGTGGTTTGGTGCACCGCCTCGCGGTTCAGGCCCTCGGTCGCGAACAGCTCGAGCGTGGCGTCGGCGCGCAGCACATAGACCGAGCAGACCTCGGCGACCATGTTCGAGGCGATGAGGACGACGATTTTGTCGAGGCGGGCCTGCGCGCTGACCGGCTCGGCCATGACCTCGCGGAGCCGGCGCAGAAGAAGGCGTGGTCCTCCGCCGAGAACGGCGCGCATGAACGAAAACTTCCCGTGCGGGGGAGAGGCGAGCCCCTCCTTGATCTCGATATCGGCGGTCCCGGGCTCCCTGCCAAGCGGCCTTGGGTGCCCCTATAGTCAGCCGGCGTGGCGACCGCAAGGCAAAGCCTGGGCCGCTCGGGAGCGCGCCCGATCGGCCGTCCCGTCATGTACTTCTGAAAAAAGCGTGGGCTAAAGCTGCGCCGGCCATTTCGAGCGCGACATCGGCGGCGCGCACGATCTTGCCCAGGGTCAGGAAGCCATGCATCTGGTCGGACATATACACGAAGGTGACGCGCACGCCGTTCGCCTCGAGTTTTTTCGCATACTCGTAGCCCTCATCCGCCAGCGGATCGTAGCCGGCAGTGAGCACGAACGCGTCGGCCAGACCTTTGAAGTTTTTAGCCATAAGCGGCGCGGCGCGAGGGTCCGTGTAATCCTTGTCGTTGAGATAATGGGTTAAAAAATATTTGATCGCCTCGATCGACAGGGGGTACTGCCTCCAGTCGCGATTCTTGTAGGAATTCTGCGACATGCTCATGTCGGTGCCCGGATAAAGCAGCATCTGGAAGATGATTTTCGGCTCGTCGCCGTCGCGGGCAAAATGCGCCATGTTGGCGGAGAGATTGCCGCCGGCGCTGTCGCCGCCGACCGCGACGCGCGTCGCATCGACGCCGAGATGGGCGGCTTGCGTGACGATAAAGCGCAACGCCGCAGCGGCATCCTGGACGGCGGCGGGAAACTTGTGCTCGGGAGCCAAACGGTAATCGACGGCGATCACGGCGCAGCGTGCGACATTGGCGAGCTTGCGGCAGACGTAGTCGTGCGTATCGAGATCGCCGATGACATAGCCGCCGCCATGATAGAAGACGAGCACCGGGAGCATCTGCGCGGCATCGGTGCCGATCCCGCGATAAAGCCGCAGCGGAATGTCGCCGGCAGGACCGGGCGCCACCAGATCGCGGACCTCCGCCATGTCAGGCAGATCCGGCTGAAAGAAGCGCCGGCCGGCGCGGTACACTTCCCGCGCCTCGGGCGGCGCCAGGCTCGCGACCGGCGGGCGGCCGGAGGCCTTGATCAGATCGAGGACGCGCTGGTTGTCAGGATCGAGTGTCGTCATGCCGCTTCTTCCTCTGCCGGTTGACGGATACTTCAAGCGGGCATGCCGGCCTTGCGCAAGCCCTCGAGCAGATGCTCGCGCCTTGCCTGATATTCGCGCGCCGTCCTGGCGAGCGGCACGGGCGCGTTCTGCCGAAACCTCGAGGCGCGTGCGTCCGGGTGCACGGCGAGGTAAGTCGCCATTGCCGATTGCGCGTTCTCCAGCCGGCCGGCCAGCGCGTAGGCCGCGGCGAGCAGCGCCTGCGTGCCGGCGCTGCGCGGATTGGCTTCGCTCGCCGAGACGAGCGAGCGCACCGCCTCCTCGTCGCGACCGAGCAGGATCAGGGTCTGGCCGCGCCCATCGAGCCACGTCCAGCGAGCGGGATCGCGCGGCCCGATGCGCTCGGCCTTGGCGAACCAGTCGAGCGCCTCATCGAGCCTGCCGAGATACATGCTGGATAGGCCGAGCTCCTTGTACGCCCAGGGCTCGCCGGGATTTTCGCTCAATACGCCGTTGGCGACCGCGATGGCGTCCTCGAACCTGCCTTGCGCGCGCGCCAACGCGGCGCTTGCCTTCAGCCCGCTCAAGTGGTGCGGCGCCAGAGTCAGTGCGCGCTCGAGCAAATCGGCCGCCCTGCGCAATCGGTCCTCGCCGCCGCTCTCGTAATACCCGTTGACGAATTCGAACACGAGGGTGGTCCCGAGGCCCGCCAGCGCGTCGGCATTGTTCGGCTCAATCACGAGGGCATCATTGAACAGCGTGCGCGCCTGGATCATTGATTGTTGTGACGAGGGCCGGTTCAGCGCCGCGGCGCCGCGCAGGACCAGGTCGGCGGCGTTAGTGCCGGCTATGTCTTCCCGCGTGCGGCGATCGGCCTCGAAGTCGATCACCTTGAGCGCGATCGCGCGCGACAGTCGCGTGACGATTTCGTCCTCGACCTGCAGAATGCTGACGCGTTCAGCATCGAAGCGCTCGCTCCAAATTTGGTTGCCGTTCATCGTCTCGACAAGCTGGGCGTTCACCCGCATCCGTTTGCCTTCGGCGAGAATGCTGCCGGCGAGGAGATAACGCACGGCGAGCTCGCGGCCGATCTGTCGCGCGTCGGCAGCGCGGCCCTTGTAGGACAATGCCGTGCCCCGTGAAAGGATGAAGCTGCCCGGCAGCGCGCGCGAAAGATCGCCAGTCAGACTATCGGTGATGCCCTCGGCGACATAGTCCTGCGTCGGGTCGCCGCTGACATTTAAGAACGGCAGAACCGCGATTGAGAGCAGCGAGGCCTCTCGTCGCGGCGATGCGGAGTGGGGGGCCGCGCTGCTTGTAACCAGCACGCTCGGCGCCGGCACGGGCATACGCGCGGGCGCAACCCATCCCGCGCCAAAGGCGATGCAGGAGGTAACGGCGATTGCCGCAGCGCTGTAAAGCAGAGTGCGCCGGCGTGAGCGTACGAGCGCGACGGCGACACCGGCCGGCAGGCGTGCGCCCATGAGGGCCCTGCTCTCGCCGACACTTAATCGCGCGCGGTACACGCGCACCGGATGCGAGATGTTCTTGAGCCGTTGCTCGCCCAATCCGTCGAAGGCGACATCGAGCTTGCCGCGAACATCGTTACGCACGCGCTCGGAGACGCAGATGCCGCCGGGCTCTGCTAAGGCCTCGAGGCGGGCCGCGACATTGACGCCTTCGCCCCATATGTCGCCGCGATGGACGATGAGGTCCCCGAAATTGAGGCCCATGCGGAATTCGATCCGCCGCTCCACGGCTATAACAGCGTTGCGCTCCGCCATGCCGCGTTGGATCGAAAGGGCGCAGCGCATCGCGTTCACGATGCTGGCGAACTCCCCCAGAATCCCGTCGCCGGTGATGCGCACAACCCGACCGGAATGCATCGCAATCGTCGGCGCAATGAGTTCGTCCCAATGCGCATGCCACTGCAGAAGCGTGCCGTGCTCGTCCGCACCGACGAGGCGGCTGTAACCTGCGACATCGGCAGCGAGAATGGCGGCGAGGCGGCGTTCGACGGCGGCGGAAACGAGGGCATCCCGCTCGCCGCGCCTGCTGTCGCGCGAACCGGCGCGCGCAGAGGAGGGATCTACGATCGTCTCGTCGACAAATCCCGCGCCGAATAGCGGCTCGTGATCGTCTGCAGCCAGCAACGTCATTTTCGCCACCTTAATTCTGTCTAGCTCACCCCCTGTCCGCTCCCTCTCTTCGTTTGTTGGATGCAATCACTCCGTTTTCAGGCGCTGAGTGCGGATGCTCCGGAAACCAATTGACCGCGTCCAAATGTCATTTGTGCAAAGCGGGCGCGGTATTCGCCCGGCGTCATGCTGGTATGGCGCTTGAACAAAGCGCGGAAGAACGCGATGTCCTCATAACCGACGTTCGAGGCAACCGCCTGAATGGAGGTGGCGCCGTGCTCCAGCAGTTCCTTGGCCGCCGAGATACGTAACATTTGCGTATAAGCGCCCGGTAAATGGCCCGTCGCAGCCTTGAAGCGCCGGATGAAATTACGGGTGCTCATCCCCAGGCGTTTGGCAAGGACATCGATCGAAACATCTCGGCTGAAATTCTCCTGTAGGTATTCTTCGCTCTCTCTAACCTTCTCGTCGCAATGCGGGTGTGCCATGGGTAAGAGCGAGTATCCGGACTGGCTGTTCCGCGGCATGCTGATCAGCAGCGACTTCGCGCATTCGAGCGCGATTGCGTGACCACAGAATTTCTCGACGAGATACAGACTGAGATCGATTGAGGCATATACACCGCCGCTGCAGAGCACCCCGCCATCTTCCGTGACGAATTTTTCGGGCCGCCACAAAACCTCGGGATAGCGGGCTCGAAATTTCTCGGCCAACGCCCAATGCGTTGTCGCCTGCCGGCCATCGAGCAACCCGGATTCAGCGAGGAAAGCAACACCCGCACAGACACCCGCGATATGCGCTCCTTTGGAATGCATTTTGCGCAACCATGGCAACAGCTGCGTGCCATTGGCAATTTGATCCTGCACGTCCCAGCCGGACGCCGGCAGAATGACGACGTCGCTGTGCTCGATATCGGCGATGGCAAATTCTGGGACGAGTCCAAGCGAGCAAACGCTTGTCACGGGCGCGCCATTTATGGATGCGACCCGCACCCGGAATCGCGGCCGCGAAAGGTCCCCTTGCAGCCAATTCCACAGCACGCCCGCGGAGTGAAAGACCTCTATAGGACCGACTGCAGTCGACGCATAGCCGCCCTCGAGCAGAACGACCGTAACGTCGAGCACCACATCACGGCCCGCCGCTGATGAACGGGGCCCTGCGGCGAGTCTCGCCTGATCGATCGACGTGATCTTTGTTGCCATGTACGCTGTCTCCCAAGCGCGCCCGCGAGCCGCGGGCAGAGTCAGCGCCACGACTCGAAAAGCGCGCCGCTCAAATCAGCTCATTGCAGTCATCGGATCGATGACGCTCCTTACTTCCGTAACCTTGCTCGCGGGAAAGCCGCTCAAACGTGCGTGTTCCTGGACCGAAGCCTCGCTGTCGGCGAGATAAATGCAGAAGGTCTTGTCCTCCGCGACGAAGGACTGCAGCCATTGTACCTTGCCGGAGAGCTGCGCAAGCGCGGCGTTCGATGTCACCGCCGCACCTTTGAGCTGCTCGCGGTCCAGGGTCCCGACGGCAGGCAGATCGCGTTCGATCACATAGCGCTTCATTGATTTAACTCCGTCTCGTGTCGCGGTCAGCGCGAACGTGCCGCTTTCGAGCGCTGGAAAATAGATGGCGTTTTTGACAATGTGCAGGGGCAATTACGACACGTCGTCGTGATTTAACTAATGTGAAAACGGGAATCGTTGGCATTCGCGCCAATTGCAATCTCTCGACATGCACCGGTCTTGTCAGCCTTGATGTGCGCTATCACACATCACCGAGTTGGTCGGCGCGTGAACATACCGGCTCTGCGTTTCTGACAGTTCTGGCTGCATCTAAGGCCCGCGCGCCTATTTTCGGCTGCGTACCCTCACTTCCCCGTAAAGGTCGGCGGGCGCTTCTCGACAAAATGCGCGACGCCCTCTTTGAAGTCCTCCGACACGAAGCTTGCCGCCATGTCCTTGTCGGCGGCTTCGATCGCCTCGCCCAGCGTCTGGAATTGCGCGTTCCAGATTTCGCGCTTCATCTCGCGCAAGGAGCGCGGCGAAACTTCGTTTGCCAACATTTTGGCGTAGGCAAGAACGTCCGTCTCGAATGTTTCCGCGCCGAGCACGCGATTGACGAGCCCAATCTCCTTGGCTTCCGCGGCCGCGACCCGGCGCGCCGAAAACAGGAGGTCGGCGGCATTCGCAAGACCGACGAGCCGCGGAAGCAGCCAGCTCATGCCATGCTCGGCGATGAGCCCGCGACGCGAGAACGCCGTCATGAACACCGCATTCTCCGAGGCAAAGCGCATATCGGCATAAAGCGCGATGACCATTCCGAGCCCGGCGCAGGGTCCGTTGACCGCGGCCATGATTGGCTTCGGCACGGCGGGGAAATACGAATATGTGCGCTGGAAGCTTGGATGAGCCTGCCTGCCGAACGGCTCCTCCGGGGCAGGCTCGCGTCGCTGGCCTGACTGAATGCCTTGCAGCGCGCTCATATCGGCGCCGGCGCAAAAGCCGCGACCTGCGCCGGTCAGCACGATGACGCGCACCTCAGGGTGGTCGCTCGCGGCGCGCATCGCCGTCTTGACCTCATTGTGCATCACCGGCGTCCAGGCGTTCAGGCGATCAGGTCGGTTCAAGGTGACGACAGCCACCCTCTCCTCGACGCGGTACAGAATCTGCTCATAAGCCATCGTGCGCTCCTCATGGCTGGCATAAGCTTATCGTCTGCCTGCGGCCATTGGGAGGGCGAGATGTTTCAGGATTTGCGCTTCGAGACGCTGGTCTGCGATATGCCCCGCCCGCGCGTCGCGCGCATCACTTTGAACCGGCCGCAAGCGATGAACGCTTACACGTTCGCGATGTGCGGCGAATTGCAGAGCGCGCTTGCCGCCTTCCGCGATGACGATGATCTGCTGGTGCTGATCCTCACCGGCACGGGCAATCGCGCCTTCTGCACCGGCGGCGATATTTCGGGCTCAGATGAGGCGCATCGCCGTGCGGTGGCCGCGGCGGCGATGGGGCGCGGGCGCGAAATGCGCGACGGCATGCAGGCGGTGGTGCTCGCATTGGCTCAGCTCGACAAGCCTGTGATCGCGATGATCCGCGGCTATGCGGTGGCCGGCGGGCTGGCGCTGGCGCTCGCCTGCGACTTCCGTTTCGCTGCCGAGTCGGCGCGGCTCGGCGACACTAGCACCAAGGTCGGGCCTCTGCCGGACGAAGGCGCCGCCTGGCTGTTTCCGC
>JAFASC010000326.1 GCA_019244955.1 Methylobacteriaceae bacterium | reverse complement strand
AGATCGTGCGTTCGAGAATCTCCAGCGTGACGCGCGCCATTTCATCGGAGACGTCAACGATTTGCCCGGCCCGGCGGCGCTGTAGACGCTGCACAGCCAGGCGCGAGGCCTCCGCCATGTGCGGCGCAAAGGAAAGCACGGTGCGCGGCGTAAACATCGGCGCAACGGTGCGCCGTTGCGCGCGCCATTGCTTCCCTTCGGCGGTGAGCAGGCCATTGCCGAGACCGGGTGAGAGCACACGGCGTTGCAGATCGTCCTTGCGATAATTCGCGACATTGTCGAGAAGCACGCGCCGGATCGCCGCCGGCTCGCTCACGACGGCCATTTCGCCGAGCACGCGGCGCCCGACAAGGATCGGCTTTTCAAAATGCGCCCGCGTCCAGGTCTCGACCGGATTTTTCCGGAGCGCCATGATGAGCCCAATCGGACCGAGCGGCACTTCCCGGGGTTTAGGCGCCGGCGCGCGGAAGGCGTGGCCGCGATTCTCGGTGAGGCTCAAAGACATAGCTGGTCCGCTTCCCTGGCGGCCATGCGAGCCGCGCTTGCTTTGCAATATGGAGAGTTTCAGGAGAAACGCAAAAGTCGGACGACTTGCCGGGCCACGTCCGCGCGCCTATAGAGGCCCGGCCAAAAACGCTGCTCCCTTCGTCTAGCGGTCTAGGACGTCGCCCTCTCACGGCGAAAACAGGGGTTCGAGTCCCCTAGGGAGCGCCAATTCTTGTCCAAGTTCATGCTTCACCTGCTTTAAATGCAAGGCTCCCAAACTCGCGCGTCGGTTTGCCGTTTTGTTCTCTTTTTGATTTCGAATTTAGGCGATGGCCTGCCTGACCTGATCTGAATGTGGATGTAGGCTTCGGTACAAAGAGCTCATTCGAGCGACTACCTGTGGACGAAGCTCCCGGCGGCCGAAAGCAGCTGTTCGGCATCCCGGACCATTCGCTCAATTACATCTCTAGCTGAAGGCGTGTCGCGGATTAGACCAACCGCTTCGCCGACAAAAACTCCGGTATGCTCGGCTTGGCCGGCATTGAAAGCGTCCCAAAAACGCTCTCTTTCAGCGGCATTCGTCGTCGGTTCGCCCAACATGGCCTCGCGCCCATGCCATTCACGCACGAACTGCGTTCGCAACGCGCGCCCAGTAAATGGCGCAGGCCAGTCGTAATTCCTCACTACGTCAATGACGGTGGTTTTGACCGTCTCGTCGCCGTCAGCAGCGAGAATTGCATGGAGGAACCCCCGCGGGGTCAAAGCCTCGGCACTCGCCATGAGCCGCGACCCGATTAGAACGCCATCAGCCCCAAGCATCAACGCGGCGGCCAATCCTCGGCCGTCCGCAATACCTCCGGCAGCGACCAGGAGCGTATCTGGTTCGGCACGGCCCAAGTAGTCGGCGATCTCTGGAGTGAGCGTCAGTGTTGCCCGATCGCCGCCATGACCCCCTGCTTCCCCACCCTGCGCGACGATTACGTCAGCTCCCGCCTCCACTGCTTCATGGGCATGGGCGAGCGACTGCACCTGGCAAATCAGAGTCACCCCAGCACTTTTGATCCTGGGCGCGAACTCCGCGACTGGGCCAAATGACAGCATGACTGCCGCAGGACGTCGTTCCAAGACGAGGTCGAGGAGCTCCGGTTTCTTCTCAAGAGACCACGTGATGAAACCGCAGCCCACGCGCGCATTGCCGGCTTCCGCGAATTCACGCCTCAACCACTCCTCGTCACCATATCCGCCGCCAATTAACCCAAGCCCTCCGGCGGTAGATGCCGCCGCCGCGAGCTTGCCACCAGCGATAAATCCCATTGGCGCCGAAAGAACCGGATGCTCTATGTCAAAGCGGTCCGTCAGCCGTGTGCGCAGAGACATGCTGTCACCCCCTCCAGCGCACTCGCAGATATTGACAACGTCCGGCGATCCTGCAGGCTTCTACGGAGGACTGGCATTCTCTCGCCTCATCGCTCCATCCGCTCGCCTGCGATAGCTTCATACGTTGGCGAGCCGCAAATCGGGTGCCGAGCTCTCGCTTTGACGTAACTCGTTTTCGCGCGTGGCGATATAATCGCGCGTGATGCGCGGCAAGGCGTAGATGTCCTTGGCGAGCTGAATTTGCCAGACCACATGATGCTCGTAGAGGAAGACGTAGCGAGCGCCGCGAAGATAGAATTCCCACATCCGGCAAAACCGCTCGTCGTACATGGCTTTGGCCTTTTCGCGATTGGCCTGGAAACGGTCCGCCCAAACCTGCAGCGTCTTGGCGTAGTGCAGCCGCAGAACCTCGATGTCGATCACCATCAGCCCGGCCCGCTCTATATGTGGTATGATTTCAGAGAGGCCGGGTATGTAACCGCCCGGGAAAATATATTTGTCCACCCAAGGGCTCGTAGCGCCCGGACCGTCGGTACGGCCGATCGTATGCAGGAGTGCGATACCGTCATCGTTCAAGCAGGAAGCCATCTTTTCGAAGAATTGCCGGTAGTAGTTCACGCCCACATGTTCGAACATGCCGACGGAGACGATGCGATCGAATCGTCCCTGGACGTTACGATAATCCTGCAGTTCGAAACGGGCGTGATTGCGCAAGCCTGATTCGACGGCGCGCCGGTTGGCGGTTTCGAGCTGCTCTTTCGATAATGTCACGCCCGTGACATCGGCCCCGGCAACGCGGGCGAGATAGAGCCCGAGACCGCCCCAACCGCAGCCGATGTCGAGCACGCTGTGGCCGGGCTCGATTGCGAGTTTGGCGGCAATGTGACGCTTTTTTGCGAGCTGCGCTTCATCGAGAGTCTGGCTATCGTGCTCGAAATAAGCGCAGGAATATTGCCAGTCGTCGTCGAGGAAGAGCGCGTAGAGCTCGTCTCCGAGATCGTAATGATGCGCAACATTGCGCCTGGCGCGCCTTGGATCATTGCGCTGCTGCAACGCCCGCAACGCAATTCTCGTCTTGAACAATAGACGCAGCCAGGCGGGCGCATCCTGGCGCCTTGCATTCCGCGACACCAGCTCAAGCACGTCGTCGAGCGTGCCACGCACTATGTCGACGCGGCCGTCCATGTATAGTTCGCCGAACGCAAGTTCGGGATTGCGCAAAAGCTCCCATTGCGCTTTTGAATCGCGCATCGCAATTCTCGGCGGATCAGCGACATTCTGCTCGCCGAAACGCATCACCTTTCCACCTGGGAGCGCGACTTCAAGCGCTCCTTCTTTGACGAATCCCGAGAGGAAATTCTGGATTGCATTAGGCATGAGTTCCCGTATCCTCGGGTCCCCGGCGCTGGTCGTGTGTCGAACGCACGCTGACCGGAGAATGATTTGATTTTTGCCTGTGTTTCGTCAAGGTGAAGGGGTTCGGACGCATGCTCTTGGCCCAGCCCGTGGCACGCAGCGCCTCGACGCGGAAACGGCGCAGTTTATACCAATTGACGCCGACGCGAGTTAAGCCTCACCCAGGACTGCGGCCTGACCAGGTTAAGCCGGCGTCGGGGCGGGCGCTCCGGGCTATTGCCCTTGCGCGCAAGGGCGGCAACAATCGCCGCGGCGGCGACTTACGGATGATCAAGAGCATCCGACAGACAAGGCACCTCCCGGCTGAACTGCTGTATGCGCTGGCAGTCGGTATCTTGCTTGCTGCAATGGCCTCACTCGCCCGGCGGAAGCTGCCTCCTTCCGGCACGCCTTCCAGGGCGATCTAAAGTCGCTTGACCCCTACACGGTGAACGAGACCTTCACCTTGGCGATGCTCGGTATGTCTACGAGGGACTGACCCGCCGCGACCCAGGTTAGAATGCAACTGCCGCGTTTTGCCAACGCAGTAGGTCCGTGATTTGCTTCAGGCGCCCCAGTTCTGGAGGTAGCCCATGTCCGATCTCACTCGCCGCACGATCCTGTCGCTTCCTCTCGGCGGACTCGCCGTGAGCGCTCTCGGTACGCGCTTCGCGTCCGCCGCGGAGCCGGTCAAGATCGGCCTCGTCGCGGCACTCTCGGGTGCGTCGGCAAAGTCGGGCGAAGGCATCACGCGGGGGCTGTCGGTTGCGATCGACGAGATCAATAATCGCGGCGGCGTGCTCGGCGGCCGCATGCTCGAACTGGTGCGCCGCGACGACGAGTCGAACCCCGGCAAAGGCCAGACCGCCGCGCGCGAACTCATCGACAAGGAGGGTTGCGCGATCCTGTTCGGCGGGATCGACAGCCCGGTCTCGCTCGCGATCGTGCCGCTCGCCAACAGCGCCAAAGTGCCGTTCATGGGCGTCTGGGCGGCCGCAACCAACATCACCCGCAACAACGCCAACCCGAACTACGTCTTCCGCGTCTCGGCGGTCGACGTCCTCGTCGACAAGGCGCTGATCAAATACGCGACGAGCCGTTTCGGCTCGAAATCGCCGGGGCTTATCCTCGTCAACAACGCGTGGGGCGACTCGAACTTCTCCGGCCTGACCGCGGCGGCCGAAGCAGCCGGTATCAAGCTCGCCGGGAGCGAAAAGTTCGAAGACAAAGACGTAGACATGACGCCGCAGCTGCAGCGGCTGCGCAACGCCGGCGCGGATTGTCTGATCCTTGTGGGCAATGCCGCGCCCGGTGCGCAGGTGATCAAATCGTTGCAGCGCTCCGCCTGGAGCGTGCCGATCGTGTCGCATTGGGGAATCTCCGGCGGCCGTTTCCCGGAACTGGCGGGCTCATGGGCCGGCAAAGTGCACTTCGTGCAGACCTACAGTTTCTTCGGACAGCAAAGCGACATCGGCAAGAAGGTGCTCGCCGCGCTGATGGCGAAATATCCCGATATCAAGGGACCGGGCGATGTTGCCCCACCGGTCGGCGTCGCCAATGCGTACGACGCGATGCAGCTGACCGCGCTCGCAATCCAGAAGGCCGGCTCCACCGACGGATCCGCGATGCGCGAGGGGTTTCTCGGCATCGACGATTACAAGGGCCTCATCAAAAATTATGTGAAGCCGTTCACCGACGCCAATCACGACGCGCTCAACGAAAACGACTACGTCATGGTACGCTATAATGGCGAGCAGATCGAGCCGGTGACCGGCTAAGGGATGCTTATTACCGCGCTGATCTCCGGGTTTGGGCTTGGCAGCATTTACGGCCTGATCGCCCTGGGTTTCACCCTGACATTCTCCGTCTCGGGAACGGTGAACTTCGCGCAGGGCTCGTCGGTGATGCTCGGTGCCGTGCTCTGCCACGCGCTGTACATCGGGCTGCACTGGCCGTTCGTCCTCGCGGCTCTGATCGCGCTCATCGGCTGTGCGCTTTGGGGCCTTGTCGTCGAGCGTATTGCCGTGCGCCCGTTCGTCGCGCGCGGCTCGAACGCGTGGCTCATGGCGACGGTAGCGCTCGGCATGGTCCTTGACAATTCGGTGATGGCTTTGTTCGGCAAGGAGCCGCGCGCTTTGCCATCGAGCCTCGCCGATGAGCCGTGGGTGATCGGCAACGCGGGCGTCTTCCCGCTCCAGATTGTGATTCCGATCGTTGCATTGGGGGTTGCGTCTCTCGTCCACCTAGGGATGCGCCGCACCTCGCTGGGGCTGAGACTGCGGGCGGCAGTGGGCAATGCCGACGCCGCGCGTCTTATGAGCATCGATGTCACGCGCTTGATTGCGTGGACTTTCGCCGCGGCAGCGCTGCTTGCCGGTATTGGCGGCATTCTCGTCGCCCCGCTTTTCAATGTCGCCTACGACATGGGCACGCTATTCGGAATCAAGGCATTTGCCGTCGCGATCCTCGGCGGCCTCACCAATCCGTGGGGCGTCGTGGTCGCCGGCTTGGCGTATGGGCTTGTCGAGGCGTTCGCCACCACATGGCTTGGCTCGAGCAGCACGCAGATCGTCACCTTCGCCGTCGTGATTGCAGCCCTGGCGCTCGCCCCCTCCGGCATTTTCCGCGGCAAGACCCTCGCGCGCGTATGAGGCCCATCGCGATCGTCCTCATCGTTTTGCTCGTTGTGGCCGGCTGCATCTGCGGGTTCGCACCGGGCTATTATGCTTTCCTCCTCGGACTTATGGCGGTCACCGCTCTCGTTGGGATCGGCCTCAACATCCTTTACGGACTGGTCGGCGAGGTCTCGCTCGGACAGGCCGGCTTTCTGGCGCTCGGCGCATACGGCGTGGCCATTCTGACGACCAAAGCCGGACTGAATTTTTGGGGGGCGTTGCCGCTCACTATCATCATCGTTGCCGCGATCTCTGCGATCTTGTCGGTACCCGCACTTCGCCTCACCGGCCCCTATCTTGCCATGGTGACGATCGCATTCGGCTTCATCGTCGAGTCCGTTTCAATCGAATGGGCCGACCTGACCGGCGGCTCGAGCGGCATATCTGCTATCCCGGCTCCCTTCCCAACGAACGGGATTGCAATGTTGACCTGCATGTTCGCCGCGCTCGGCGTCGCCGGTTTTTACCTGCTTGCGCGCAGTCCGCTCGGTCTTGCCATCCGCGCCGTTGCCTCGGCGCCGTCTGCGGCGCGCGGGATCGGGATCGGACCGCTGCCGGTGCGCACGGCCGCTTTCGTTCTCGCTGCCGCTGCTGCCGGGCTCGCGGGAGGCTTGCAGGCGGCCCTGACCGGATTCATTGCGCCGAGTTCCTTTCCCTTCTCGCAATCGATCCTGCTCCTGCTTGGCGTCGTGGTCGGCGGCGCCGGGCGGACATGGGGCCCCGTTATCGGCTCGGCGATCGTTGGGCTGTTGCCGGAGCTACTCGCCGGCCTCGCTGAATATCGTCTGGTGGTTTTTGGCGCGGCTCTCCTCCTCGTGCTTTGGCTCGCACCGGGAGGAGTAGTGGGTCTGTTCGAGGTCTTTCGTAAGGCCGATTCATCCTCTCTCCGCAAGATCGACCCGTCACCGGCGCTCGCGTTCCTGGCGCAGCGGCGCGGCGGATTGCAGGCCCGCCATCTCCGCGTCGCCTTCGGCGGTGTTGTGGCGGTTGGCGGGGTCGATCTCGACGCACCTCCCGCTCGCATTACCAGCCTTATCGGACCGAATGGCGCCGGGAAGACGACGCTGATCAACCTCGTCAGCGGGTTTCAGCGTGGCGACGCCGGAACAGTGCACGTCTGTGATGCCGATGTGACCGGCTTACCGGCGCATCAGATCGCGCGCGCGGGATTGGCGCGGACTTTTCAGACCGCGCAGCCCTTCACCGGCCTGAGCGTGCTCGACAACGTGCGGCTCGGACTTTTCCGCGGCCGCTGGTTCGGCGAAGTGAAACCGGAGCTCGCGCGCGCGCTGCTCGCGCTGGTCGGCTACGAAGGTTCCGATAGTATTGCCAGCGAGTCGCTGCCGCATGTCGACCGCCGCCTGCTCGAGATTGCCCGCGCGCTCGCCACGCGCCCCTCTATTCTCTTGCTCGATGAGCCCGCCGCGGGCCTCGATCATTCCGACACCGAGCGCCTCGACAAGGTTCTCCAGCGCCTGGCGCGCGCCGGACTCGCGATCGTGCTCGTCGAACATGACATGGCGCTGGTCATGTCCGTGTCGGACGAGATCGTCGTCCTCGATGCCGGCCGTTGCATCGCGTGCGGCAACCCGGCTGCGATCCGTGCCAATCCCGCGGTCAAAGCCGCCTATCTCGGCGCCTCGGCGCCGCCAGCGCGCACGAGTGCCGAGCGGCAAGCAGGCGCGACGGTTCTCGCAATCAAGAATCTGTCCGCCGGTTATGGTGGCCTTAACGTGCTCAACGACATCTCGATGAGCGTTCGCGAAGGCGAGACGATTGCGGTGCTTGGTCCGAACGGGGCTGGCAAATCCACCTTGATGAAAGCTCTGAGCGGCCTGCTTCGTCCGATTTCCGGAAGCATTGAATTTGCGGGGTCTGATCTATCGCAATTGTCGGCACATCGCGTCGCTAAGCTCGGGCTGACGCTCGTCCCGGAAGGACGCCAGGTCTTTCCAGCTCTGAGCGTCGAGGAAAACCTGCGGCTCGGCGCGAGCCGCCGCGGCGATTTTCTACCAGACGAGATCGAAACGGTGCTGCAGCGTTTTCCGCGCCTGCGCCCGCGTCTCCGCACACCCGCCGCGCTGCTCTCCGGGGGCGAACAGCAGATGCTCGCGCTTGGGCGCGGGCTGCTTTCCCGTCCAAGCGTCCTGCTCCTCGACGAGCCGTCGCTTGGGTTGGCGCCCACGATTGCGGCGGAACTATTCGGTGCGCTCGCTGAGCTGCGCGATGAAGGCATGACGCTCGTTATCGTCGATCAAATGACCGACTACGCTTTGTCGATC
>JAFASC010000264.1 GCA_019244955.1 Methylobacteriaceae bacterium | reverse complement strand
AGGGGTAAGCCTCGAAATTGCGCGACTACGTCCCGCGTCACCTTTCGCTTCTGTTTGGATATCTTGAACCCGATGGGCATGACGCCTCCAAAGCGATGATGCTGATCCGATCAGCGGCCTCGACGGTTCAGATAGACATCTAGCCGTCCAGAAGCACGAGGCGCGTATCCCCTCCGATGCGCGTGCTGAGTTGGGCGTTTACCCCCAAACTAATGCGCCAGCGCCTTGACGATGCTTTCCGTCATCTTCTTGGCGTCGCCGAACAGCATCATCGTGTTGTCGCGGAAGAACAGCTCGTTCTCGACGCCCGCATAACCGGACCCCATGCCCCGCTTGATGAACAGCACGGTCTTCGCCTTTTCCACGTCGAGAATCGGCATGCCGTAGATCGGCGATTTCGGATCAGTCTTGGCGGCGGGGTTCGTCACGTCGTTTGCGCCGATGACAAAGGCGACGTCGGCCTGGCCGAATTCCGAATTGATGTCCTCGAGCTCGAAGACCTCGTCGTACGGCACGTTGGCTTCAGCGAGCAGCACGTTCATGTGGCCGGGCATGCGGCCGGCGACGGGGTGGATCGCGTATTTCACCTCGACACCATCCTTCTTGAGGATGTCCGCCATCTCGCGAAGGGCGTGCTGCGCCTGCGCGACGGCCATGCCGTAGCCGGGCACGATGATCACCTTTCCCGCGTTCTTCATGATGAAGGCGGCGTCCTCGGCCGAGCCCTGCTTCACCGGCCGCGTTTCCACCGCGCCGGCGGGACCCGCCGTCTCGCCACCGAAACCGCCGAGGATGACCGAGATGAACGAGCGGTTCATCCCCTTGCACATGATGTAGGAGAGGATCGCGCCGGACGAGCCGACGAGAGCGCCGGTAATGATCAGCGCGAGATTACCTAACGTGAACCCGATCCCGGCAGCCGCCCATCCCGAATAAGAGTTGAGCATCGACACGACGACCGGCATGTCGGCGCCGCCGATCGGGATGATCAGCGTCACCCCGAGCACGAACGAGACGAGCGCGATCAACAGGAAGACGAAGTGGCTCTCGGTGCGCACGAAAATGACGATCAGCACCAGGAGCAGGACGCCGAGGCCGATATTCAGCGCATGCCGCTGCGGCAGGAGGATCGGCGCGCCCGACATCCGCGCATCGAGTTTCAGGAAGGCGATCACCGAGCCGGTGAACGTCACCGCGCCGATTGCCGCACCGATCGACATTTCGACGAGACTCGCGCCGTGAATGTCGCCGGGCACGCCAATGCCGAAGGCCTGCGGCGCATAAAGCGCGCCGGCAGCGACGAGCACTGCCGCGAGGCCGACCAGCGAGTGGAAGAAGGCCACAAGCTGCGGCATCTTGGTCATGACAATCCGACGCGCCAAGACCGCGCCGAACGTACCGCCGATCCCCATTCCGATGATCACAAGTATCCAGGCGGAGAGGCCGACCGGCGGGCTATAGGCGAGCGTGGTCACGATGGCGATCGCCATGCCGACCATGCCGAAGAGATTGCCCTGCCGCGACGAGGCCGGTGACGACAGGCCACGCAGCGCCAGGATAAAGAGGATGCCGGCGACGAGATAGAGGAGGGCGGCGAGATTTGCGCTCATCGCGTCAGCCCTTCTTCTTATACATGCCGAGCATGCGTTGCGTGACGAGGAAGCCGCCGAATATATTCACCGAGGCGAGGATCAGCGCGATGAAACCGAAGATGCGCGCCCATAAAGGCCCATCATCGCCGATGCGCGAAGCCTCGACCCCAACCGACAACAGCGCGCCGACGACGATCACCGAAGAGATCGCGTTCGTGACCGACATGAGGGGCGTGTGCAGCGCCGGAGTCACCGACCAGACGACATAATAACCGACAAAGATCGCCAGCACGAAAAGCGCCAGCCGGAACACGAAGGGATCGATCGCGCCGCCGGTCGCGGCATGTGCCGCCGCGCCGCCGGCGGTCGCAATCTGATCGGCATAGGCCTGCGCGGCGTCTGCCGCCTGCCGTGCCGCGGCAGCCGCCGCTTGCGCACGATCGTGAAGGATTTGGATGTCTTCGGCCGCCATGACGACTCCCCGGAACGAAAAAAGCGGCGCGCGTCAGGCGGCCTGCTTTTGAAAGATCGGATTGATGAGCTGACCCTCACGCGTGAGTGCGGTGGCTTTGACGAGCTCGTCATCCCATTTGATCGCTAGCGATTTCGTGTCTTTGTCGATCAGCGTCTCGACAAACGCGAGCAGGTTTTTCGCGTACAGCGCCGATGCACTCGCCGGCAGGCGGCCCGGCAGGTTCAGCTGTCCGAGAATGCGCACGCCATTTTCCGACACCACCGTTTCGCCCGGGCGCGCCGTCTCGACATTGCCGCCGCGCTCCACCGCGAGATCGACGATGACCGACCCGGGCCGCATCGTGCGGATCATGTCGGCGGTGATGAGCCGCGGCGCCGGCCGTCCCGGGATGAGCGCGGTCGTGATGACGATGTCCTGCTTGGCGATGTGCGAAGCGGTGAGCGCCTGCTGCTTCGCCATATATTCCGCCGACATCTGCTTGGCGTAGCCGCCCGCCGTCTGCGCCTGCTTGAATTCCTCGTCCTCGACGGCCAGGAATTTCGCCCCGAGCGACTCGACCTGCTCCTTCGTCGCAGGGCGCACGTCCGTCGCGGTGACGATCGCGCCGAGCCGCCGCGCGGTGGCGATCGCCTGCAGGCCGGCGACGCCGACCCCCATGATGAAAATACGGGCGGCGGGAATGGTGCCCGCCGCGGTCATCATCATGGGAATGGCGCGGCCATATTCGGCCGCGCCGTCGATCACCGCGCGATACCCGGCGAGATTCGCCTGGCTCGACAGCACGTCCATCACCTGCGCGCGGGTGATGCGCGGCATGAGTTCCATCGCAAACGCCGTGACGCCGCGCCGGCCGATATCGGCCACGGCATCTTCGTTGCCGTAAGGGTCCATGATGGCGATGACGGCCGCGCCGGGCTTCGCGCCCTCGACCTCGCTGCCGCCAGGACGCCTGACGCGCAGCACGATGTCGGCTCCGGAGAGCGTCGCATTGGCGTCGGGGGTAATCGTTGCGCCGGCGGCCTGGTAGTCAGCATCGGTAATGCCGGACTTCATGCCGGCCCCGGCCTGGACTGCGACCTCCGCCCCAAGTCCAAGATATTTTTTCACCGTCTCGGGGGT
>JAFASC010000252.1 GCA_019244955.1 Methylobacteriaceae bacterium | reverse complement strand
TCGACACGAACACGACGCCGCATCACCATTTCCTGATCGAGGAAACGAACACGGTTCTCGACATCCCCGGTTCGGACGTGTCGATCGGAGATCTTCCCGAACCTCCGGAAGGGATGGAGATCGACCGGGTCGAAGTCGTCGTGCGGCTGCGCAGGAAGAAGACCGCGCGGCGCGCTGTTCCCCCTCCACACTAGTCTACCTTCTCTCCGGGATAGACGCCCCAGAGATTCTGCTGCTCGACGTATCCGTCGAATCCCTCGCCTGAAAACCGGCACCAGTTTCCATCGCAATTGCGGACGGAACCGATCACGCCGGCCTGCACGCGTGCAACCGCATCCCCGCGATTGCCGGGCTTGGTCAGAAGGTCGACTGATTCCGCCTTACGGGAGGGAAGGATCAGCGCCGTCCGGCGCCCCGAAAGCAGCGAATGCAGGACCCAACCTTCGGAGCCCTCCGAGTCGCGGATCTTGCGCCAGGTCTCAAATTCCGCGGTGATTTCGACCGGAAGTCCGGCGCGCTGAAAAACCCAGCTCGTGCGATGATCCTTGGACGGGCCCTCGCGCAGATTGACCCGATCCGATTTCAAGCTGACGTAGCGCGGAATCGGCAGCCCCGTTGCCGTGCCGATCGGTCCCGAGGGCGGGGGGATCGCCGCAACGCTCTGCGCTGCCGAAGGAGGCGATAGCACCAGCGTGTGAACCGCCATCCAAAACCCGCTCGCGGCAATGGCGAGCGCGCATGACCCTAAGATCGCGGCAGCACGTCCGGCCACCTTCGCGCGTTTTGACCTCATCGAGTCCCGGACCTGCACCCGCACGGCCTATCCTTGTCTTTGGCGCGTCTTCTGGTAGGAGATTCCTGCGGAGGAAGACGGGCTAAGCGATTTCGCCCCAACGCCCTTAATACCCGATGAAAGCGGGCTCGGCGCACAAAGAATCGAGCTGCTCGATTGCGGCCGATGAGCAATAGACGAGGGACGCCGGGAACATGGGCAGAAAGAAGCCGCTCGTTGTCGTGACGCGCAAGCTGCCCGACGTCGTCGAAACGCGCATGTGCGAACTCTTCGACACCCGGCTCAACGTCAATGACGCGCCGATGAGCCAGGGCGAACTCGCAGAGGCGATGCGCATCGCCGACGTGCTCGTGCCGACGGTGACCGACCGCATCGATGCAGGACTTATCGGCCAGGCCGGCGAGCAGATGAAGCTTATCGCCAATTTCGGCAATGGCGTCGACAATATCGACGTGACCTCGGCGCTTCGCCGCAGCATCACCGTCACCAACACGCCGGGCGTTCTGACCGAAGACACCGCCGACATGACGATGGCGCTGATTCTCGCGGTGGCCCGCCGCGTGGCGGAAGGCGCGAAAGTGATTCCGTCGGATGAATGGGTCGGCTGGTCGCCGACTTGGATGCTCGGCCATCGCATCACCGGCAAAAGACTTGGGATTGTCGGCATGGGCCGGATTGGCCAGGCGCTGGCGCGACGGGCCAAGGCTTTCGGGCTGTCGATCCACTACCACAATCGCCGGCGGGTGGCGCTCGCCGTCGAAGAACAGCTCGAGGCCACGTACTGGGAATCGCTCGACCAAATGCTCGCGCGGATGGATATCGTCTCGGTGAATTGCCCGCACACGCCGGCGACGTACCACCTCCTGTCAGCCCGCCGCCTGAAATACCTGCGGCCGCAAGCAATCGTCGTGAACACAGCGCGCGGCGAAATCATCGATGAGAATGCGCTCGCCAGAATGCTCGAGGCCAACGAAATCGCCGGCGCCGGGCTCGACGTGTTCGAGCACGAGCCGGCTGTGCCGGCGAAGCTGGTCAAGCTGGCAAAATCCGGCAAGGTGACGCTTCTGCCGCATATGGGCTCGGCGACGCTCGAGGGCCGCATAGACATGGGCGAGAAGGTCATCATCAACGTGAAGACCTTTATGGACGGGCACCGGCCGCCCGACCGCGTGCTGCCGAGCATGCTCTAGCGAGCATGCTCGTAGCTGTGGAGCTCGCTCGGTCAGGCCCCGAGCCTTCGGAAGAAATCCCAGATCGCGTGCGCTGCATCGAAATCGTTGGTGTGGGCGCCGACCGGTTGCCCGCGCGTGGTGCCGGCACTGAAGCGGCCCGGAATCGTGTGGCCGCCGCCCTCGACCCGGATTAGCTCGACCGGCACTTTGCAGCCGTTGAGCTTGTCGATGTAGCTGCGCGTTCCATCCTTCGGATCGCGGTCCGGCAAGGCGATCGTGGTGCGTCCCTCGCCACACCCGTCCGCCTTGGCGAAGGGGGCAAGAGTCGCCTCTGTCGAGACCACGTCGACCTTGCTGTCGGTTATTTTGGTCGTGCCGCCGGCGTAAGGCATGATCGGATTGGCGGTGCCGTTGATGACCATGAGCGGGATCGGCTTCGGCGGCTGGCAGCTTTCGGCGATGTCGGCGGGCAGGTTGGCAATGATCGTCGCCATGCCGGCGTAAGCTTCGCCTGCGCGCTCGCAGGCGATGCGCAGCGCCAGCATGCCGCCCGTCGAGGAGCCGACGACAAAGATTTTGCGCCGGTCCGCCGTGCCGTTCGCGATGAGCCGATCGAGCAAGATGCCAAGGAAGTCGATATCCCGCTGCGCCGTCTCCTTCGTCTCACCCCAATGGCCGTTGATTGCATCAGGATAGACCAGGGTTACATTGCGCGAGCGGATCGTCTCTTCCAGCCCGAGATTGCGCCGCACGCGAGCACCCGAACCGCTGCCGCCATGCAAAACCACGATGACCGGCCGGCGCCCGAGTTTCAGCCGCTCGCGTTCGACTAATACCGCCGTTCTTCGCTGGCCGCCCGACTCGATTGTGACGTGCGCGGCAGCAGCGAGGGCGCTCTGGCTCACCGCCGCGAGCGCCAAACCGAGCAAACATGAGATCACCCCGAGAGAGGCGGGGCGCATCGTGACGCTGCGCTGCGGCGGCGCGATCGGCATAGAAGGCACTCCAAGCAAGGGGTGATTGTCCGAGTTTTTCGGGTGCGCAGCAACCGACGCGCTCACAGGTGCAGCTCGGGAGCTGTCCGTCTCGCCCCGTTGCATTGCACTGCGCAATTCATTCAGCTACTGATTTTTGGTCTTTTCGTCGCTCCAGAGAGGCTTTTCCGGCATGTCCGAGGTCGAGCGTCGGCGTCCTTTGTCACCGCATCTGCAGGTCTACAGGCCGATGCTGACAATGATGATGTCGATCGTGCATCGGATCACCGGGGCGGCTCTATACGTCGGTGCCCTGCTCCTCGTCTACTATCTTGTTGCGGCTGCGAACGGTCCGGGCTCCTTCGCGACCGCCGCTTGGCTCTACGGCTCCATTGTGGGCCAGATCATCCTCTTCGGCTTCACCTGGGCGCTCCTGCATCACCTTCTCGGCGGCGTCCGCCATGCGATCTGGGACACAGGCTACGGCATGGACCATCCGGCTCGAGAATATCTGGCGCAGGGCACGGCAGTCGGCGGAATCACGCTCACCGCCGTCGTATGGGCGCTCGTCTATCTGATGCATTGAATCGGAAGAGCTTAAGTCAATGGCCAACGATCCGGGCTCCCTGCGCACCGCCCTCGGCCGCGTCCGCTTTCTCGGTTCGGCAAAATCGGGAACGCATCACGCCTGGCACATGCGGGTGACGTCGGTCGCGCTCGTTCCCCTGTCGATCCTGTTCGTGTGGCTCGTCGCTTCGCTGGTCGGCAAGGATTACAATGCGGTGCGCGCGATGTTTGCCGATCGCTTCATGCCTGCAACCGTGATGATCCTGTTCATCGCCACCAGCGCGTACCACATGATGCTAGGAATGCAGACGATCATCGAGGACTACGTCCACAACGAGATCGTCAAGACGTGGTCGATCATGGGCAACCTTCTATTTTCGATAATGGTCGGATTTGCCGGCCTGTTTGCGGTGCTGAAACTCAGCCTGACCTGATGGGCGTTATGCGCTCGGTCCGGCTGCTCTGGAGCGGATGATGGCGACCAATCCCGATGCGAATGGCGGCGCGAACGGCAGGCCCCCCGCGCAAAATGGGAAAGCCTATCCGATCACGGACCATACGTTCGACGTCATAGTCGTCGGCGCCGGCGGCGCCGGTTTGCGGGCGACCGTCGGCTGCTCGCAAGCCGGCTTGCGCACCGCCTGCATCTCCAAGGTGTTTCCAACCCGCTCGCATACCGTCGCGGCGCAGGGCGGCGTGGCTGCCTCGCTCGGCAATATGGGCGCAGATTCCTGGCAGTGGCACATGTATGACACCGTCAAGGGCTCCGACTGGCTCGGCGACCAGGACGCCATCGAATATCTCTGCCGCAACGCTCCCGCCGCGGTCTACGAGCTCGAACATTGGGGCGTCCCGTTCTCGCGAACCGAAGCCGGGAAGATCTACCAGCGCCCGTTCGGCGGCATGACCACCGATTTCGGCAAAGGCCCGCCGGCGCAGCGCACCTGTGCCGCTGCCGACCGCACCGGCCACGCCATCCTGCACACGCTCTATGGTCAGGCGGTCCGCAATCGCACCGAATTCTTCATCGAGTTTTTCGCCATCGACCTCATCATGGACGACCAGGGCCGCTGCCGCGGCGTCGTCTGCCTGAAGCTCGATGACGGCACGATCCACCGGTTCCGCGCCAACCTGACGATCCTTGCCACCGGCGGCTACGGACGGGCGTACTTCTCTGCGACCTCAGCCCATACCTGCACCGGCGATGGCAACGCGATGGTGCTGCGTGCCGGCCTGCCGCTGCAAGATATGGAATTCGTGCAATTCCATCCGACCGGCATTTACGGGGCCGGCTGTCTGATAACCGAGGGCGCGCGCGGGGAAGGCGGCTACCTCACCAACGAGGAGGGCGAGCGCTTCATGGAGCG
>JAFASC010000218.1 GCA_019244955.1 Methylobacteriaceae bacterium | reverse complement strand
GGTTGTGACATCATCGACCTCCCGAGTGCGCGGCCTCGACTTTGGTCATCATCCCTACCATCAGTCGGTCCATGCGACAATCCCGAATAGAATTTGTTTTTGTGCGTCTCATGCGGGCTGCTCTCTCAGGTTATGGTTGTTGCAACTTTCGGGGTGGGCGCGCATGAATCAGTAGCAACAATGGAATCATCGCCCACCCGGCGAGGCGCGCCGTCGTCAATCCTCGATCACCCGGACCAGGAACGTGCTGAGGCCGCCGAGGCCGCCGCTCTCGTAACGAATATCGATGACCTTGCACCGGATCGGCACGTCGGCGGCGGCCCCCTCCTTGGCCACAATGAGCTCCTCATTGTGGCCGGCTGCCGGCCGGTGCCGCGGAATCTTCTTCTGGGCGTCCTTGATGGCATCGTCGAGGGTCTTGCCGCTCCCGTCGTAGATCTTCTCTGCGCTTGGAATGCGGACCCGTTCGATGACGGCCATGGGAAGTCCTCCCTTTTCTCGTGCGCATTTGGAATGCCCGAGCACGGCAATCGGCACGGGCGAGCGCGGATGCAGGCGTAAACCTCAGGATGTGGATGCGAACCTCGGAGTGTGATCGCAGCTTATTCCTTAGATGACGCGAGTCAATATCGTCACCGTTATCATCGATATGGCATTCCGCGGGTTTCGTTATGCGGCGGATTGGGATAATGGCAACGTCATGAGACAGGAACATGACCAGGCGCCTTTAGTCGTCACGCAAATCGCAAGGGCGCCGCGCTTTCCCGATCGCCTGCGCCTGCCGTTGGCGTTCGATCCTGACGGGCTGGCGCGCGATCTCGCGCGGTTGTCGTCTGACGAATGGATCAGCCATTACGTGCGGCAGAATTACGAGGGCGACTGGAGCGTCGTTGCGCTGCGCAGCCCCGCCGGCGAAACCCATCCGATCCGGATGATCAATGCCGATCCCACGGCGCGCGCCTTCGTCGACACGCCGCTGCTGCGCGCCTGCGACTATTTCCCGCAAGTGCTCGCCGCCTTCGAATGCCCGCTGCGGGTGGTTCGCCTCATGCGGCTTACCCCGGGCTCGCGCATCAAGGAGCACACCGACCTCGATCTGAGCTTTGAAGACGGGATGGTGCGCATCCACATTCCGGTCACCACCAACCCGGACGTTGAATTCTATCTCAACGGCTCGCGCGTCGTGCTCCAGGCGGGTTCCGCCTGGTACCTGCGGCTGTCGGATCCGCACCGCGTCTTCAACGGCGGCAGCGCCGATCGCGTCCACCTGGTGATCGACGCACACGTCAACGGCTGGATGGAAGCGCTGTTCGACGCCGCCTTGCGCGAGACTTCATGAGCGTTCGCGACGCAACGTTTCGAGCCGTGCGTAAATGTCACTGAGATGCTCCCGGGCGGCGGCGCGAACCGCGGGCGTAGCTGATGCCTGCTTGTCGTCGGTGTCCGGTGCGAACGGCAGGCCGGGCGTTTTCGCGTCGTAGCGGGCCGTCTCGGCCATGGCCGTGCGATCGCGCGGGCTCACCGCCACGCCGAAGTGCGGCAGGATCGCGGTCCAGGTCGCGGCCGGAAGCTCGCGGTAGTTGATCAACAGACCGCCGCCGTCGCGCGCGTGGGCGAGCACCGGCGCGCAGACGCGGGCGAGGATGCGCGCACAATAATCTTCCCGCCGATGCAGATCGAACGGCGCCTCGGTACCGAGGATCGCCGCCCCTCCCAACTCGGGAACGGTGTGAATCCCCGGGGCCTCGACCTGCGACACCAGCACCTCGACCGGATCGCGATAGAGGAACATCCACGGCACCGACGGGAACGCGCGGCGGAACAGCGGCAGTGCCAGCGTATGCCAGCAGTCGAGCTTGATGAACAACGCCTGCTCACCGCAGCGCGGCTGGCCGAGCGCGCTCGTCATCCAGGCGAGCCAAAGCGCCTGCTGTTGGTCGCTCAGGTCCGGCCTGCGGGCGCGCGCCTGCACCACGACATCGAGCGGCGGTGCCTCGGAGACGACGAGGTTGTGCGCCAGCGCGGCCAGCATCTGCGTCACCAGCGTCGAGCCGCAGCGCGACATGTGAAAAATGAATCCACGCGGCGTCAGCCCCGGATGCGCGGCGAGCCAGTCGGCAAGCCGCGCGATCGGCGTCGTATACTGGAACAGCAGGTTGAACGGCGTTTCCAGCGCGCGGCGCAGCGAATCTTCGAAGAACGGTTCGGCGAGCCGGCGATCGCCGAAATAGGACCAGCCGAGGTAAAGCTCGTCGCCATGCCAGAACGCGCGCGCCGGGAGCCAGCCAGCCGGCGGGAGCGCGGTTTCACCCGCGCGGGTGCGCGCCGCGCCCAGGGCCTGAACATGCGTCGCCTGAACCGCTTGCGCCACGTCCTGCGCGGTGAAGGCGAAGCCATGACGCTGACCGACTTCAACAACGAGTCCCGCGAACGCATGCAGGTGCTTCGCTTGGCGCAGCTCCTCGTGCAGCGCGACGTTCTCGAACACGAACCTGCGGAAACGCTCGAGCTGCGCGCGCGAGAAGGAGGCTTCGTTCGATGCGGTCGGCAGGTTCATGGTGCCCCATCGTTATACAGCACGGGCCGATCGTACGCACGATTTCGCCGCGAGCGCGTACTCGCAAATTGTCGCCGCGCATGATTTCGCTCAAATCGCGCATTTCTCATAAATTGTCTATCAGAAAATTTCTTTCCTGATCCCTCCGTTAGATTGTTGATCAGCAAATTCACCCGCCGTTGCGTTTTTCTTTGCGCGCGCATCGACCGCGCGATATGCTCGACGCGCAATCGGTGAAGGGGAAGTTCATGCGTGCATTTAGTCGGCGTCAGTTCGTCGCCATGTCGGTGAGCGGTGCGTCCGCGTTGTGCCTTGCGCCGGCGGCGCTCGCGACGGAACAATGCGTTTCCTCCGGGTTGGCGGATTTCCTGCCCAACAGCCTCACCGTCGATTGCGCGTCGCGGCGCAATTTTCAGGCGTTCCGGCAGAACCCGGACTATCTGGGCCTCGTCGGCGTGGTCAACATGAGCCTCGTGCGCGGTGGTCTCGGCACCTATCAGGCCGGCAATTTGTTTCTTTTTCCCTGGCTCAAGCCGAAAGGCCAGGCGCTTGGGCCGCTCCGGACTTGGCCCGCCGTGCTGCCGGCGAACGCGACGTTGTGCGTGAACTCAGCGCCGATCCCCAACGCCAATTTTCCGCTCGACGAGTATTACTGCCGGATTCTGCTCAAAGCGCCGTGGACGTATTTCATCGGAGTCCAGGTCGACCAGCCGTTCAGTGCGGAGGACGCGCGGCTCGCCTGGTTAACCAATGACAAGCTTGCCGGCGGTCAAGGCGTCGGCATTTGTTGGTGCGGCGGCAATCTCAATCCCGCTTGGTTCGCCGGCAGCAGCTGGATTCCGGATAACCAAACGTGCAGCGGCCACGCTTGGCGCCGGCTGATCATGGCGGCGCTCAATCAAGCTGCGGTCGGCGCGTGCTAGAGGGGAACGCGATGAGAGGATCAAGATTTTGCGCTGCCGCCGCGATATTCGCAATTTGTGCAATTGCGCCGGCATCAGCCGCGGTTGCGCCGTTCGGATGCGACGCAGGCGCGGGCGAGACCTGCTATTTCCGCATCTACTACGCGCCGGGAATAACCCGGCTCGTGCAACTGACTGCGGGAATGAAGACGTCCGTTCCCGACGTCAACGTCGGCGCGGCGCACTACTGCATGACCGTCGGGAAGCGACCGCCGCCGAAATGCGCACAGAAACGCATCAACGCCAACTATAACAATTGATGCGCCGGGTCAGGCGCGACGCGCGGCGCGCGCGGTAAGATCGGCGGTGACGCGCGCGATCACGCTGTCCCAGTCGCCGATCGCCGGTTGGCGATAAAGCCGCACGCTCGGGTACCACGGACTGTCGTCGCGATCGAGCAGCCAGCGCCAATCGGGCGAA
>JAFASC010000180.1 GCA_019244955.1 Methylobacteriaceae bacterium | reverse complement strand
CGCGCAGGAGCCCAGCCTCCGTGAACTGATGCAGCGTGTTGTAGACCGTTGCGAGCGAGATCGCGACCCGCGCGCTGGTCGCCTCCTCGTAAAGCTTTTCTGCAGTGATGTGCCGGTCGCCCTTGCCGAACAGCAGCCATCCCAGTGCGACCCGCTGCCGCGTCGGACGCAAGCCGACCCGGCGCAGCCGGCCGCGAAGGGCGTGGACCGGACACGCCGCCATGTGGTCGCCCTGACCGTCCGGAAAGCCCGCAGCGGGGCGGTTCACCTGCGACACGTTCTCACCTGTTCAAGAAACGCGGAAATGCCGGTGGACGGCTTTCCCGGTTGTTGCTGCCATCATACGAAGAGGAGTGCCAAACAGCAACCTTCGCGCAAGTCGTCGTATTTAGAGGCCCGGGTACCGTTCGCAACGCGCTTTCGGCCTACTGGAGCCTATGTTAGAAGGCCGCTGATCGCGTCCCCGCTTTTGCGCGAAAGAGATGGATAATGAGCGAACGCCGCTCCACCTTTGAGTTCGAGGATTTGCTCGCCTGCGGGCGCGGCGAGCTGTTCGGGCCGGGGAACGCGCAGCTGCCCTTGCCGCCGATGCTGATGTTCGACCGCATCGCCGAGATCGCCGATGAAGGCGGCCAGAACGGCAAAGGCTTCCTGCGCGCGGAGCTTGCGGTGAAGTCGGACCTCTGGTTTTTCGGCTGCCACTTCAAGGGCGACCCGGTCATGCCGGGCTGCCTTGGCCTCGACGCGCTCTGGCAGCTCTGTGGCTTCTTTCTTGGTTGGCTTGGTCTGCCCGGCCGTGGGCGCGCCCTTGGCGTCGGCGAGGTCAAATTCGCCGATCAGGTCGTTCCAACAGTGAAGCGGGTGGTCTACGGGGTCGATTTCCGCCGTGTTTTCAAGACAAAACTGATTTTAGGCATCGCCGATGGGTGGCTGGAGGCCGACGGGCACCGCATATATGAAGCGCGCGAGCTTAGGGTCGGACTGTTTCAACCTACCCCGACCCAGGCGGCTGCCTGAGGCGCGGCGGATCGGCTACCGCAGGCAACCGCTGAGAGAAGGCGCTTAGGGGGCCTTGCTGGAGAAGGAAATGAGGCGCGTCGTCGTCACAGGAATGGGAATTGTCTCGTCGCTCGGCAGCAATTCTCAGGAGGTCCTCGCGTCTCTGCGAGAGGCAAAATCCGGCATTGTCCGCGCCGATCGATATGCTGAGCTTGGCTTTAAATGCCAGGTGCACGGCGCCCCGACCCTCGAACCCGGTGAAGCGCTCGATCGGCGCGCCATGCGTTTCCATGGTGCCGGCACCGCCTGGAACCACATCGCCATGGACCAGGCGATCCGCGATGCGCGGCTCGAGCCGGACGAGGTCTCGAACGAGCGAACCGGCATCATCATGGGCTCGGGCGGACCTTCGACGCGCGCCATCGTCGAGGCGGCGGATACGACGCGCAGCAAGGGGCCGAAAAAGGTCGGGCCATTCGCCGTCCCCAAAGCGATGTGCTCCACCGCCTCGGCGACGCTTGCGACATGGTTCAAAATCAAGGGGGTGAACTATTCGATTTCATCGGCCTGCGCCACGTCGAACCACTGTATAGGCAACGGCTATGAAACGATCATGCTCGGCAAGCAGGATGTGATTTTCGCCGGCGGCTGCGAGGAACTCGACTGGACGCTCTCGGTCTTATTCGATGCAATGGGCGCGATGTCGTCGAATTTCAACGATCGGCCGGAAACGGCTTCGCGCGCCTACGACAAAAACCGCGATGGGTTTGTCATTGCCGGGGGTGCCGGCGTGGTCGTGCTGGAAGAACTCGAGCACGCGAAAGCCCGCGGCGCCAAGATCTACGCGGAGATTGCCGGTTATGGCGCGACCTCGGACGGCCATGACATGGTGGCGCCCTCAGGCGAAGGCGCCGAGCGCTGCATGCGCATGGCTCTTTCAACCGTGAAAACGCCTATCGACTACATCAATCCGCATGCGACCTCGACCGGGATCGGCGACCTCAAGGAAATCGAGGCGATTCGCGCCGTCTTCGGCGCAAACGGCAAGTGCCCGCCGATCGCAGCGACCAAATCGCTCAGCGGCCATTCGCTCGGCGCCGCGGGGGTGCAGGAAGCCATCTATTCAATGCTGATGATGCAGAACGGCTTCATCTGCGAGAGCGCCAACATCGAGGAGCTCGATCCGGCCTTCGAGGACGTGAACATCGTTCGTGAGCGGATTGACAACGTGAAGCTTGGTGCCGTTCTGTCGAATTCGTTTGGTTTCGGCGGCACCAACGCGTCGATCGTTCTGAAACACGTCGACGCATAGGCACCAGGGGCGCATGGAGCAAACGGCGAGATTGATGGAAGGCCGCCGTGGCTTGATCATGGGGGTTGCCAACAACCATTCGATTGCGTGGGGTATCGCCAAAACGGTCGCGCAGCACGGAGCTGCTCTAGCCTTTACCTACCAAGGAGAGGCGCTCGGCAAGCGCGTCGCGCCGCTAGCGAAGTCGGTCGGCTCCGACCTCGTCTTCCCCTGCGAGGTCGAAGACCTCGTCTCTGTCGACCGCGTATTTGCCGCCATCGAAAAAGCCTGGGGCGGGCTCGATTTTCTCGTTCACGCGATCGGATTCTCGGACAAGAGCGAGCTCAAGGGGCGCTATGCCGATACCTCGCGCGAGAATTTCTCGCGCACGATGATCGTGTCGTGCTTTTCCTTCACCGAGGCGGCAAAGCGGGCCGCGGCGATCATGCCGTCCGGCGGCTCCATGCTGACGCTGACCTATGGTGGCTCGAACAGGGTCATGCCCAACTACAACGTCATGGGTCTCGCCAAGGCGGCTCTGGAGGCGAGCGTGCGCTATCTCGCCGCCGATTTCGGACCGCAGGGCATCCGCGTGAACGCCCTGTCGCCGGGCCCGGTGCGCACGCTTGCGGGGGCCGGGATTACCGATGCGCGGGCCATGTACTCGTTCCAGCGCGCCCATTCGCCGCTGCGCAAGTCGGTAACGATTGAGGAGATCGGCGGCTCGGCGCTGTATTTCCTGTCCGACCTCTCGGCCGGCGTCACCGGCGAGGTCCACCATATCGATGCCGGCTACAATATCATCTCGATGCCCCGGCCGGAGGACTTGCGGGCTGCCGATTTCGCGCAGGACCTCGCGGCGCAATAGGGGACTTGCCCGGGCCGCCCTCTTTCGTCATCGTGGTTTCACGTTTGCACGGAAATACAGGCCAGCGCCGATAAGAGTGCACGGTCGATGAGGGAGGAATCCATGCGCCGTTCGATCTTTGCTGCAAGCCTCGCGATGGTTTTTGCCAATTCGGCAAACGCCACCACGGATATCCAATGGTGGCACGCCATGACGGGCGCCAACAACGACGTCATCGTGAAGCTCGCCGAGGAGTTCAACGGCGCGCAATCCGACTATCGCGTGATCCCAAGCTATAAGGGCGGTTACGCTGATACGATGAACGCCGGCATCGCCGCATTCCGCGCCGGCAATGCGCCGCATATCCTGCAGGTGTTCGAAGTTGGTACCGCGACGATGATGGCAGCCAAGGGCGCGGTCAAACCCGTCTACCTACTGATGAAGGATGCGGGCGTGCCCTTCGATCCGCAGGCTTATCTACCGGCGATCACCGGTTATTACTCGACTTCCAAAGGCGAGATGCTGTCCTTCCCATTCAACTCCTCCAGCATGGTCATGTGGGTCAATAAGGATTCGCTCGCCAAAGCCGGGCTCGATCCGGAAAACCCGCCAAAGACGTGGCCGGAAGTTTTCGATGCCGCCAAGAAGCTTAGGGCAACGACATCGCCGACATGCGGTATGTCCTCGGCCTGGATCACCTGGTCGACCCTCGAGCAATTCTCCGCATGGCACAATGTGCCGCTGGCGACGGAAGCCAACGGGCTCGACGGTTTCGACACGGTTCTGAAATTCAACACGCCGCTGCATGTGCGCTTGCTACAGACGCTTGTCGACCTGCAGAAGGACAAGACGTTTGACTATTCCGGCCGCACGAACACCGGGGAGGGTCGCTTCACGTCAGGCGAATGCCCACTATTCCTGACCTCGTCGGCATTCTATGGCAACGTCCGCTCCAATGCGAAATTCAACTATACGGCCGTGCCGATGCCGTATTATCCCGACGTAAAGGACGCGCCGCAGAATTCCATCATCGGGGGCGCATCGCTTTGGGTGATGGGCGGCAAGAGCCCCGACGAGTATAAAGGCGTGGCGAAGTTCTTCGCCTTCCTCTCCGATACGGACCGGCAGTCGAAGCTGCATCAGCTTTCCGGATACCTGCCGATCACCAAGGCAGCTTACGACGAAACGAAAGCGTCCGGTTTCTACCAGAAGACCCCGCTTCTTGAAGTGCCGCTGAAGGAGTTGACCAACAAGCCGCCGACGGAGAATTCGCGTGGGCTTCGCCTTGGCAACATGGTGCAGATGCGCGACGTCTGGGCCGAGGAGATCGAGGAGGCGCTTGCCGGTAAGAAGAGCGCGCAAGCCGCACTCGATTCTGCCGTCCAACGCGGCAACGCGATGCTGCGTCAATTCGAGCGTACCGCCGCGCGCTAAGGTCTAAGCCCATGAAAGCAGAACGTCAGGTGCGCAGCCTGGCGTTCCAAGCTCGCGACGCGCTTTGGATCAGGGCCTGAATGGAAAAGCGCGCCGTCTTCTCGCATAAATTCCTGCCTTATCTGCTGCTGGCGCCGCAGCTCGCAATCACCATTGTTTTCTTCTACCTACCTGCCTCGCAGGCTCTTCGCCAGAGCTTCTTCATCGAGGATGCGTTTGGCACGACTTCGAATTTCGTCGGACTCGAGAACTACCGCTACGTCTTTGCCGATCCGTCTTATTACAAGGCGATCGTGACCACCGCTATTTTCGCGGCCGCCGTGACGATCTGCTCGCTCTCCTTCGCGCTGCTTCTCGCCGTGATGGCTGATCGCGAGATCAAGGGCGCGACCGCCTACCGGACACTCCTCGTCTGGCCCTACGCCGTCGCGCCGGCTATCGCCGGAGTCTTGTTCATCTTCCTGTTCCAGCCATCGCTTGGGATGCTGGCGCGCGGCCTCACCGCGCTTGGCATCGACTGGAATCCGCTGCTGGACGGAAAACAGGCCCTGCTGCTTGTCATCGTCGCCGCGACCTGGAAGCAGATAAGCTACAACTTTCTCTTCTTCCTCGCCGGCCTGCAGGCCATTCCGAAATCGCTCATTGAGGCCGCCGCGATCGACGGCGCGCGGCCCTGGCGGCGGTTCTTCACGATCATTTTTCCGCTTTTGTCGCCGACGACGTTCTTTCTCGTCGCGGTGAATATCGTCTACGTGTTCTTCGATACGTTCGGCATCATCGACGCGGTCACCGGCGGGGGTCCGGCGCAGGCGACGCAAACCTTGGTCTACAAAGTCTACAACGATGGTCGCCTCGGTGGCGACCTCGGCGGCTCGGCCGCGCAGTCGGTGATCCTGATGCTGATTGTCGTTGCACTGACGAGCATACAATTCCGCTTCGTCGACCGCAGGGTGAATTACTGATGGTCGAGAACCAACGCTTCGGCAATCTTCCGGCCCATCTGGTTTTGATCACAGGCGTGGTGATCGTCGCTTTCCCGGTATATCTCGCGATCGTCGGCTCGACCCATAGCGCGGAGACGATTGCCAACGGGCAGCTACCGCTCTGGCCGGGGGATCAGCTCCTCGAGAACTATCGCCGGGCGCTGTTTGTCGGCACCACCCGCACGACCCGGGCGCTCGTTGCGACGATGCTGTTCAACAGTCTCGTCATGGCGCTGGCAATCGCAATAGGCAAGATCGCGATTTCCCTGCTCTCGGCGTTCGCGATCGTCTATTTCCGTTTTCCCTTTCGCAATGCGGCATTTTGGGTGATCTTTCTCACTCTTATGGTTCCTGTCGAAGTGCGCATTTATCCGACCTATGCGATCGCTGCGAACCTCAATCTGCTCGACACCTATACCGGTCTCGCGGTGCCGCTGATCGCCTCGGCGACAGCGACCCTGCTGTTCCGGCAATTCTTCATGACGGTGCCGGACGAGCTCGTCGAGGCCGCGCAGATCGACGCAGCGGGGCCGCTGCGCTTCTTTCGCGATATTCTGCTGCCGTTGTCGCGCACCAATATCGCGGCCCTATTTGTGATCCTGTTCATCTACGGCTGGAATCAATATCTCTGGCCGCTCTTGATCACCACGCGCGACGATATGCAGACGATCGTCATCGGAATTAAAAAAATCGTCGCGACGCACGATGCACTCACCGAATGGCAGCTGGCGATGGCAACCGCGGTGCTCGCCATGTTGCCGCCGGTCGCCGTCGTCATTTTCATGCAAAAGCTGTTCGTCAAAGGCTTGATCGAGACCGAGAAATGATGGTCGCGGAGAAACGAAGTGCCGACGAGGGCGACGTGAATGGCTGACGTTCAACTCGCAGAGGTCAAGAAAATCTATCCCGGTGGATTCACCGCGATCCACGGCGTATCTTTTGTGGTGCCGGACGGTGGTTTCTGCGTGCTTGTCGGCCCGTCGGGCTGCGGCAAGTCGACCCTCTTACGCATGATCGCCGGGCTTGAGACCATCACGTCGGGCGACATCCGCATTGGCGAGCGCGTCGTCAATCAGCTGGAGCCGACCGAGCGCGACATCGCCATGGTGTTCCAGAACTACGCGCTCTATCCGCACATGAGCGTCTATGACAACATGGCCTACGGCTTGCGCAATCTAAAGACGCCGAAATCGGAGATCGAGTCGCGGGTCGCCGAGGCCGCGCAGATCCTCGAACTGGATACGGCGCTCCTGTCGCGCAAACCGCGGCAGCTCTCCGGCGGACAGCGCCAGCGCGTTGCGATGGGCCGTGCCATCGTGCGCAAGCCGAAAGTCTTTCTGTTCGACGAGCCGTTGTCGAATCTTGACGCGAAGCTGCGCGTCCAGATGCGGATCGAAATCAGGCGGCTGCAACGGCGGCTCCAGACCACCACCATCTATGTCACGCACGACCAGGTCGAAGCGATGACGCTCGCCGATATGTTGGTCGTGCTGAATGCCGGCCGAACCGAGCAGATCGGCGCGCCGCTCGAACTTTACGAACGCCCGGCGACGCTCTTCGTCGCCGGCTTTCTCGGATCGCCGCCAATGAATTTCCTGAAGGGCACGCTCGAATCCCCGGCTACCGTGCGGCTCGACGACGGCACGGCGATCGCCTGTGAAGGCGCCTATGCGGCGGTTCCGCGCGGCGCGCGCGTTGTAGCCGGCGTGCGGCCCGAGCGCGCGATCGTGCGCCCTCTCGGCGAGGGCTTGGCCAAGGGCTTGGCCAAGGGCTTGGCGATGAAGGTCGACCTGATCGAGGAACTCGGCGTCGGCCGCCTTGTTCATGGCCAGCTCGCCGGCGCGCCGATGACGGTCGCAATCGGACCCGATCAGCAGCTTCCCGCAAGCGAGACGATCGGCATCTCGATTCCGGCCGATGCGGTGCATCTCTTCGATGCGGAGAGCCGGAAGCGCCTGTAAGCTATGGCGAGTCCACGGAACTTTGTGCGACGCCGGCGACATTCACCGACTCGTCTGCCCGTCCCATCTATCGGATCCTCGCTTGCACCGTGCGGAAGGCTTCCTCGCCTGGCAAGTGTAAGGCTGCGTCGATTGGATGGGCTAGGGCGACGAGCCGAGCTGCGGGCGGGGTCTCGCTGATATGGCGACCGCCCTTCGCTGCAGCCCGAACCGCATCGACATGATCAAGGGGGATGGCTTCGGCGATGCTCACTGATCCAATCGGCGGTATCTCCACGATACGTCGCGCCTGAAGAGTTTTGCCCGGTCGCGTTCGGAAAGCGCCGAACGGCGTCTCAAATACGGCAACGGGACTGAAGAAAAATCGCGCTGGAAAACCGGTTTTGCCCAAAGATTGCGCGAGGCCGAGCGACGGAACGAAGATGTCCTCGTAATTACTTCTGAGGGTCTCGCCGAGGACAGCTCGGATCGGACCAAGACTGGTCTCGCCGTGCGCATCGAGATTAAGAATTTGTAGCCATATGTGCTCTTTGCCCGCTTCAAAGAATTTCGCCGGTCGAGCATGGAAATCGGCCTCGGTGATCGTGGCACGAAGCTTCGAGCCCGCGGGAACTGCAACGCCGATTTCGTGACGAGCTACCGCGCCACCATAGATGAAGGGATGAGAGCGAGCGACCGTCTGGACTGCTGGTTCGAGCGTAAATGGGACAACCTGTCCTTTGCGCTCACCCTCGAGAAACTGAACCGCAATGACGAAATGGCTCAAGAAACTATCAATTCCGGCGGGCGGAAATGGTGCGATATCGTCTGCAATGTAGGCTCGCAAAGCGTCCAGCTCAGCGCTAAGCGATTCGGTGCCGTCATGGGCTACTCGCACCCCTCTGGGCTGGTCTGCGCTTTCAGAAACATTGATCGTGACGTTGATGGCCATGATAAGATCCTGTCAAAAGCTCACTATGGGGTACTAGCTAAAGTAGAATTCTTACCGCGTCTTATTCCTGGTTGCTATATCTCAGCTGGCACCATGATTGTGGGATCGCTGAAACGGTCCCACAAACAGGCCTTGGGACGGCCGAGTGGCTCAAACCAAGCCTCGGGTGCTCTCTTGTTATCCAGCGCTCCGCTTGCTATGTGATGCGCTCCCGCATCCGATCGCCGGACGCTTGCCGGCCCGCTCGCTTCGAGCGGAACCCTCGCCCCTCGGCCAATAGCGCCCCGCGAGGACACCCGACGGCCGGATGCATCCGCAACACGAACCGCCGGCATCAGCCCAAGAGGGCTTTAGGAGAATTAATGGCCAGTACTGCTGCCGCTGAGCTCGCGCCGACGCGCGAGGATTTTGCCGCACTGCTCGATGAGAGCTACGGCGACAACGAGGCCTTCGAAGGCTCCGTGATCAAGGGGAAGGTCGTCGCCATCGAGAAGGATGTCGCCGTCATCGATATCGGCCTCAAGACCGAAGGGCGCGTCCCGCTGAAAGAATTTACCGGGCATGGCCGCGACCCAGCGCCGGGCGTCGGCGACGAGGTCGAAGTTTATCTGGAACGCGTCGAGAACGCGCTCGGCGAAGCCGTCATCTCGCGTGACAAGGCGCGTCGCGAAGAAAGCTGGGTGAAGCTGGAAAAAGCCTTCGAAGGCAATGAGAAGGTCGAGGGCATCATCTTCAACCAGGTGAAGGGCGGATTCACCGTCGATCTCGACGGCGCCGTTGCCTTCCTGCCGCGCAGCCAGGTTGACATCCGCCCGGTGCGCGATGTCTCGCCGCTTATCGGGGTGCCGCAGCCTTTCCAGATTTTGAAAATGGACCGCCGCCGCGGCAATATCGTCGTGTCGCGCCGCACCGTTCTCGAAGAGAGCCGCGCCGAGCAGCGCCATGAAATCGTCGCCAACCTCGAAGAGGGCCAGGTCATAGACGGCGTCGTCAAGAACATCACCGACTATGGTGCGTTCGTCGATCTCGGCGGCATCGATGGGCTCTTGCATGTGACCGATATCGCGTGGCGGCGCGTCAATCACCCAAGCGAGGTCCTGAATATCGGCCAGACGGTCAAAGTGAAGATCGTCAAGATCAATCACGATACGCACCGCATCTCGCTTGGCATGAAGCAGCTGCTCGAGGACCCGTGGCAGGGCATCGAGGCGAAATACCCGGTCGGTGCGCGCCTGCATGGCCGCGTCACGAACATCACCGATTACGGCGCGTTCGTCGAGCTCGAGCCGGGCATCGAAGGACTGATCCACGTCTCCGAAATGTCGTGGACCAAGAAGAACGTTCATCCCGGCAAGATCGTCTCCACTTCGCAGGAGGTGGAGGTACAGGTCCTCGAAGTCGATCCGGTCAAACGCCGGATTTCGCTCGGCTTGAAGCAGACGCTCGCCAATCCGTGGGAGGCCTTTGCCGAGAAACATCCCGTCGGAACCGAAGTCGAAGGCGAGGTCAAGAACAAGACCGAGTTTGGTCTGTTCATCGGTCTCGAGAACGACGTCGACGGCATGGTCCATCTCTCCGACATCGATTGGAACAAGCCGGGCGAGCAGGCGATCGAGGACTACAAGAAAGGCGACGTGGTTCGCGCCAAGGTCATTGATATCGATGTCGAGAAGGAGCGCATCTCGCTCGGCATCAAGCAGCTTCAGGGCGATCCCTTCGCCAAGGCCGGCGACGAGAACGACATGCGCAAAGGCGCGGTCGTCACCGGCGAGGTCATCGAGGTGAAGGACAGCGGCATCGAGGTGAAGATCGTCGGCACCGATCTTACGACCTTCATCAAGCGCAGCGAACTGGCGCGGGACCGCGGCGATCAGCGAACCGAGCGTTTCGCCGTTGGCGAGAAGGTCGATGCGCGTATCACGCAGTTCGATCGTCGGGCCCGCAAGATCGCCGTGTCGATCAAGGCGCTCGAGGTTGCTGAAGAGAAAGAGGCGATCGCGCAATACGGATCGGCCGATTCTGGCGCCTCGCTCGGCGATATTCTCGGGGCTGCCTTGAAGGCGCGCGGTGATAGCGAACCGAAAAAGAAGAAAAAGGCCGCGGAAAACACGCAAGAAGCCGAAGGTTCAGACAGCGCCGAAACCGTCGAAGGCGAGGAAGGCGAGAAGTAAAGAGCCTCAGTCCGCGTCGCCGGGCGTGGGTCATGCCCGGCCGGCGGCGCCGATTTCATTTCCCTCGTGGCTTGCCGATAAATGCGCAACCCCATAGGTTCGGCGGGATTCCTGACCCCTTCAATCCATGACTTCTATTCCGCCCGACTACATCGTCGACCGCCGCAATCTACGTCGTAAGCTCAGCTTCTGGCGCGTCATTGCCTTTGCCGCTGTCCTTCTCGGGATCGTCATTGCCGGTCTTCGTATCACCGGCGGCGCGCCGGGCACCCGGCTCATCCCGCACATCGCGCGACTCTCGATCGAAGGCGTCATCACGGGCGACAAGGACACGCTGAAGCTCATTGACGATATCGGCAATTCGCATGCTTCCGCTGTCCTTCTCGAAATCGAAAGCCCCGGCGGCACGACGACCGGAGCGGAAAGGCTTTTCGACGCGTTGCGGCGGCTGGCGAAGAAAAAGCCTCTCGTGTCCGTGATTGGAACGGTCGGGGCATCCGGCGGCTACATCGCCGCTCTCGGTGCCGATGAGATTTTCGCGGAAGGCAATTCGCTCGTCGGCTCGATCGGGGTGCTATTTCAAATCCCGAACGTGTCGAAACTGCTCGACCATATCGGGGTGCAAGTCGAATCCGTAAAATCTTCGCCATTGAAAGCAGCTCCGAGCGGCTACGAGCCGACAAGCGAAGCTGCCAAGCAGGCGTTGAACGCGCTCGTGATCGATTCTTATGACTGGTTCAAGGGGCTGGTGAAGGACCGCAGGCACATGAGCGATGCCGAGCTTGCGAGCGTCGCCGACGGACGCGTCTTCACGGGACGCCAGGGGGTCGGCCTCAAGCTCGTCGACAAACTTGGCGGCGAGCGGGAAGCGATCGAATGGCTTGAGTCAGAGAAGGGTATCCGCAAAGGCCTGGCCGTCCAGGATTGGAAAAAGGGCCGCAGTCTCGAACGGCTGGGCATTTTTGGCGCTGCGGCACGGCTCGCGGAACTATTTGGCCTGGAATCGCTTGCCCGAAACTTCGATCGTCTCGACCTCGCTCAAACGCTTGGTGTTCTTGACGGTCCGCTGGCGATTTGGCAGGCTGATCAGCTCCAATAAGCCTTAGAATTCCGGGCATTCGGCGATATTCGCCGTGTTTTGCCGCTTTCGGGGAAGATCGGACGCAAGGGGGTTGCGAGTGATCAAATCCGAACTTGTTCAGCGGATCGCCGATCGCAATCCGCACCTTTATCTCCGTGATGTCGAAAACATCGTGAACGCCATTCTCAACGAGATCACGAATGCGCTGTCGCGCGGCGATCGCGTCGAGCTGCGCGGCTTTGGCGCGTTTTCGGTGAAGCGGCGCGACGCGCGTATCGGCCGCAATCCGCGCACCGGGGCTCATGTCTCGGTCGAAGAAAAGTCGGTACCGTTCTTCAAGACCGGCAAGGAAATGCGCGAGCGACTGAACGAAGACCGCGGGACCTGATGTGATGCGTACGCTGTTTCGCCTTTTCGTCATCGTTCCGATTGCCATCGTAGTTCTGATGTTTGCCTTCGCGAATCGGCATCTCGTGACCGTCTCATTCGACCCGTTCGCGGGCAACGACGTGGCCGGTCCTTCGATTACCGCACCGCTGTTCATCCTTTTGATCTTGGCGATCGGTTTCGGCGTGATCCTCGGCGGCATCTCCGGGTGGCTGAAGCAGGCGAAGCTCAAGCGCGCCGCGCGCGATGCTCGCGCGGAGGCGGATGAAGCGCGCATCGAAGCCGCGCGCCTCAGGCGCGAGATGCTGGTCAATCCGCCGGTTGTGCCGGCGGCTCCCTCGACCTCCTCCGCTCTGACGGTGCGCCGCGACGCGGCCTGACGTCCTGCGCTAGACATGACAGTCGCGAGGAGCGGCGTCTAAAATCGCGCGTCTCCTTGCAGCCGCTCGCCCGGTCTGGCAGAGCGTGACCGCGGAGGGACTGAAGCCTGGGTCATCACCAAGCCATTGTAAAGATTTGCGGGCTCTCTTCGGCCGCGACCCTGGAGGTTGCGCTCGAGTCCGGCGCGGACATGGTCGGTTTCGTCTTTTTCGAGCCGAGCCCGCGCAATCTGTCGCCAATTGAAGCGCGGGCGCTCGCCGCTCAGGTGCGCGGGCGCGCGCAAAAGGTGGCGTTGACGGTCAACGCGGACGACGCAACGCTCGAAGCCATCGTCGATGCACTGGCGCCGGACATTCTGCAGTTGCACGGCAAAGAATCGCCGGAACGTGTGCGGGCCCTGCGCGGCCGTTTCGGCATTCCGATCATGAAAGCGATCGGCCTCGCCTCGCGCGGCGACCTGGCGAAGGCAGAGGCCTATGCCGAAGCCGCCGACACGCTGCTGTTCGACGCGAAGCCGGCGCCCGAGGCGGTGCTCCCGGGCGGCAATGGCCAGACATTCGAATGGTCGATCCTGAAGGGATTTGCGGCAGGTCGGCCCTGGATGGTTTCGGGCGGCCTCCACCCGAGCAATGTTGGAGAGGCGCTGACCGCGACCGGGGCAGGGGGTGTGGATGTCTCGTCCGGTGTTGAGAGCGCGCCGGGCGTCAAGGACCCCGCCCGCATCTCCGCCTTCGTCGCGGCGGTGCGCGCGCTTTCCCCGGCCGCCCCGAGCCGCTAGAACGCGCCCCTGGAGCTCACGTTGGTAAAACCCGAAAACCCGAATTCCTTCCGCACCGGACCGGACGAGACCGGCCATTTCGGCATGTTCGGCGGCCGCTTCGTTGCCGAAACCCTGATGCCGCTCATCCTCGATCTGGAGCGGGCCTATGGCGAGGCGCGCCGCGATCCCGGGTTCCACGCCGAACTTGCGAGCCTGCACACCCATTACGTCGGCCGCCCGAGCCCACTTTATTTCGCCGAGCGCATGACCGAGCATCTGCGCGCGATTTCAGCGGCGTCCGGCAGCCAGGGCGGCGCCAAAATCTACTTCAAACGCGACGAGCTGAACCACACCGGGGCTCACAAGATCAACAACGTGCTTGGTCAGATTCTGCTCGCCCGCCGGATGGGCAAGAAACGCATCATTGCCGAGACCGGCGCCGGTCAGCATGGCGTTGCCACCGCGACCGCGTGCGCGCGCTTCGGGCTCGAATGCGTCGTCTATATGGGCGCTGTCGATGTCGAGAGGCAGAAGCCGAACGTCTTTCGCATGCACATGCTCGGCGCCGAAGTGCGGCCGGTGCAAGCGGGCGCGCGCACGCTGAAAGACGCGATGAACGAGGCGCTGCGCGATTGGGTCACCAACGTCGAGGACACCTTCTACTGCATCGGCACGGCGGCGGGACCGCATCCCTATCCCGCGATGGTGCGCGATTTCCAGTCGATCATTGGAGAAGAAGTGCGCACGCAAATGTTGGCCGCCGAAGGCCGGCTGCCCGACTCGCTGATTGCCTGCATCGGCGGCGGTTCCAACGCAATTGGGCTGTTCCATCCGTTTCTCGACGATCGCGAGATCGAAATCTACGGGGTCGAGGCCGCAGGCTACGGCCTCGACAAGCTGCATGCCGCTTCGCTCGCCGGCGGCAAGCCTGGCGTGCTGCACGGAAACCGCACGTATCTTCTGATGGACGACGACGGCCAGATTCTCGAAGGCCATTCGATCTCGGCCGGGCTCGATTATCCCGGCATCGGGCCGGAGCATGCGTGGCTGCGCGACACCGGGCGCGTCACCTACCTATCCGCGACGGACGACGAGGCGCTCGCGGCTTTCCAGCTTTGCGCGCGCCTCGAAGGCATTATTCCGGCGCTCGAGCCGGCGCATGCGCTTGCACGCGTCATCGAACTCGCGCCGAAAAAGCCGCGCGACCACCTCATGGTGATGAATCTGTGCGGGCGCGGCGACAAGGATATTTTTGCCGTCGCCGAGCATTTGGGCCGCGGCGAAGAGGCAAAACCCGACAAAACCAGATAGTCCAGGAGGGGAATGTGACCGAGTTAATTTCGCCCAAGATCGACCGACGCGCCTTTGTCGGCGGGGTTGCGGCCTCATTCGCCGCGCCGGCAATCGTGCGTGCGCAGGACAAGGCGCTGAAGATCGCGGTTTTGCTGCCCCGCTCCGGCTTTTTCGCGCAAGCCGGACAGAGCTGCTATCGCGGCGCGCTCGCTGCCCCGAAAGTGCTCGCCGATCTCGGCTACAAGGTCGAGCTCCTCCACATCGACACGGAATCCAACGTCGATCTCGCGCGCACGCAAGCGGAGAAGGCGATCAATGACGGCGCAGGGTGTCTGATCGGCGCCTTCGACTCCGGCCAGACGCTGGCGATCGCGCAGGTAGCCGAGCAGCGCCAGGTGCCGTTTGTGATCAACGTCGCCGCAGCGCCGCAGATAACCGAGCAGGGCTACAAGTACTTGGTGCGTAACTTTCCGACCGGCGGGCAGCTGGTGACGAATGGTCTGCGCCTGATCAATGCCGTCTCCGATGCGACGAAGGTGAAATTCGAAACCGCCGTGTTCCTGCATGCCAACGACACGTTCGGCACCGCCCAGCGCGCCGCCATGGACGCCATTTTCCCGAAGCAGAACATGCCGTTCAAGCTTCTCGAAAGCATCGCTTATGACCCGCGTGCCCAGGATCTCTCCGTTGAAGTGACCAAGCTGCGTTCGCTCAATCCCGATCTTGTCATGGTGGTGACTCGCGCCGGCGACGCAATCAAGCTCGTGCGCGACATGGTGCGCCAGCGTTTCGAGCCGAAGGCGATCATCTCGCCGGGATCGCCGGGCCTCTACGACGAGGAATTCTTCCAGGCGCTCGGGCCGCTATCGGATTACTTCATCTATAATATCCCCTGGGCA
>JAFASC010000176.1 GCA_019244955.1 Methylobacteriaceae bacterium | reverse complement strand
CTGGCTGCCACTGTCGACCAGGTGAAGAGCCGCGGGTATCTCCTTTGTGGGTCGAATCCGGGCCTGCCCGGCTTCGGGCTGCCGGATGACAAGGGCAGCTGGACCGGCTTCGACATCGATTTCTGCCGTGCCGTCGCAGCGACCATTTTCAATGATGCCAGCAAGGTGCGTTTTGTGCCGCTGACCGCCAAGGACCGCTTCACGGCGCTTCAATCCGGCGAGATCGATATATTGTCGCGCAACACGACCTGGACACAGTCGCGCGAAGTCGCCCAGGGATTCCTGTTCCCGGCGGTGACCTACTACGACGGCCAGGGCTTCATGGTGCGCAAGAAGCTCGGTGTGAACTCGGCGACGGAGTTGGACGGCGCCTCGATATGCGTACAGCAGGGAACGACGACGGAGCTCAACCTTGCGGACTTCTTCCGCACGCACGGCAAGAAGTACGAGCCGGTCGTGTTTGCGACTGCCGACGAGGCGGTGAAAGCATATGACAGCGGGCGTTGCGACTCGTTCACGACAGACGGCTCGCAGCTCGTCTCGGAGCGCCTGAAGCTCGGCACGCCGGACGATTCCATCATCCTGCCCGAAGTGATCTCAAAAGAGCCACTCGGTCCGACCGTTCGGCAAGGTGATGACCAATGGTTCAATCTCGTGCGCTGGACCGCTTTCGCGATGCTTGATGCCGAAGAGCTCGGCGTCACCCAGAAAAATGCCGACGAGATGAGCAAGGGGACGAATCCGGAAGTGCGCCGCCTGCTTGGCGCCGAGGGCAATTACGGCAGCAATCTCGGCCTCACGCAGGACTGGGCCCTTCGCATCATCAAGAATGTCGGCAATTACGGCGAGGTCTTCGATCGCAATCTCGGCGAGGGATCGCGCCTGAAGCTGAAACGCGGGCTGAATAATCTATACACGAAAGGCGGTATCCAGTACGCGCCGCCGATCCGGTAACAAGTAGACAAGCAAGCCGGTGAGCGACATGGGGCAGGGGACATGAGCGCTCCCGCCGCACCGCTCGTCACGGAACGCCCACCCTTCTGGAACGATCCGTTCTGGCGTGGGCTCGCCAGCCAGATATTGCTTGCCGGCGTCGTCGCTTTCCTGGTGATCGAGGCGACGATCAATGCGCGCGACAACATGCATGCGCGCGGCATCCCGACCGATCTTTCCTTTTGGAACATGCCGGCGGGATTCGATATCAATCAGTCCTTTGTGTCGTATTCGGCGCTTTCGCCTTATGGCCGCGCGTTTGTTGTCGGCCTTTTGAACACGCTGTTCGTAGCAGGCGTCGGCATATTCTTCGCGACGATTGTGGGGTTTGCGGTCGGGGCGGCACGGCTCTCGAAGAGCTGGCTCTTGGCGCGCCTTGCCACGGTCTATGTCGAAGTCATTCGCAACGTCCCGCTGCTCCTGCAGCTTCTCTTCTGGTACAATGCAGTTTTGAAGCCCCTGCCTGGGTCGCGGCAGTCGGTAGACATTTTTGGCTTTGCATTTGTCAATAATCGCGGGCTCTTCGTGCCGGAGCCGGTGGCGCGTGCCGGCTTCGATTACGTGCTGATCGCGTTCGCCATAGGGATCGTTGCCTCCGCTATTCTGTGGTACGTCGCGCGGCGCCGGCAGATGGAGACAGGCGCGCAATGGCCTGTCGTGCGCATGAGTTTGGTCCTTTTCATCGGCCTGCCGATGCTTGTCTATTTACTGGTAGGGCGGCCGCTCGATCTCGCCATGCCGCAGCTGCGTGGCTTCAATTTTGTTGGCGGAATCCGGCTCTCGCCGGAACTTGTCGCGCTGCTTTTGAGCCTGATTCTCTATACCGCTTCCTTCATCGCCGAGACCGTGCGCGCCGGCATCCAGTCGGTCCCGCGCGGCCAGACTGAAGCGGCGCTTGCGCTCGGCTTACGCGCCGGGCCGTTGCGGCGGCTTGTCATCATGCCGCAGGCGATGCGTGTAATCATTCCGCCCCTGACGAACCAATACCTGAATCTTACGAAGAATTCCTCGCTCGCGGTTTTCATCGGCTATCCCGATCTCGTCCAGATTTTCGCCGGCACGGTGCTTAATCAGACCGGCGCAGCCGTCCAGGTGATCTTCATCACGATGGCCGTCTATCTCGCGATCTCCTTGGCGACCTCGGCAGTGATGAACCTCTACGCGCGCCACACCGCGATCCGGGAGCGGTAGGCGCATGAGAGGAATTCTATGAGCGCCATTCAGGACTCGCTCACCGACTCCTTCTTCGTGCGCACCGAAGCCGCGCCGGAGCAGCCGCCGCCCTTGGCGGTAGGCGGCGCCATCGGATGGGTACGCCGCAATCTATTCCGTGACGTCTGGACGAGCCTCCTGACCCTTGTCGCAGCGGCGAGCGTGATCTGGTTCGGCGTTGATGTCGTGCGCTACACGTTGATCGACGCGGTTTGGTCAGCTCCAGACGGCGCCGCTTGCCGCGCGCCCGGCGTCGGCGCTTGCTGGGCGTATGTGGGACGCAAGCTGCCATATTTCATCTACGGCTCATATCCGCTCGACGAACGCTGGCGCGTCGATGTAACGCTCGCCATCGGCGCCATACTCATCGCGTGGCTGTTGTGGCCGGCCTCCCCGCGCAAAGCGCTCGGCGCGCTTCTTTTCTTCGTGGTGTTTCCGATCGTTGCTTTTGTCCTGCTCTATGGCGTGCCGGCGCTTGGCCTGCCGCAAGTGTCGACCAATCTGTGGGGCGGAATCTTCGTCAGTCTGCTGGTGGCGCTTGTCGGCATGGTTTTCTCGCTGCCCGGTGGCGTGCTTCTCGCGCTCGGGCGGCGCTCGCGTCTTCCGACGGTGCGGATCGCATCGATCGGTTTCATCGAGTTCGTTCGCGGTGTGCCGTTGATCACGGTTCTGTTCATGGCGAATACGATGCTGCCGCTGTTCGTCCCGGAGCAGTTCTCGCCGGATCGCCTGGTGCGGCCGCTCATCGGCGTTGCTCTCTTTGCCTCGGCTTATATGGCGGAAGTGGTGCGCGGCGGGTTGAACGCCATTCCGCGCGGGCAATTCGAAGCCGCCCAGGCGTTGGGTTTGCGCTATCCGCAGATGATGCGGCTGATCGTTTTGCCGCAAGCTTTGACGATCGTCATCCCCGGCATCGTCAACACATTCATCGGTCTCTTCAAGGACACGACACTTGTGGCGATCGTCGGCATCTTCGATTTCCTGCGTACCGTCGACACGGCGCGGCTCGATCCGGAATGGGCCGGGCCGACGATCTCGA
>JAFASC010000091.1 GCA_019244955.1 Methylobacteriaceae bacterium | reverse complement strand
TCGGAGGCGAACGCGTTCGCGGTCAGAGCAATCAGCGGCACTCGCTCGCCGGGCGCTTCGGCGGCGCGGATGTGCCGGGCCGCGGCAAGGCCGTCGAGCACCGGCATGCGGATATCGAGAATGACAGCGTCGAATTTTTCGCCTTTGGCGAACCGCACCGCCTCGCCGCCATCGCTCGCGCAGGTCACGCGCGCGCCGTGGCGCTCGAGATGCTTGAGCGCGACGCGACGGCTGATTTCGTTGTCTTCGGCGAGAAGAATGCGCACGCCCTCGAGTTTCGGCGCGCCGTCGCGTGCGAGATGGTGTGCGGGCGCGGCTTGCGCGGCTTCCGGCAGCAGCCGTGCAAAAAGGCTCGCGGAGCGCACGGGCTTCACCAACCAGCCATCGAAACGGCGGAGCGTCTCGGAGCTCAGCGCGCGACGTTCGGTCGGCGAGAAAAGGATGACGAGGCGTTTGGCTCCAGCGCGGCGTCCCGCTTCGGCGATTTTCCCCGTCGTTGCTTCATCGAATGCGCGATCGACCAGAAGCGTGTCGTAACGGGCGCCCTGTTCTCCCAACCGCGCCAGCGCCTCGGATTGGTTTGCCGCACAATCCACCTTCGCCCCGCACGCGGCGAGCCGCTCGCCGATATAGGGAGCTTCGAACCGCGAGGGCGAGGCAATGAGAACGCTTTGACCCGCCATATTGCGCTGCGGCTCGATGTGCTCCGCACCGGCCGCGATGGGCAACGAAATCACAAACGTGCTGCCGCTTGCACTTGAATCGGCCAGCGACAGGTCGCCCTGCATCCGCTCGACAAGGCGTTTCGAGATGGCGAGACCCAGTCCGGTCCCACCATGCTGGCGAGCGATCGTGTCATCACCCTGTTCGAAATCCTGGAAGATCGCCTCGCGCCTGTCCAACGGCACACCAGGGCCCGTATCGGTGAGCGAAATCACGAGCCTGTTTGCGTCGCGTACGACTCGCACCCCGACGCCGCCGCGTTCGGTAAATTTTACCGCATTGCCGGCGAGGTTGAGCAAAACCTGGCGCAAGCGTGCCGCGTCGCCGACGGTGTCGGTCGGAACATCCGGCGCGACGAAACTCGCTATCTCCAGCCCTTTGTCATGCGCGCGCGGTGCGAGCAGCTCGACCACCCCTTCGACAAGCGGGGCGAGGGCGAAGCGCTCGTTGACGATATCGAGCTTGCCGGCCTCGATCCGGGAGAGATCGAGCAGGTCTTCGATGAGCGAGCCAAGCGACTGGCCTGAGGCGCGGATTGCCTCGACATAGCTCTTCTGCTCGTCGTCGATGGAGGTGGCGGTCAGAAGATCGGCCATGCCGAGAATGCCGTTGAGGGGCGTGCGTACCTCATGGCTGACGGTCGCCAGAAAGCGCGACTTTGCTTCGCTTGCAGCCTCGGCCCGGTCGCGGGCTTCGGCAGCGGCCCGCAATTCCCAGACCTGATCACGCATGCGTTCAAGCTCGCGCTCGTCGGCGCGCGTGCGGCGGCCGAAGCGCCGCAAGGTAAACGAATGCAGAATTGCAAGGGTGAGAAGGGCGCCGGCGAGGCTCGCAAGAGCGATTGCCGTCAAATCGGCGAACCAGCCCGAGGAAACCCAACCCGACACGGACACGGCGCCACTCCCGCCGCGGCAGCGGCCGTACCAGACTAGGTGGCAGGCGTTGAGGAAGGGTTGCGCCTTGGCGGCGCGAAAGGTTACTTCCGGCGCGCAGCCGGATTTGCCAGACCGAGCTCGTAGAAGCTCCAGAGTGCGACGGCGGCGAGCGCGATATCGATCAAAATGAGAGCCCAGTCCGGAAAAGCGTCCGAAGCGTTCGGCTGGAGCCAATGCGCCGCGCCGTCGATGAACGCCGCGAACGGAAGTGCCGCCCCGAAGGCGGCCGGACGTCCGCGCGCGCGAAAGCGCTTGGCGCTGAGATTTGTCCAGGACACCGCGATCAAAATCACCGCGAAAGCGAAAATCACCAGAAACACGAAGGCGAGGAACGCGTCGGCGTCCAAAAGCTCCGGCCGCGACAGATCGCGATGCGTCGCGGGCGCGATGAAAATCCATATCAGCGTCAGCGGGAGGAGGATGGCGGCGAGAAGCAGTGCTCCCGAACGCCAGACCCGGCGACCAATCCTGCCTTCATAATTCTGGAAGAGGAAGTGAAGCGTCGCGCGGTTAAAGCGCACATCAATCCCGCAGCAAATCGTTGATTGCCGTCTTGGCGCGCGTCTGCGCATCGACCGTCTTGACGATGACGGCGCAATAAAGGCTCGGGCCCGGCGTACCGTTCGGCAGCGGCTTGCCGGGCATCGAACCCGACACGACGACCGAGAACGGCGGCACATAGCCGATATGCGTTTCGCCGGTGGCGCGATCGACGATCTTTGTCGAGGCGCCGATGAACACGCCCATCGACAGAACCGAGCCTTCGCCGACGATCACGCCTTCGACGACTTCAGAGCGGGCGCCGATGAAACAATTGTCTTCGATAATGGTCGGGTTGGCCTGTAGCGGTTCGAGCACGCCGCCGATGCCGACGCCCCCCGAAAGATGCACATTCTTGCCGATCTGCGCGCAGGAGCCGACAGTTGCCCAGGTATCGACCATCGTGCCCGAGTCGACGTAGGCACCGAGATTGACGAAGGACGGCATCAGGACGACGCCCGGCGCGATATAGGCCGAGCGGCGCACGATGCAGTTCGGCACGGAACGAAAACCGGCCGCGGCGTGCTTGTTGGCGCTCCAGCCCTCGAACTTCGAGGGCACCTTGTCCCACCATGTCGCGCCACCGGGGCCGCCTGAGATCGCGCTGATGTCGTTCAAGCGGAACGACAGGAGCACGGCTTTCTTCAGCCATTGATTGACCTGCCAGGAGTCGCGCAACGAGTCTCGCCCGCCGCCGCCCGCTGCTTTCTCGGCGACACGCGCTTCGCCTTTGTCGAGCAGATCCAGCGCCGTCTCGACGGCGTCGCGCACCTCGCCCTTCGTTTGCGGGCCGACATTGGCGCGCTCGTCGAACGCCGTTTCGATGGTCTTCTGCAAGTCGGTGACCGGCATGTGTCCTCAGCTCTTTGTACTTTTCACCGGCGGTGCCGCGCGCACGATGTCGGTGAGGAATCCCTCGAGATCGTCGGTGACATAGTCGACGTGGCGCGGACGTTCCTTTGCCACCTCCCAGGGATCGCGGTGATCGCGCTGGCCGGGCTTCGGCACGACGAGGGTCGTGCGCATGCCGCGCGAATGCGGAACTACGAGATTACGCTCGATATCCTCGAAGATGGCGGCGCCGGCGGGCTCGACACCGTGCTTCTCGAAGAAGCGCTCGTAAGCCTGCGGATTGGGCTTCGGCACGAGGTCGGACGCAACGATATCGAAAACGTCCTCGAACATCTTGTCGAGGCCGAGTTGCTCGGCCGTGCGCAAGGCATGCTCGCGCGATCCGTTGGTCAGGATGAGCTTGCGCCCCCGCAACGCCGTGATGGCCGTTGCAAGCGAGTGGTTCGGGACAAGCGACGAGCGATCGATGTCATGGACGAATTTCAAGAAATCGCTCGCCGTGATCTCGTGCTCTTCCATGAGGCCGCGCAGCGTCGTGCCGTAGCGCTCGTAGTAATATTTTTGCAGCGCCCGCGATGACATGCCGTCAAGGCCGAAGAGCTCCATCATAAACAGCGTGATCCGCGCATCTATTTTCGGCCACAGATCCGACGAGGCGGGATAGAGCGTATTGTCGAGATCGAACACCCAAGTATGGACGTGGGCAAATTGCTGCGCGATCTGCGCATCCGTGACAACGGCGGGCTTTGCGCCGGGCGTCGCGGCGACCGCAACGGCCGGCTCGTCCGGGCCGCTCACTGCCTCGTCATGCGAAAGATGCTCGGCCCGTGTCATCAGCGTGTGATCAACGTACCGGCGCCGTAATCCGTCAGGAGTTCGACCAGCACTGCATGCGGCGTTTTGCCGTCGAGGATCACGACGCCTTCGACCCCTTGTTCGACCGCGTAGATGCAGGTCTCGACTTTCGGGATCATGCCGCCGGTGATCGTGCCGTTGGCAATCAGTTCGCGCACGTCGTCCAATCGAAGCTGCTTCAGGATGTTGCCGTCCTTGTCGAGGACGCCCGGCACGTCGGTGAGGAGCAGCAGCCGCTTCGCGTCGAGCGCGCCCGCAATGGCGCCGGCAAACGTGTCGGCATTGACGTTGTATGTCTCGCCGTCCTCGCCGAGCGCCACCGGCGCCAGTACCGGAATGAGCTCGCGCCCCAGAATTTGCTCGAGGACCGTGGTGTCGACCTGCTGCGGCTCGCCGACAAAACCGAAATCGATCTCGTGATCGCTGTTGGTTGCAGGATCGTGCACGGCCCGCGTGACCTTCGTCGCGCGCACCATGTTGCCGTCCTTGCCGCAGAGGCCGACCGCCCGCCCGCCCTCGGCGTTGATGAACCCGACGATCTGTTTGTTGATCGACCCGGCAAGCACCATCTCGACGATTTCCATCGTCGCCTTGTCGGTGATACGTAAGCCTCCGGCGAAATGCGCTGCGATGCCAAGCTTCTTCAGCATGGCGCCGATCTGCGGCCCGCCGCCATGCACCACGACGGGGTTCAGCCCGGCCTGTTCGAGCAGCACCATGTCGCGGGCAAAATCGCGCGCCACGTCTTCATCGCCCATCGCGTGCCCGCCATACTTCACGACGACGATGGAATCGTCGTAGCGCAGCATATGCGGCAGCGCCTGCATGAGGATCTGCGCCTGCTCTTGCGGACTGACTTTGATCGGCTCGGCCATGAATCGTTCCGGTTGAGCGGCTATTTAGCCGGTCGGCGACGGGGGCTCAACGTCACGTCTGCCGCTCCGCGATGAGGCGCGCGATCGAGGCGCGCAGTTCCGGCACGCCTTCGCCTGTATGCGACGAGGTGAAGAGGATTTCCGGGTAGGCCGCGGGGCGCGCCGCAAGCGCCGCGCGCGTCTCCGCAAGCCGCGCCTCGATCGCGGCGCCTTTGACCTCATCCTTCTTGGTGAGAACGATCTCATACGACATTGCGGATTTGTCGAGGAGGTCGAGCATTTCGATGTCGACGGGCTTCAATCCATGGCGGCCGTCGACCAGCACGAGGACGCGCAAGAGAACGGGGCGGCCGCGCACGTAACCTTTGAGCAGTTCCGTCCAGTTCGCGACCTTCTCCTTGCCGACCGCGGCATAGCCCCAGCCGGGCATGTCGACGAGACGCAGCTCGCCGTTCAGTTCGAAGAAATTCAGCTCCTGCGTCCGCCCGGGAGTGCGCGACATGCGCGCCAGCGTCTTGCGCCCCGTCAGCGCATTGATCAGCGACGACTTGCCGACATTGGAGCGCCCGGCAATTGCGATCTCCGGCAAGCTCGCGGGTGGCAAGCCGTCGATCTTCGAAGCGCCCCAAATGAAGTCACAGGGCCCGGCGAACAGGCGGCGTCCCGATTCCAGAAAATCAGGATCGCTCACGCAAGCTTACTTGCGCTGCTTCTATTTTTTTTTTGCGTCGGAACATATTGGCAAGATTGTCCCACAGCTCGAACTTCACGCCGGCGCGCCGCATGATGAAGCCCTGCTGCGCAACCGACAGAAGGTTGTTCCACGTCCAGTAGATGACGAGACCGGCCGGGAACGAGCCAAGCATGAAGGTGAAGATCACCGGCATGTAAGCGAACATCTGCTTCTGCACCGGATCGGTGGGCTCGGGGTTCATCTTCATCTGGATGAACATCGACAGCCCCATGATCAGCGGCCAGATACCGAGCCACAGGAAGGAGCCGATCAACGGAAGGTGCGTCGGATTCCACGGGATCAGTCCGAACAGGGTGAAAATGTTGGTTGGATCGGGCTGCGACAAATCGCGGATCCAACCGAAGAACGGCGCCTGCCGCATCTCGATCGTGACGAACAGCACCTTGTAGAGCGAGAAGAACACCGGGATCTGGATGACCACGGGCAGACAGCCGGCGACCGGATTGATCTTTTCGCGCTTGTAGAGCGCCATGAGCTCCTGCTGCTGCTTGGCGCGATCGTCCTTGTAGCGTTCCTGCAGCGCCTTCATCTGCGGCTGCATCGCCTTCATGCGCGCCATCGACATGTAGGAGCGATTGGCGAGCGGGAAGAAGATGATCTTCACAAGCAGCGTCACGCACAAGATGGCAATGCCGAAATTGCCGATCAGGCGATAGAAGAAATCGATCACCTTAAACATCGGCCGCGTGATGAAGTAGAACCATCCCCAATCGATGAGCAGATCGAATTTCTTGATGCCGAAAGCGGATTCGTAGCGGTCGAGCAGGTCGCTGACCTTGGCGCCGGCAAACAGGCGCGAATTGACGGCGAGCGTCGCGCCCGGTGCGACAGTCTGTGCCGCGCCCTGCTGATCCACCTGGTAAATCTTCGCGCCCGTGCCGTATGACAAGAAACGGCCCTTAACGGGCATGCTCTGGTCGGGGATGACGGCCGCGGCCCAATATTTGTCGGTAAAACCAAGCCAGCCGCCCGTTCCGTCGAGGTGCAGGGTCGCCTGTGGTTCTTTTTCGATTGCGTCGTAGGAGGTTTCCTTCACGCCGGAATCGCCGACGACGCCGACGAAACCCTCGTGCAAGACCGCGTAGCCCGACACGACCGGCTTGCCGTGCCGCGAGACGAGTTCATAGGGATAGAGGGTGACGGGCTCTGTGCCTTTGTTCTCGACGCTTTGCGTCACCGTGAACATGTACTGTTCGTCGACGGCGATGGTGCGGTGGAAGATCAGGCCGGCACCGTTGTCGTAGGTGAGATTGACCGGCTTCTCGGCGGTGAGCTGCTTCGCGTCGGCCGTCCACAGCGTGTCGCTTTTCGGCAGGGTGATGGTCTGGCCGGGCTGAGGCACGAACCCCCATTCGGCGTAATAGGGCTGCGGCGAACCCGACGGGGAAAGGAGCACGATGTTCGGGCTGCCGGGATCGACGGTTTCGCGGTAGCCCTTGAGGACGACGTCGTCGATACGGCCGCCTTTGAGCGAGATCGAGCCCGACAAGCTGTTGGTATCGATGGCAATCCGCGGGCTCTCTGCCAGAACCTGCTCGCGGGTGCGGATGGCCTCGGGCGAGGCCGGCTGGATGCCGGCATTGGGCGGCGGCGCGGCGCCGGGGACGGGACCCGGCTCGGCGGCGTTCGGAGTTCCGTTCGGAGCGCCCGATGGCGGTTTCGGTGCAGGCTGCTGCAATTGTTGTTGGGCCTGGCGCTGCTTCTCAAGCTGCGGACCGGCATAAAAATACTGCCAGCCAATGATGACGAGCAGCGACAGGCCAATCGCCAGGATGAGATTTTTCGGGTCCTGGTTCATCGGCGATCGGCAGCTTTCATCGACACTTCGTCAGTTCCACTTTTTCTCGGCTCGCGACTTTTGCGGTCAAGCTTCGTGCCGATGTCGGCAAGCGCCCGGACAATTTGGTCGGAAAGTTCGCGGAACGGGGTGCTCAGGGCCTCGGGGCGGGCGACGAAGACATAATCGTGCGCTTCGCGAACGGGAAGGGCTTCTGCGCCGCGGATCGCTTCTTTTAGGCGGCGGCGCATCCGCGCGCGTTCGACGGCATTTCCGGTCTTTTTGGTCACGGTGAAACCGAACCGGGCTCCGCCGGGCTCCGAGCGGCGAATGGCCTGCACCGAAAACGCCGGCGCGTTGAAGCGTAATCCCTTGGCGGCCGACAGGAATTCGGATCGCCGGCGCAGCCGGCCATGCGCCGATGCCGGCCCGGCCATTTAGGCCGAGAGGCGCTTCCGGCCCCGGGCCCGGCGCGCCGCGACAACCTTGCGGCCGCCTGTGGTCGCCATGCGCGCCCGGAAGCCGTGCCGGCGCTTGCGGACAAGCTTGCTGGGCTGATAGGTCCGTTTCAAGGTCTGCTCCGCTGATCAGATCGAGAGCGACGAAGCGAGCTCTGTCGTAGCTCGGCAATTCCCGTCATATCTCGGCGGCAAAAGGAAACGTCGGCCTCAGAGCCGACGTTTTGCGCGCGCGGTATAGCTTTGAAGGCCCTTATAAGTCAACATTGCTTCGGCTTGCTCCAGTCGAGCACGGCTCATCGGCAACGCGCTAGGTAGCATTCGACGATGAATACGATGCGGCCGCTGCCTGCCGGGATGAGCGAGGAGTCGAGGCCGGCGCGCGGATCGGGGCTTGCGAGCCGCGTGCTGGCGCTCCTCGTCGGGTTCGTGATCTTAGCTGAGATCGCGATCTATGTACCCTCGATCGCGAACTTCCGCACCAATTGGCTGCAGACGCGCCTGTCGGCTGCCTATACCGCGGCGCTGGTTCTCGAAGCCGCGCCGAAGGGCATGGTGCCGGCCGAACTCAAGCGCGAACTTTTGGACAGTGTCGGCGCGCGCATGATCGTCCTGCAGATGGGGGACGCCCGCCATCTGCTCGCCGTCTCCGACATGCCCCCGGCGATCGATGCGAGTTCTGATCTGCGCAGCTATTCGGCGTGGGAATCGATCATGGCTGCACTGCAGGCGCTTGTCGCACCGGCCGGCCGCATCATCGATGTAAAAGGCCCGGCCCCGATGGGCGCAAACTTCATCGAAATCGCCATGGACGAGGCGCCGCTGAAAGCCGCGATGCGCGAATATTCGGAAAATATCGTGCTCGTCTCGCTGTTCATCTCGGCGATCGTTGCGACCTGCGCCGCGCTTGCAATCCACATGATGGTGCTGCGTCCGGTTCGCCGCCTGACCTCGAACCTGATGGCCTTCGCCGAGCGGCCGGAAGACGCCTCCCGCATCATCGTGCCGTCGCGGCGCGCGCACGAGATCGGCCAGGCCGAGCGGGCGCTGGCCGTCATGGAATCGGCGCTTGCGCGCGAACTCAACGAAAAGAAGCATTTGGCGGCGCTGGGTCTCGCGGTCGCGAAGATCAGCCACGAATTGCGCAACATGCTCGCCTCCGCGCAATTACTGTCGGATCGTCTGGCGGATTTGCCCGATCCGTTGGCGAAGAGGCTTGCGCCCAAACTGATTGCGACGCTCGACCGCGCCATCCGTTTTTGTCAGGCGACCCTGGCTTACGGACGCGCTGCCGAGGAAAGCCCCAAGCTGCAGCGCGTCTCCCTTTACGCACTCGCCAACGAGGCTTTGGAAGGCGCGGTGCCCGCGCAAAGCGGCATCGAGGCAATCAACGACGTGCCGCCCGGTATGAAAATCTCCGCCGACAAGGAGCAGATGTTCCGCGTGCTTCTGAATTTGTGCCGAAACGCCGTGGAAGCGCTCGATGGCCCGCGCGAGAATTCTGAGCGGCAGCCGCGCATCCGGCTTTCGGCGCGCCAGGAACGCGGCAACGTTCTGATCCACGTCGCCGATAACGGACCCGGACTGCCCCCAACCGCGCGCGAACGCTTGTTCGAACCGTTCCGCGGATCGGTGCGCGCCGGCGGCTCCGGCCTCGGCCTCGCCATCGCCGCCGACATCGTGCGCGCGCATGGCGGTCGAATCCGGCTGCTTGAAGAAGCTGGCGATTCGGAGCTTGATGGGGCCGTCTTCGAAGTGAGCTTGCCGGACCGCAATGACCACTGACGTGCAGACGATTGCCACTAGGCCGGTACATTCGGCAGGGAAGACCGGCGTCGGCCTTGCCGCGCTTGGTGCGCTCGGCATCGTTTACGGCGA
>JAFASC010000053.1 GCA_019244955.1 Methylobacteriaceae bacterium | reverse complement strand
GGCGGACAAGATCGACACGCTGGTCGGTTTCTGGGCGATCGACGAGAAGCCGACCGGATCGAAGGACCCGTACGCGCTGCGGAGAGCGGCGTTGGGTGTGATCCGGATTGTGCTCGAGAATGGGCTCAGGTTGCGGCTCGCGCGCGTCATGGCGGGACGCGGTGCGGTCGACGCCGACCTCCTCGCCTTCTTCGCCGATCGCCTCAAGGTCTATCTGCGCGATCAAGGCGCACGCCACGATCTCATCGATGCAGTCTTTGCCTTGCCCAATCAAGACGATCTCCTGATGATCGTGCGGCGCGTCGAGGCGCTCGGAAAATTCCTCGATACCGACGACGGCAAGAACCTGCTCGCCGGCTATCGCCGCGCGGCGAACATCCTGCGCATCGAGGAGAAGAAGGACGGCGCCGGCGCATTCGATGCGGCGCATGATCCAGCGCTCATCGCGCAAGATGAGGAACGCGCCCTCGCCGGTGCGCTGCAGCGCGCGACCAAAGATGCGACTGCTGCAATCGCGCGCGAGGATTTCGAATCCGCGATGCGCGCGCTGTCGACCTTGCGCGCGCCGGTCGATGCGTTCTTCGACAAGGTGACCGTCAACGCGGATGTTGCGCGCTTGCGCTCGAACCGGCTGCGGCTGCTAAACGAACTGCGTCGCGCGGTGCATGATGTCGCGGATTTTTCCAAAATTGCGGGATGAAGGGCAGGCTATTGTCATTGCGAGGAGGCGAAGCCGACGGAGCAATCCAGTGGCGCATTCCGCAATAGTCGAAGCGTTTGTCGCTGGATTGCTTCGCTGCGCTCGCAATGACGGGGAGCGACTCGCTCCCCTTATCAGCAGGCGCGCAGCATCCTTGTTGCGCCAGGCGCGAGAAAAGAAGCGAAGAGGACACGGGACGCCAGGTCACCAATGTCTGAAGCTTCATCAAAAGAGCCGGTTTCCCGGCGTCCACGTGTTCGGCGACTTTATCGGGTCGCGGCTATCCCAAGCTCTTTCCTGGACGATTAGGTGTTGCCACCGCTCTCGTCCACTCCAGCACGGGCGTACCGTGCGACGGGTCGTAGTGCCCGACGGGCAGGACATACAAGTAAGTGCGCTCCTGGAGAAAGCGCACAAACCCCCTGCTCGAGCCCCCCGGGACCGAGGGCAGGTAACCCTCGGGCGCGGGCGCCGGTCCCCGCCGCGTTTTAAGACCGCTCTAGAAACGCCCTCTTCGAGCGGGGACGGCGAGGTATATAGGATTAAATTCAGCAGGAGTCAACAGGCGCGAACATTAAATTTGCGGGATCGGCTGTCGCGCGGGGGACGCCATCCTTCGAGACGGCGCTGCGGGCCTCTTCAGGATGAGGGCATTATCCCGCCACCTGATAATCCTTCACCTCGGTGAACTTCACCGCCGGCCAGCGCTCCTGCTCGTAGCGTAAATTGAACGCGGATTGCGCCATGAAGACAGGCGCGCCGTCGAGATCGACCGCAATGGAGGACGGGTAGGCGCGCTGAAACTTGTCGAGCTCGCTCGCCTCCGCCTCGATCCAGCGGCAGACTTCGAACCGGCTCGGTTCGAACGACACCGGCAGTCCGTATTCGACCTTCAGCCTCTCTGCCAAGACATCGAGCTGCAGCGCGCCGACGACCCCGACGATCGCACCCGACCCGTCGCTCGGCAGGAACAGCTGCACGACGCCCTCTTCAGCCATCTGCTGCAACGCCTCGCGCAGCTTCTTCGCTTTCATCGCGTCGCCGAGTTTGACGCGGCGCAGAATTTCCGGCGCGAAACTCGGCACGCCGCGAAATACGATGTTCTCGCCTTCGGTCAGCGTGTCGCCGATGCGGAGCGTCCCGTGATTGGGAATGCCGACGACGTCGCCCGCGTACGCCTCGTCGGCGACGCTGCGCTCCTGCGCGAAGAAGAATTGCGGCGCGTTCAGCGCAATCGGTTTTCCCGTGCGCACGAGCTTCGCCTTCATCCCCCGCTGCAGCTTGCCCGAGGAGACGCGCAGGAAGGCGATACGGTCGCGATGGTTCGGATCCATATTCGCCTGGATCTTGAAGACGAAGCCGGTCATCTGCGGCTCGTGCGGATCGACATGGCGCGAGGCCGCCTCGAGCCCGCGCGGGCTCGGCGCGAACTCGGCGAGCGCGCCGATCAGATCGCGCACACCGAAATTCTTCAGCGCACTGCCGAACAGGACCGGCGTCAGGTGGCCCTCGCGAAACGCGGCAAGATCGAACGGCTTCATCGCCTCGCGCGCGAGCTCGATCTCGCCGGCGGATTCGTCCGCTACGCGCTCGCTCGATAAAGCCGCGATCTGCGCGTCGCGCGGCCCCGACACGGCGATCTCGTTCGTCTCCGCGTCGAGGCGGCGCAGCGTGTTGCGTCTGAGATCGTATGTGCCGGCGAAATCGCGACCGCGGCCGATCGGCCATGTCAGAGCCGTCGTGTCCAGCGCCAGGGTCTTTTCGATTTCATCGAGCAAATCGAAGGGATCGCGCGATTCGCGGTCCATCTTGTTGACGAACGTGATGATCGGGATGTCGCGCAGGCGGCAAACTTCGAAAAGCTTGCGCGTGCGCGCCTCGATGCCGCGCGCCGCGTCAATCACCATGACGGCGGAA
>JAFASC010000028.1 GCA_019244955.1 Methylobacteriaceae bacterium | reverse complement strand
CGGACGGCCTGGTTGATCGGGAAATTCCAGGGCGTGAACGCCGCGACGACGCCGACGGGCTCCTTGATCACGAGCTGATGCACGTTGCCCGCGCGCGCCGGAATGACACGGCCGTAGGTGCGCCGCGCCTCCTCGGCGAACCAGTCGATGATGTCCCCGGCAAGCAGCGTCTCGCCCTTGGCTTCGACGAGCGGCTTGCCCTGCTCGGTAGTCATGATCGCGGCGATCTCGTCGGCACGCGAGCGGATGATATCGGCCGCCTTGCGCATCAGCTTGTAGCGATCGTGCGCCGAGGTTTCACGCCACACCTTGAATCCGGCTTCCGCCGCGGCGAGCGCGCGGTCGAGATCGGCGCGCGAGGCATGCGGCACCTTGCCGACGGGTTGCGCCGTCGCCGGATCGAGGACCGGCTCGCTCTTGCCTTCGGAGCCCGCGACCCATTCGCCGTCGATATAAAGCTTGACCTCAGGATACATGCTGATCTCTCCCTGCGCGCCGTCGCAGCAAGCGGGACGGCTGGCAATTCCGGTTCGGATTTACCTATAAGCGATGATGCCCGAAACGCCACCTCGTCTCCGCTCTCCGCTCCTCCACGAGGATGGCCGCCAGCGCTGCCCCTGGGCGACGCGCGACCCGCTCTACGTCGCCTACCACGATGAGGAATGGGGCGTGCCCGAGCGCGATTCCCGTGCGCTCTATGAAAAGCTGATCCTCGACGGTTTCCAGGCCGGGCTGTCCTGGATCACCATCCTGCGCAAGCGCGAGGCGTTCCGGAAGGCATTCGACGGCTTCGATCCGGCGCGCATCGCGCGCTACAATTCAAAGAAGGTCGAGCGTTTGATGGCTGACGCGGCGATCGTACGAAACCGCGCCAAGATAGAAGGTGCGATCGCCTCAGCCCGTGCTTATCTCGAAATCGAGGAAGCGCAGGGTTTCTCGAAATACCTGTGGGACTTCGTTGACGGGAAGACTATCCGCAACAATTTCCGTCACACCGGCGAAGTGCCGGCGGAAACAGAATTGTCACGAAAAATCTCGAAAGACCTTAAGGCGGGCGGCTTCAAGTTCTGCGGGCCGACGATTGTCTACGCCTTTATGCAGGCGGTCGGCATGGTCGACGATCACCTCGTCGGCTGCTGGCGCCACGGCCTCGCCAACAAATCGAAGAGGGCGTGAATGCCGGCCGCGCGTGGGCCGCGCGCCTGGCAACGCATGCTGTCGGGGCGCCGCCTCGACCTTCTCGATCCCTCGCCGCTCGACGTCGAGATCGAGGATATCGCGCACGGCCTCGCCCGCGTGGCGCGCTGGAACGGCCAGACCAGCGGGCCGTACATTTTCTCCGTCGCCCAGCATTCGCTTCTGGTCGAAGCGATAGCCTCACAAGTTGATGCCGCGCTCACGCCGGGCGCGCGCCTGTTCGTGCTGCTGCATGATGCGCCCGAATACGTCATCGGCGACATGATCTCCCCCTTTAAAGCCGTCATAGGACTCACCTATAAAGCGGTCGAAGAGCGCATCCTGTCGGCGGTGCTCCTGCGTTTTTCGCTTGAGGGCACGAACTCGCAGAGTTTGACGAAACTGACGAAGCGCGCCGATCGCGCCGCGGCTTTTTTCGAAGCGACGCGGCTTGCCGGTTTCGCCCAAGCGGAGGCGGAGCAATTCTTCGGCCGCCCGCGATTTCTCCCGAAGGACTTGGATACAATGCTCACGCCTGCCTCGTCGGAGGAAGTCGAACACCGTTTTCTGGCGCGTTTTCGTGCTCTTACGGTAGAATAAAGATATGCCTCGACTTCACGTCTGTTCGCTTGCCCGCGTCGCCGAGACGGTCCGCGCGACCGGCGCACGCAGTCTCGTCACGCTCCTCAACGTTGAGACGTTGGTCTCTCGACCGGCGGAGATCGATCCGCAGCGACATCTGTTCATCGGCATGTCCGACATCAGCGAGCCGCTCGAAGGACATGTGCTGCCGGCAGAACAACACGTCCGGCAAGTGATCGCTTTCGCGCGGGCCTGGGATCGCAGCGAGCCGTTGGTCATTCATTGTCATGCCGGTGTCAGCCGCTCGACGGCGGCGGCCTTCATCATCGCTTGCGCTCTCGCGCCGGCGCGTCCGGAGATCGAGATCGCTGAGGCGATCCGTCATGCCTCGCATACGGCGACACCGAACCGGCGCATGGTCGCGATCGCCGACGCGATGCTCACGCGCGGCGGCCGGATGATAGCGGCCGTCGAGCATATCGGCCGCGGCTCCGATTGCTATGAAGGGGTGCCGTTCGTACTCGAACTTACGTGAACCTCACGCAATCGCCGCAGAATTGATTCTCTGCACGCCGGCTTTGCCCATCGCCTCCCACGCGGCGGCGAGCGAGCCCTGATTGTCGATCCCGCGCGAGGCGTCTTCGATCACCACCGCCTCGAAGCCGGCGCCGCGCGCATCCTGCGCCGTCCAGGCGACGCAAAAATCGGTTGCCAACCCGGCGCAAAACACGCGCCTGAAGCCGCGCTCCTTGAGATACCCGGCAAGGCCGGTCGGCCGACGATCCGCTTCGTTGAAAGCGGAGTACGAATCGGTGTCGACCCGGTAGCCCTTGCGGATGATCAGTTCTGCCTTCGGGATGTCGAGTGCGTCGGCAAGTGCCGCGCCGCGCGAGCCCTGTACGCAATGATCGGGCCAGAGCACCTGGGTGCCGTAGCGCAAAGCCGTTGTCTCGAACGGCTTCTTGCCGGAATGCGTCGAGGCAAACGAGGCGTGGCGCGGCGTATGCCAATCCTGCGTCATGATCACATGCGCGAACTTTTTCGCCAGCGCGTTGATTGGGCCGATCACTTCATCGCCTTTCGGCACGGCCAGCGAGCCTCCCGGCAGGAAATCGTTCTGCACGTCGACGACGATCAAGATGTCGTTTTCGCCGATCTGCATTTTGGGCTCCTCGGCGCCGGCGGCGGTAGCGGCAAACGCCGCCGACAGAACTCCCAAAGCCGCGCGGCGCGTCAAATCAAATCCGGTCTCGGTCATCGGAGCCTCCTCACGCGAGTTCAAGTCCGATGCAACACCCGGTGCGACGGAAGTTCAAGGGCGTGAGCGAGCCCCGCTAAGCAGGGTCAGTGCGAGAAGCGCGATGCGAATTCGCCTATAGCCGACTTCGAGAAGAAGCGACGAAGCAATCCTGGAGCAATTTCTGCAATCTACAAGCGCGGACTGCTGGATTGCTTCGCTTCGCTCGCGACGACGCTCCTGTAGCGCCAGAACATCAACGATCAAGTGTGTTCATCACACCCAGCGGCGCTGCAATTCCGCATCATCCGGAATTTGCCCGTTCGGCGTCATGTGATCGATCGCGCCCGGCAGCTCGTTCGACAGCTCCGACAGCACTTGATTGCGCGGCATCTGGAATTGCCGCGAAAGCTGATCGATCGTGTCCGATCCAACCGCCTGGTCGAGCTGATCGGGCGCGATCGGCTGGTTTTGCCCGGTGCCGACCCAGGAATTCACCTGGTCGCCAAATCCCCGCTGCCGGAACTGATCGACAAGGCCGCCGAGCGCGCCGGCCCCGCCCAAACCGGCGAGCAAGCCGCCAAGCCCTCCGGCAAGACCGCCGCCGCCTAGGCCGCCGAGAAAACCGCCGAGACCGCCGCCTCCACCCATCGAGGGATCAGGGCCGGGACTTGAAGGCATCGGCCCGCTCGGCTGTACGCTGCGATTGCGATAATCGTGATAGGCCTTGGCGGCGAGCGCCAGCATCAGCGCTTTCATCATCGGCGACATGCCGGACCCGATCGGCTGACCCGGCGCGCGGTTGCCGCCGCCGAGCACGCTTCCCAAAACGCTGTCGAGAATACCCATTGCGTCCTCCTCAGGAGCGCCCGCGCGGAGCGTCACCCGTCAATCGAGAGGTGCTGTTTGAGTTCCGCTAGGCCCCTAGTGCGCCAGCTGCTTCAGCCCGGAAATGCCGTCGCGCAGCAGCTGATCGCCGACGTCGCCCTTGGCCTGGTCGCGAAGCACGATCGCCGCCGCGCGCACGGCAGCATCTGCCGCGGCGGCGCGTACATCGGCTGTCGCCTGCTGCTCGGCCATCGCGATCTTCTGCTCGGCCTGCTGCTTGCGGCGCTCGACAAATTCGGCCATGCGCTCATGCGCCTCTTTGGCGATGAGCTCGGCCTCCCGACGCGCCTGCGCCACGATATTCTCGGCATCGGCCTGCGCCGCGACTTTCTTTTGTTCGAACGATTGCAGCAGGGCAGCGGCTTCGGCGCGCAGCCGTGCGGCCTCGTCGAGTTCCGCCTTGATCGCGGCGGCGCGTTTGTCGAGCATCTCGTTGATCTTGTTGTGCAGACCGAAATAAATCACCGCCGCGACGAACAACAGAAATGCCAGTGCGACGAAAAGTTCGGCGTCCCAACTCATGCCGTGCTCCCGGATTCGCTCTGCGCCCGTGCGATCGCGTTCACGTCGGCAGGGCGTCCGGTCAGATGCTGGATGATCTGCGCCGCCGCCTCGCGGGCGATTGCTCCGACATTGCTCATTGCCGCGGCTTTCATATCCCGGATCTGCGCTTCCGCAGCCGCAAGCCGCGTGTTGAGATCGGCTTCAAGCTCGTGGCGCTTGCCCGCCGTCTCCGCCGCTAGCTTGGCATGCATTTCCTGCGCGAGGGTCTGCGCCCGCGCCTTGGCGTCAGCGAGCGTCTTCTCATACGCCGCGCCGGCCGCATCCGCCTCACCCTGCAGCTTCTGCGCCTGATCGAGCTCGCTGGCGATCTTGTCGCTGCGCATCTGCTTGATCTCGCCGACGCGCGGCAGCGCGATGCGCGACATGAGCGCGTAGAGGATCGCGAAGGCGATGACGAACCACAGGATTTGCGAAGGATAGTGCGTCGCATCGAACGGCGGGAACATGTCGTGCCCGCCACCCTCATGGTGGACTTCGCTCGTCGTCTTTGTCTCGGCTGCCATCGTTCAATTCCCTCTGCCGGCGCAACCACAAGGACCACGCCGTGCAAAACGGGGGAAGGAGACTTGCATCAGACCGCGAAGAGCAGCAGGAACGAGATCAGCAGCGCGAAAATGCCGAGCGCTTCCGTTACCGCGAAACCGAAGATCAGCCGGCCGAACTGGCCCTCGACCGCGGAGGGATTGCGCAGCGCGCCGTTCAGGAAGTGGCCGAACAAGGTGCCGACGCCAACCGCCGCGGCGCCGGTGCCGATCGCCGCGAGCCCCGCGCCGATATATTTTGCTGCTACAGGATCCATTCTACTTTCCTTCGTTGAAGACGCTTGCGTGTGCTTGCGTTGGTGCTGAAGAGACGGGGGAAGTCATCCGGTCCTTAGTGGACCGGATGCAGGGCGTCGTTGAGATACATGCAGGTGAGCATCGCAAAGACGTAAGCTTGCAAAAAAGCGACGAGGAGCTCGAGCGCCAGCATCGCCAGCGTCATGACGAACGGCAGCGGCGCGATCGCCGCCCACACGCCGCCCCCTAGCAAGAGCAGCACGAAGGCGCCAAAGACCTGCAGCGTAATGTGGCCGGCAAGCATGTTGGCGAACAGCCGGACGGAATGGCTGACCGGGCGCGAGAAGAACGAGATGACCTCGATCGCGACGACCAGCGGCAGGATGTAGATCGGCACGCCCGGCGGCACGAACAGTTTGAAGAAATGCGCGCCATTCCTGGCGATGCCGAAGATGATGACGAGGAAGAACACCGTCACCGACATGACCACCGTGATGATGATCTGCGCTGTCACCGAGAACGTGTAGGGCACCAGGCTGATGACGTTGGCAAACAGGATGAACATGAACAGGCAGAAGACGAACGGAAAGAACCGCCGGCCTTCCTTGCCGGTCGTCGATTCGAGCATGTCGGCGACGAAATCGTGCGCCATCTCGGCGATGCCCTGCAGCCGCCCGGGCACCAACGCGCGGTGGCGCGAGCCGACGATCATGAGCAGCGAGATCAGCGCTACCGACAAGAGCATGTAGAAAGAGGCGTTGGTGAACGAGAAATCCTTCCCGAACACATGAATCGGCACCCATCGCGACAATTCGAATTGCTCGATGGGATTGATGGCGGTGCCGCTTGCCAATTCCTTCTCCTTCTCCTCAACCCCGCCAGAGCGCGCGCCTTGATGACCAAGTCCAGCGCGAAAATCAACTACCGCGGCGGCGGTCCGCTCATCGGCATCGATGTGGCGCGGATGATGTTCCAGAATCCGCCCGCCGTTCCCAACAGGCCGAACAGGATCAGGAGAAACGGCTTCGTCCCGAGCCACTTGTCGAGGAGGTAGCCGATGCCGCCGCCGACGACGATCCCGGCGACAAGCTCGGTGACCACCCGGAAGCCGAGGTTCATCGCCCGGCCCCAGCCGCGCGCCGAGGCCGCGGATTCTGGCTCGCTGTCGCCGCCCGCGGCCGGCTTGCCGCGCTGCGCCTCGATCTTGTGCGAAAGCGTGTTCAGCCGTGCCCGAAGCTCGGCCTCCTCGCGCTCACTTTGGTTATTCGCCACGCCTTCTTCCTGTCAAGCTTGCGCCTGTCCGCCCCTCGGCAACGCGCGAGCAACGCAAAAAGCTCATGCAAAAAGTCACGCGGCAACGAGAACCTGTCGGCCGATCACCGGCCCTGCCTGAGATCGTCCAGCGCGGAGTTGGCTTCCTCGAGAGGGCGGGTGGTGGTCGGCACTTGCGGGATTTTTCCGGCTTTGGCTATGTCCAGGAGCGCGCTCAATTCGGCCAGCGAGCCGACGTAAGACCCCTGCAATTTCAAAGCCTTCTGCGGCAGGAGGGGGGTCGGGATGGTGATCTCGCCGCCGATCAGCCCTACGACTACGACATGTCCACCTTTGATCGTTACGTCTATCGCGAGCTGCACCGTCGACTGCGACCCGACATAGTCGATCGCGCCATAGACCCCGAACCCGTCGCGCGACAGCGCCCTGACCTGCTTCACCGCGTCGCTCGCCCGCGGGTCGATGACCGCCACCGCCCCGGCGGCCATCGCCGCGTCGCGCTTGCCGGCATCGATATCGGCGACGATGGCGCCATGCGCGCCCATCGCCTTCATCACGCCGAGGCACATGAGGCCGAGCCCGCCGGCGCCGATGATGAGGATCGGCTCCTCCTTCAGCACGCGCGGATCGAGCTTCTTCAAGGCGCTATAGGTGGTGAGCCCCGAGCAGGCATAGGGCGCGGCGACCTCGGGCTTCAGGCCGCCCATGTCGAGGAGGTAGCGCGCATGCGGCACGAGCACGTGCGTCGCGTAGCCGCCGCCGCGATAGATGCCGAGCGAGCGCGGCCGCGAGCAATTCTGCTCGTCGCCGCGCAGGCAGATCGGGCATTTGCCGCAGCCGATCCAGGGGAAGACGACGACTTTCTTGCCCGGCGTCACCGGCGCGCTGTCGGGCCCGGCCGAGACGATCTCGCCGGCAATCTCGTGGCCCATCGTCAAGGGCAGGTTGACGCCGCGCGCGCCCATTTCGAGCTTTTTGCCGCCGCCGAGATCGAAAAAACCTTCGCAGATGTGGAGGTCGCTATGGCAGACGCCGGCGGCGGTGACCTTGACGAGCACCTCCTCGCCAGAGGGCTGCGGCGTCGGGTAGTCGCGCGCCTGCAAGGGGCGGTCGAACACGGTGACGTCGTATGAGCGCATGTGCGGGGTCCTCTCCTGTTGGGCGGGGGTTGTAGCGAAGCGCGGCTAGGGGCGTAAAGGCACCCGCGATTGGATGAAGAACGGTGCGCTGCTA
>JAFASC010000121.1 GCA_019244955.1 Methylobacteriaceae bacterium | reverse complement strand
GTTCGCCACGTGCGGCAGCATCCAGTCGGCGACCGCGACCATATAGTTTGCGAGATCGCGCTTGGTGATGCCCTGCTCGGGATAGAGCACCTTGTCCGGGCTCGTCAGTCGCACGCCGGCGATTTCGATCTCGTCGCGGGCCGCCATCTTTGCCTCAGCTTGCTTCCGCGAGCAGGCGTCCGGCCGCCGCGCGCGCTTCCTCGGTGATGGTCGCGCCAGCGAGCATGCGCGCGATCTCTTCGCGCCGTTCGCTGGCATCGAGCACCGCGACGCGCGTCACGACGCTCTTGCCGCTCGCCCCCTTCTCGATGCGGAAATGCGCCTCGGCGCGCGCGGCGACTTGCGGCGCATGCGTCACTGCAAGCACCTGTACGCGGCCGGCCAGGCGCGCGAGCCGCTGCCCGATTGCATCGGCAACGGAGCCGCCAATACCGGTGTCGATTTCGTCGAAAACCAGCGTCGGCGCAGAGCCGCGGTCGGCCACAACTACCTTCAACGCAAGCATGAAACGCGCAAGCTCGCCGCCCGACGCGATCTTCATCAAAGGGCCGGGGCGCGCGCCCGGATTTGTCTGCACGCGGAATTCAAGACGGTCGTAGCCGTCGGCCGAATCGGCTTCAGTGTCGCGTGCGAGATCGGTCGAGAATTTCGCACCTTGCAATTTCAGCGGCGGCAGTTCCTTCGTCACCGCCTTCTCGAGCCGTGCTGCCGCACTCGCGCGCGCTTCCGACAATGCCTCGCAGGCTTGGCGATAAGCTTCTGTTGCCGCATCCACCGCCGCTTTCAGCTCCAGCAATCGCGCTTCGCCCGCCTCCAACATTTCCAAGTCCGTCGCGAACTTCTGCATCAGCGCCGGCAGCTGATCGACCGTGGCACCGTGCTTCCGCGCCGCGGCGCGGAGCGCAAACAGCCGCTCTTCAACCCGATCGAGCTCGCCGGGTTCGAATGCCGTCTCGCGTAACGCGGCCTCGAGCGCCGCCTGTGCGCCGTCGAGCGCAACGAGACTTGCATCGATCGCCTTGACGACGGGATCGATGAGGGCCGGCGCCTGAGAACGTCGCCGATCGAGACGACGCATGACCCCGGCGAGACCTGCGACGGCAGAAGTCTCCCCGGCGATCGCTTCCTGTGCGTCGCGAAGATCGGCGGCGACCTTTTCGGCCTGCATCATGAGCGTGCGGCGTTCGGCGAGCCATTCCTCTTCATTGCCGGCCGGCGCGAGCTTCGCCAGCTCTTCGTGCGCGTGACGCAGGAAATCGGCTTCGGCGCGGGCTCGTTCGACGCGCGCCGCTTCGGTCGCGTGCATGTCGCGCGCGGCGCGCAGCAGGCGGTGCGCAGCACGTACCGCCTGCACCTCGTTGCGCAAGCCGCCATAGGCGTCGACAAGCGCGCGATGCGTTGCTGCCTCGACCAGCGCACGCTCATCGTGCTGGCCATGTATCTCGACGATTTCACGTGCGATCGCGCGCATCGCCTGCACGCTGACCGGCTCGTCATTGACGAAAGCACGTGTGCGTCCGTCGGCGAACTGGAGCCGCCGCAAGATGAGGTCGCCCTCGATCGCGATATCCTGCGCAGCTGCCACGCGGCGCGACGGGTGATCGCTCGGCAGATCGAACACCGCCGTCACCTGACCTTGCGTCTCACCCGCGCGCACCAGCGATCCGTCGCCGCGGCTGCCAAGCGCAAGCGCGAAAGCGTCGAGCAAGATGGATTTGCCGGCGCCGGTCTCGCCAGTGAGCACGGTCAACCCCGGCCCGAAAGCGAGATCGAGGCGATCGATCAGGACGATATTGCGGATCGCAAGCTGGACGAGCATCGGCGCAATGGTAGCGTCAGCCCGTGCGCAGCAAAAGGGTGCTCAGCACCCGCGGACCCATGGTCCGCTTCTATCTCGTGCGTCCCAAGGACCGCGCGGCTCGCTCTAGCCGAGACCGACCTTCTTGAAGGTCTTGGAAATCCAGGAGTCGTTGTGCTCTTCGGGCGACAAGCCGCCGGTCTGGAGGCGGGAGAAGGCGTCCTTGTACCACTGCGAATCGGGATAGTTGTGGCCAAGCACGGCAGCGGCTGTCTGCGCCTCGCTGGTGATGCCGAGCGCGAGATAAGCCTCGGTGAGGCGATACAGAGCCTCTTCCGTATGCCGCGTCATCTGATATTTGGCCAGCACTTCGCGGAAGCGATTGATGGCGGCGGTCCAGTTGCGCCGCTGCATGTAGAAGCGGCCGACCGTCATCTCTTTGCCGGCCAGCTGATCGCGCGCGACCTGCATCTTGAACTTGGCATCGGTCGCATATTCCGATTGCGGATATTTCTGGACGATCTGGTTGAAATAGGCGAGCGCCTTCTCCGCGCGCTCCTGGTCGCGCGCCACGTCTGGGATCTGGTTGTAGTAGGACATGCCCGCGAGATACATCGCGTATGGCGTCTCGGGCGAAGACGGATAGAGGCTGACATAGCGATTGGCCGAGGCGATCGCGTCTTCGTACTTGCCCTCTTCATATTGCGAGAAGGTCGTCATGATCAGACCTTTGCGCGACCATTGCGAGTACGGATATTGCTTCTCGAGATCGCCGAAGCTTTTCGCCGCTGCCGTGTAGTCTTTCTTATGCAGACGCGCGAGACCCTGATCGTAGATGGTGTCGGCCGGGATATCCGGCAGGATTTTGGTCTCGTATTTCTCGCCGCCGAAAAGGCTCGAGAAGCCCGGCAAGCTGTCGACGGCGGAGCAACCTGCAAGGCCCAGCCCGAGCCCCAGAACCGCGCTCGCGGCGAGGCAGGACAGTAATCGGGAAGGGCGGATGGACTCGGATGCAGCTTTTGGAGCGGTCAAATGAAGTTGCATACGGCGAAACTCGTCGAATGGGAGCAAGCGCGGGCCTTGCGATAAAATGGGAGAGGACAAGCCTCTCCCGCTTGGACAGCCGCTTACTGCGTTCCAGCAGGCGGGACGTTGGCTATGAATTGTGGCGAAGCCGCGCCCGCTTAGAGGAAAGCTGCGAGTTTTTCAGCGGCCTGCGGCCGTAATGTCACACTAGGACCTGCGCATCTGGGATGCTTTCGAGGCTGAAAGCGGATGGATCGGACATCAGTGCCCTGACTGCGGCGACATTCAGCTCGTGACCCCCGCGATAGGAGCGGAAAATTCCGGCGATGGGGGCACCTGCAAGCGCGAGATCGCCGAGCGCGTCGAGCATCTTGTGACGGACGCATTCGTCGGGAAAACGTACGCCGTCCGGGTTCAGCACCGCGTCGTCGAGCAGCGCAACCGTGTTGTCGAGCGACGCGCCAAGTGCGAGGCCCTGTGCTTGCAGCGAGCTAAGATCGCGCAGAAATCCGAAGCTGCGCGCGCGCGCCAATTCGCGCCGGAACGTGCCGGCATCGAGCGTCAGGATTTTGCGCTGGCGGCCAATGACGGCAGCGGCGAAATCGATTTCGATGTCGAGGGTGAGGCCCTGTCGCGCTGGCAAGAATTCGGCAAAGGAGCCGTTGTGTTGAACACGAACTGGCGCCAGCACCTTTAGCTGCCGACGCGCCTGCGGTACTTGTAGGATTTCCGCTTCGTCGAAAGCGTCGACAAACGCACCGGCCGAACCGTCGAAAGCCGGCAATTCCGGCCCGTCGATCTGTACGCGCAAATTGTCGATGCCGAGACCGGCGCAGGCAGAAAGCAAATGCTCGACGGTGCTCACACTGGCGTCATCCTGGCCGAGGGTCGTTCGCAGGGTGGTGTCCACAACATTCGTCCAGGTCGCCGCGAGCGGCGCCGCGGCCCGGCAGAACTCGAAAACAATACCTGTATTGGCGCGCGCCGGGCTGAGAGTCAGTTGCGCCGGCGCGTTGCTGTGAACACCGATGCCGCGCAACGCGACCGGTCGTTTCACCGTTTGTTGGCGCGCTCTGGCAAGCACGAGCGCGATCGGCGAGCCGGGCTCCTGCAGAATTTGAAACATCGATGCTCGCGGCCGGCGGACGCTGACGAAAGCCGAAAATAAGCCGCGCGGGGAGGCGCGGCCAAATCACGCTTTGTTACCGATTCTTACAAAGGGCCGCTGGTGCAGAAACAAAAAGGCCCGCAGCGATGTGCGGGCCTTTGTGGAACAGTGAGAATGGGTCAGCTCGATTGGCGGCGCAGGAAAGCCGGTATTTCGAGATGGTCGTCTTCTGAGTTGCGCACGATCGGGCTTGCGCGACCGTGCGGATCAAGCTGGGCCTGCCGGGGGGCGGGGGCAGGGGCCGGGGCGGGCGCTGCCGGGCGGCGGGCATATTCCGCGTGGACTGGGGAAGGCGCCGGACGGGCAGGTTGCGCCGCAAGGCGCGGCGCCGGGAGCGCCGGCGTCTGCGGCGGCGGGGCGTGCTGGCCTTCGTCGTGGCGGCTCATGCCAAAGGAGGCAAGGCGCTCGAGAAGGGTGCGGCGGCGGGTCTCGGTGGCGTTTTCAGCCGGCGTCTCGCCGCGCATGATACGCATCTGCTGCTGAACCGGGAGCGGCAAATCCTCGATCTGCGGCATGCGCGGTGCGCGGATTGGCTGTTCGGGCGCCGGCGGAATGAACGGACCGGCCTGAGGCGCATATTCCTGCGCGCGCGGCGCCGGCGCGTGCTCGTAGTGCGGGCGCGGCGGCGCCGGCTGGATGTGCACCTCGTTGAGATGCACCGGCTGGGCGGCCTCGGGGGCGGAATAAGCCGGGGCCGTCGGGTGGACAGGTTCCGCGGCCGGAGGGGCCTGCACCATGACCGGCGCGGCGGCGGCCGCCTGCTCGGCATGGCGGGTCGCAGCCTGCGCGCGCAGACGCTGCGCCGCTTCCGCGATGCGGCTCTCCGACAGCGCCGAGTCCGTCATTTCAGCGGGTTTGTCGATGCCGGTGGCGACGACCGAGACGCGCACCACGCCCTCCAGGCTCTCGTCGAATGTGGCGCCGAGGATGATGTTGGCTTCCTCGTCCACTTCCTGGCGGATCCGACTTGCGGCCTCATCAACCTCGTACAGGGTGAGGTCGTTGCCGCCGGTGATCGAGATGAGAAGCCCGCGGGCGCCCTTCATCGAGACTTCATCGAGCAGCGGATTGGCAATGGCAGCTTCCGCCGCAAGGATGGCGCGCTTGTCGCCGGAGGCCTCGCCGGTGCCCATCATCGCCTTGCCCATTTCGCGCATGATGGCGCGAACGTCGGCGAAATCGAGATTGATCAGGCCTTCCTTCACCATGAGATCGGTGATGCAGGCGACGCCGGAGTAAAGCACCTGGTCGGCCATCGCGAACGCATCGGCAAACGTCGTGCGCTCGGTCGCGACGCGGAACAGGTTCTGGTTCGGGATGACGATCAGCGTGTCGACGGCCTTCTGCAATTCGTTGATGCCGGAATCCGCGACCTTCATGCGGCGCTGGCCTTCGAACTGGAACGGCTTTGTCACGACGCCGACCGTGAGGATGCCCATGTCGCGCGCCATGCGGGCGATCACCGGAGCGGCCCCGGTGCCTGTGCCGCCACCCATGCCGGCGGTGACGAACACCATGTGGGCGCCGACAAGGTGGTCGCGAATTTCTTCGATCGCCTCTTCAGCGGCGGCGCGGCCGATTTCCGGCTGCGAACCGGCGCCGAGGCCTTCGGTCACCTGCAGGCCCATCTGAATGATGCGCTCGGCTTTCGACGAGGTCAGCGCCTGCGCGTCGGTGTTGGCGACGATAAAGTCGACGCCGTAGAGCCCGCAACTGATCATGTTGTTGACCGCGTTCCCGCCGGCCCCGCCGACTCCCGCCACCATGATGCGGGGCTTGAGTTCCCGCAGTTCGGGAGCTTTTAGATTGATCGCCATCGCCCTGACCTCTTTTTAGAAACTTTCCTTCAGCCATCGCCCGACGCGAGCGATGTAACCGTCCGTTCCCGTTGCCGTGACATTCGTCTGCCGGTTCGGCTCGAAATGCTCCATGGCCGCGAATTGCGGGTAGATCGTCAGCCCGACAGCTGCGGCGAAGCCGGGGCTTTTTGCCGATTCCGGCATGCCCTGGATACCGACCGGCCGGCCGAGCCGAACCTGACCTGAGAGGATGCGCCGGGCCGCTTCAGGCAGGCCGGTGAGCTGGCTTGCGCCGCCCGTCAGCACGATGCGGCGGCCCGCGGCGGCGGGGAAACCGGCGCGGTCGAGACGATCGCGCACGAGTTCGAGAATCTCCTCGGCGCGCGGCTTGATGATACGGATGAGGTGGGATTTCGGCAGATGCACGGGATGGCTGTTTTCCTCGCCCGACTGTTCGACCGTGATCGTTTCGCGCTCGTCGGAGGGCGATGAGATGGCGCTGCCGTAGAGCGTCTTCATGCGCTCCGCATCGGCAAGACGGGCGTTGAGGCCGCGCGCGATATCCGTCGTGATGTGGTGGCCCCCGACCGCAAACGCATCGAGATGCTCGAGACCACCGCCGGAGAACAGCGCGATGGAGGTGGTGCCCCCGCCCATATCGAGGACGATCGTTCCCATGTCGGGCTCGTCGTCGACGAGTACCGACAATCCCGCCGCGTAGGGGCTGGCGACCAGCGCCTCGATGCCGAGATGGCAGCGCTCGACGGCGAGCAGGAGATTGCGGGCCGCCGCTGTGTCGCAGCTCGCGACAAGAAGATCGGCCCCAAGCCGCTCGCCCATCATCCGGCGCGGATCGCGTATGTGGTTGGCGGCATCGAGCGAATAGGAGGTCGGGAGCGAGTGCAGCACAGCGCGACCCTGGCGCGAAGTGCGCGCGCACGACGCTTCAAGCACGCGATGGATGTCGGCGTCACGCACGGCGCCGCCGATCACATCGATCTCGGCCTTGAAATGCTGGCCGGAAAGCCGCCCGCCGGCCGCTGCGACAATGATGCTTTCGACCTGTACGCCGGCCATGCGTTCGGCAGCGTCGACGGCAACCCTGATCGCGGCTTCCGTCTCCTCCATGTCGACGATCTGGCCCCCCTTCATGCCACGCGAGCGCTGATGGCCGATGCCGAGAATCCGGCAGCGATGGGTGCGGCCGCGCAGCGTCTCCGAGCTTTCGAGGGGCATCAGGCGCGCGATGAGACATGCGATCTTGCTGGTCCCGACATCGAGCACCGACAGGATGGCGCTCTTGCGAGCAGACAGAGGTTTGAGACGCGGCGGGATCATGGGGCGCTCACGTCTGTCCGGCTTTGGGTTTCGGGTTCTTGCGGCCGAGCTCATCGGCGCGCTGCGCAAAGGCCTCTTCCGAGAGCCGCGCGACGACACGATCCGGCAGGCGCAGGTCGAGGGAGATCAGGCCCTTGTCGAGGATGCGTGCCTCGCGATCGAGCGAAGCCAATGCGGCGAGCGCGCGTTCCGGATTGTGCTCCGGCAGCATGATTTCGATGCCATTGGTCGTGCTGAGGGTCCAGCGGCGCTCGGCGACGTAGACGCCGGCGCGAATCTTGGATTTCAGATCGCCGGCCTTGCCGATCAGCGCGAGATAGTCGGAGATATGCGTGTTTGCGCCCTCGCCGACGACAAAAGGCAGCTGCGCAAAACGTCCGTCGCGCATCGTGTCGATGACGGTTCCATCCGCGGCAATGACGGAGAGCTGCCCGTCCTGCTGCCAAAGCGCGTAGGGTTGGCGTTCGGTGATTTCGATCGCGACGTGATCGGGATAAAGCTTGCGCACGCTCGCTTCCTTGACGAGCGGTACGGCGCGCAATCGATCGCGTATCTCGGCGACATCCAGAAACGCCAGCGAGTTCTTCCCGCTAATGCCGGAGGCTTCGAGGATTTCCGATTGCGTCAAACCGCTCTCGCCGCTGATCGCCACGGCGGCAACGGGGAAGCCGATATTGCGGGCGACGATATCGCCCAGCGTTCCGTATTGCTCGACGAAAGCCGCGTAACCGCCGCCGCGAATTGCGCCGTAGGCGATTGAGGTACCGATCAGCGAAAAGACGAGCAGAGGGGTGCCGCGGCGCCTGGCAAAGTCAAGGAACCAAGATTTACGGAAAGCCCGGGGCGTGCGCGCTGGCTGGGTTGGCGCGCCGGCAGACCGAAACAAGGAAGAGGTGGCGGAATGAGCCGGAAATCCGGCCCCGGCGAAGAGCGGACGGTCCCATGCGATCGAGCTGAGGCCGAAAGCCTCGCTCAACGATCGCAGGATGCGTCCTCCACCATCCATCGGACGAGCTCACCGAACGAGTAGCCGGCGTATGCGGCGATCTCGGGCACCAGAGACGTCTCGGTCATGCCGGGTTGTGTGTTGACCTCCAACACGACGAGGTCGCCCGTACCTCCGGGGCGATCGTCGTATCGGAAATCTGTGCGGCTCACGCCGCGGCAGCCGAGGGCTCTATGCGCCTCAAGCGCCCACTCTTGGACCTGATGGTAAATATTTTGTTTAAGATTCGCCGGAAGGACGTGAATCGATCCGCCTTTTGAATACTTTGCATTGTAATCGTACCACCCGCCGTCGCTTGCGCGGATGTCGATCACATCGAGAGCGCGATCACCCATGACGGCGCATGTGAGTTCGCGGCCGGCGACGAATTTTTCGACGAGCACCGTCTCGCCGTGCGGCCAATCCTCGCGCATGAGCTCCTGCGGAGGATGTGAGCGTTCTTCCTTGACAATAATCACGCCGACGGATGAGCCTTCGTTAACGGGCTTCACAACGTAAGGCGGCGGCAGGACATGCCGCTTGGCGACTTCATAGCGGCTGCAGGTAACGCCCTGCGCGACAGGAATGCCCGCTGCTCGCATCACGTCCTTGGCGCGATCCTTCTGCATCGCCAGCGCGGAGGCGAGCACGCCGGAATGCGTATAGGGGATGCGCAGCATCTCGAGTACGCCTTGCACGATTCCATCCTCGCCGAAGCGGCCGTGCAGCGCGTTGAAGGCGACTTGCGGCTTCACTCGCGCGAGCACCTCGGCCACGTCGCGGTCGACGTCGATCGGCGTCACCATGAAACCCTGGTCCTCGAGCGCCCTGGCGCACGCGGCACCCGAGACCAGGGAAACCTCGCGTTCGACGGAAAGGCCGCCCATGAGGACGGCGATGTGGAGGGTCATCACAAGGCCTGTTTGGTAAACCTTGGCTAAAGATGGCGGGAAGTGTTTTCCGGATCGTGAAGGGAAAGGCAATTGTGAATAGCAAGCGAGGCACCAGCTAGCGCGGTCAGCAAGGCCGCAGGCGTACCAGCCCGCCGCCTTCTTACTTTGATGTGCTCCCGATGAATGCGTGCAGCTTGGCAACGACCAGAGATGTTTCCTTCGGATCGAGGCGCCCGATCGAACGCAGAATGCGTGAGGGCTCGGCGCAGGCGATCTTAACGGGCCTCACGAGGGAAGGTGCAGACAGGCCGCTTGGAGCGAGCTTGCGTATCAAAACATCCTCAGGCAGGCGCGCCTGCTTTGCGCTGGTGATCATCGCAAGCCAAACAAAGCCCGTTCGATTGAGCCGATCGCTTGAGACAACGAGGGCCGGGCGACGCTTTTCCGCGAAACGATCTGAGTAGGGGAAGGGTACAACGACGATGTCGCCTGGCGTGAGAGATTGACGCTCAGAGATCGGCATAGGCCTCCTCGTCCGCCTCGCTTGCCCATTCGGTAAATACCGCAAACGGGTCGTCTGCTTGCGCAGGCGTGTCCTTCTCCAGGCGCACGCCGTCTTCGTCGATGACGTAGCGCAGGTGATCGCCCGGACGGATTTGCAGCCGCTCGCGCACTTCTTTGGGCAATACGGTTTGACTTTTGACCGAAACTTTGGAGCGGACGTTCACACCGGTTTTCCCTTGACTTACACCTTACATCTTACCATTTCGCGGAAAGTCCGTCCAGCGGTTCTGAGGCGGTCGGGAGACGAGAATTGAAAGACGCAAACACGCTGCGCTTTGGCGCACTGACGGATACCTGCCTGCATATCTGCGTCGACATGCAACGGCTGTTTGCGGAGGACACGGATTGGCATACGCCGTGGATGGAGCGCGTCCTGCCGAACGCGCTGCGGCTTGTCTCGGCGCATCCGGCGCGCACAATTTTTACCCGATTCATTCCGGCGCAAGAGCCGGGGCAGGGCAGGGGCACGTGGCGGCGCTATTATGAGAACTGGGCCAGTATGACGATCGGCCGCCTCGGAAGAGAGATGGTTGAGCTCGTATCTGAGCTGGCGCGCTTCGTGCCACCCGCGCGGGTAATCGACAAGAAAGTATATTCGCCGTGGCTCGAAGGGCATCTCGACGACCTCTTGCGCAACACGCCGATCGATACGCTCGTCGTGAGCGGAGGCGAAACCGACGTATGCGTGCTCGCAACGGTGCTCGGCGGGGTGGATCGCGG
>JAFASC010000097.1 GCA_019244955.1 Methylobacteriaceae bacterium | reverse complement strand
ACGAGCGGCTCGCGGTAATCGATGCGGCGCAGGCGAAGCTCACAGGCCTGACGCAAGAGGTCGTCGGGCTGAAGGACATTCTCGCCAACAAGCAGGCGCGCGGCGCCTTCGGCCAGGGCCGGATGGAAGCGATCGTCAAGGATGGGCTGCCGCCGTCGGCCTATGAATTCCAGTACACGCTGAGGAATCGCACGCGCCCCGACTGTGTGATCCGCCTGCCCGGAGACGAGCGTTTGCTGGTCGTCGACGCAAAGTTTCCGCTGGAAGCCTTTTCCGCATTGAAGGCGGCGGACAGCGACGAGTTGCGCAAGCAGGCGACGAGCCGCGTGCGCAACGACATCGGCAAACATGTGCGCGACATCCGCGAGCGCTATTTCGTGCCGGGCGAGACGCAGGATCTGGCGGTTCTGTTCGTTCCCTCGGAATCGGTCTACGCCGATCTCGCCGAGCATTTCGACGATCTCGTGCAGAAGGCGCATCACGCGCGCGTCATTATCGTCTCACCGTCGCTTTTGATGATGGCGATCCAGGTCATGCAGACGATCGTGCGCGACGCGCGCGTGCGCGATCAGGTGCACGACATCCAGAGAGAGGTGCAGCTTCTCGTGCAGGATGTCGGGCGGCTACGCGCCCGGGTAACGAAGCTCGATCAACATTTCCGGCTCGCGCAGGAGGATGTCGCGGCGATCACGACCTCGACCGAAAAAATCACGCGGCGCGGCGACAAGATCGAGCAGATCGATTTCGCTCAGGAGGGCGATGTTGCGCGGCTGGTGGCGCCGCGGCTCGCCGCGGCGGAGTAAGGCGCGGGATCGATCCCGGCGGCTTCGAATGCCAGCCGCACGCGTTCGGCAATCAGCGCGATGCGCAGATCGAAGTCCTCCACGTCGGCGCGCAGAAACTGCACGATGAACGAGGACAGCGCGCCGTTGATGAAATCCGGGTGCTCGAAGCGGATGGCAGGCACGAGACCGGGATTGAGCCGCAACGTCCAGTGCAGCAGGATTTGATCGTTCAGCGGAGCGAGTCGAGGCGGCAGACGCAAGAGACCGGCAGCGCAGCACAAATCGAACAAACGCTTCCACGTTCTGATCAGCCGCGCCGTTTGCGGATGCCTCATATTGAAGATCAGCACCCCGGCATTGACGTTCCAGGTCGGCGCTTTCTCGGGATCAACCGCGCGGGCGATCAGCGGCGCGGCCGCGTGCTGTTGCAGATACGCGGAAAAGGCGAACTTGAGATCGACCACGAAGGAATCCGCGTCGAGATAGACGATCCAACCATCGAAGCCGGCGTCCAAAGCGTCGCTGAGAAGGTCGATCCGGTTGAACGTCGCGTGCCACGGATGCCGGCCGCGCTTCAGGCCCACATACGCTTCGTATTCATGTCCATGCAGCGCGCAGAAGGCGCGTGTGCTCGGCGCCGACGCGTCCAGCACTCGCGCGTATCTTTGCGGATCGGCCGTCTGCAAGAATTTGACGCGCACGTCGCTCACAACGCGGTCAGAAGATTTTGCGATATTGGATGAATCCGGGCCTGTCGGCGAGCTTATCGTACAGCGCACGGGCCGTCGCATTGTCTTCCTGCGTCAGCCAATAGACGCGCGACGCGCCCTCAGCTTTCGCACGCTCGTATACGGCTTCGATCAGCTTGCGCCCGACCCCGTGCCCACGCGCATGCTCGGCGGTAAAGAGGTCCTGCAGATAGCAGTACGGACCTTTGGTCCAAGTCGAGCGATGGAAGATGTAGTGCACAATGCCGACGATCTCGCCATCGCGCTCGGCGACAAACGCATGCATCGGCTCGGCTTCATCGAAGAAGCGCGCGAAGGTCGTCTCGGTCACCTCGTCCGGCACGCGCGTCTTGTAGAACGCGAGGTAGCCCTGCCAGAGCGGCTGCCATTGCGCGCGATCGGTGCGCGCGAGGGGGCGGATCGTGATCGTGCTCATTGGACCGCGCACCTCCTGGTGCGCCTTGTAGATTGCCCAGCCGAATGCGGACGGGAAGGTCCGCGGTTCGGCCCATCAATCCAATCTGAACTTCGCCATCTCGCGATGCTCCGCGTGGATGCGGCGCACCGTGCCGGTGACCGAGCGATAGATCACCGTCTCGGTCTCGATCATCTCCTTGCCGAACCTGACGCCCTTCAGCATCGCGCCGTCGGTCACACCGGTCGCGCAGACGATGACGTCGCCGGACGCCAATTCGTGCATGTCGTATTTCTTCTTCGGATCGCTTACGCCCATTTTCCGCGCCCGCTCGACCTTGGCCTCGGTGTCCAGGATCAGCCGCGCCTGCATCTGGCCGCCGACGCAGCGCAGCGCGCCGGCCGCGAGCACGCCTTCGGGTGCGCCGCCGGTGCCGAGATAAAGATCGATGCCGGTATGCTCGGGCTGCGTCGTATGGATGACGCCGGCGACGTCGCCGTCGGTGATGAGCCGGATCGCCGCCCCCGCCTCGCGGCAGGAGACGATGAGGTCGGCGTGGCGCAGCCGGTCGAGGATCAGCACGGTGATCTCGCCGGGCTTCACGCCTTTCGCTTTGGCGAGCGCGTTGATGTTGTCACGTGGGCTTGCATCGAGATCGACAACACCTGCGGGATAGCCCGGGCCGATCGCGATCTTGTCCATGTACACGTCCGGCGCGTTCAAAAGCGTGCCGCCCTCGGCCATCGCCATCACCGCGATCGAGCCTGGCATGTCCTTGGCGCAGAGCGTCGTCCCCTCGAGCGGGTCGACCGCGATATCGACCTTCGGTCCGGTCTTGGTCCCCACCTTCTCGCCGATGAACAGCATCGGCGCCTCATCCCGCTCGCCTTCGCCGATGACGATCGTGCCGTCGATCGGCAGCCGGTTCAATTCGCGCCGCATCGCGTCGACCGCGGCCTGATCCGCGGCTTTCTCGTCGCCGCGTCCGCGCAGGCGCGCCGACGAGACCGCGGCGCGCTCGGTGACGCGCACCAATTCGAGCGTCAGGATGCGCTCGATGATCTTTTCTTCTTGAATGACGAGATCGGCCACGGGAGCTCCAGTTGTGTTTTATTGACGCTCGATGCGAATGACTTGCGGCTTCTCGGCGACGGTTCCGTCGGCGACGATCGCGTCGACCGCACTTCGCACGAGCTCTTCAGTTGTCGCGTAGGTAATCAGCACGACGGGAACCGGCCCGCCGCGTTTTGCCGTGGCGTTGGGAGCGCTCTTCTGCATGACGCTTTCCAGCGAAATCTGGCGCTCCGCCATACGCTTGGCGATCGCCGCGATCGTGCCCGGCTGATCGATTGCCGAGAAGCGGATGTAATAGCCGCCCTCATGCCGCTGCATCGCCAGCTTTTCCGATTTTTGCAAGCGCGCCACCGGCAGACCGAATGGCGGAGAACGGATGCCTTTGGCGATGTCGGCAATGTCGGCGACAACCGCGGATGCAGTCGCCTCGCCGCCGGCGCCGGGACCGACAAGCGTCAGTTCGTGCACCGCGTCGGCATCGATGGTGACGGCGTTCGTCACGCCCATCACTTCGGCGAGCGCCGATGATTTGTGCACCATGGTCGGATGGACGCGTTGTTCGATGCCATTGCGGGTGCGCTGCGCGACGCCGAGCAGCTTGATGCGAAAGCCGAGATCTTCCGCCGCGTTGATGTCCGCGAGCGTCACGCCCTCGATCCCTTCGACGTGGATCGCGTCGGCATCGATCGACGTGCCGAACGCAAGCGAGGTCAGGATCGCGAGCTTATGCGCGGTATCGAAGCCGCCGATGTCGAAGCTCGGATCGGCTTCGGCATAACCGAGGCGCTGCGCCTCCTTCAAGCATTCGTCGAAGGAGAGTTCCTCGCGTTCCATGCGCGACAGGATGTAATTGCACGTGCCGTTCAAAATCCCGTAGACGCGCTCGATCGAATTGCCGGCAAGACCCTCGCGCAGCGTCTTGACGATCGGGATGCCGCCGGCAACCGATGCTTCGAAGGCGAGCGCGACGTGCTTCTCTTCCGCAAGTTCCGCCAGCGCCAAGCCGTGCTTGGCGAGCAGCGCCTTGTTGGCGGTGACGACGTGCCTGCCCGCTTCGAGCGCAGCTTCGACGGAAGCGCGCGCGGCGCCCTCATCGCCGCCCATCAGCTCGACAAAGAGGTCGATGTCGGGTGACCGCGCCAGCGCGACCGGATCGTCGAAAATCCTCAGCGAGGAGAGATCGACGCCGCGCTCCTTGCGGCGATCGCGGACCGCGCCCGCCGTCACGACTATGCGGCGCCCGGTGCGCGCGTGAAGCGCGTCGGCTTGGCGCTGCAGCAGGCGGACGGCCGCGGCGCCGACAACGCCGAGGCCGGCGATCCCGACGCGCAGTTGATCAACCATTTTCGGGCCCGGAAGTGCCGAGAAGGACTTAGCCGCCAGCGGCAGCGTTGCTGCGGCTTCTGCCCGATTTTGAGGGGGTGGGCAAGAAAGGGGGTGGCGCTCCCTCTCCCCTTGCGGGAGAGGGTGGCCCGCGCGTAAGCGCGGGTCGGGTGAGGGGTGCATTTGGATCACCCTCATCCGTCATTGCTTCGCAATGACACCTTCTCCCATCAAGGGAGACGGGGCGCTAACGATCGGCTCTCGTGCGGCGACGCGCGCATGGACGGCGTGGTCGCAGTCGATGTGCTTAGGCAAAAGGATCAGCGGGCGTTTTTCCCCGGGCTGACCGAGTGGGGAATAAGGCCTCAGATCAAAGAAGCAAGATAAACTCGAATGGCTTCGATGAGTGGGAGTCGAAGCCAGTAAACGAAGCCGAGTCCTACAATCCACATAAGCGGCCGAATGACGAGAAGCATCCCCAGGCCGACCAGTCCCGTTGTTCCGCGCCCTTTGTAGTGGCGCCTGCCATCTTTGAAGTCGAAATCCATCGTCGTGTCCGGCTCTTCAGACGCCGATTCTGAACCAGGAGGCGGCGCGTCAAATGCGAAGTACTGGGTCTTTCACCGGAACCGCCCGCCCGCACCGCATCGAGGTTGTGGGTGGGCTAAGGCTGCCCGGGATTTGTCCAGCCACACGGGGCGTCCGAGCGATCCGGAAATTTAATGTTTCCACCGTCGCGCGAATCTTGACATTTCCTGAAAATAATCCTAGTATCCCTCCCATCCCCGCCCATGTAAGGGCATCGTCCGGTCGGTTCCGGGCGGTGCGGGCGGGGAGCGGCGCCTGCGGCGTGGGAATAACCGGCCTGCGTCTCGGGAGGCCCTTGCAAACGGGTGTCTTTGT
>JAFASC010000237.1 GCA_019244955.1 Methylobacteriaceae bacterium | reverse complement strand
TGCGCCGCCTCCCCAAGCGCTGAAGCAACGCGGTCCTGTCGCTGCGCGCTCTGCGCCTCGCGCGAGCGCGTCGCGCCATCCGCGTCGACCAGCAGGTTCTTCAGCTCGGCCATCTGACGCTGCGCTTCGGCAAGTTCGTCGGCAAGTGTCAGGGCGGCCATGACGATGATGCGCTGATCGCCGATCTCGCCGAACGAGCTCCGCAAGCCAGCAATCCGCGCATCGAAATCGCGGGCGAGATGCTCAAGCCGCGCTTCCTCGCCGTCGTCGCAAGCCATGCGATATGTGCGGCCGGCTATGGTGACGACAACTTGGGCCATCAGGAGCGATCGGAGCCAGCTAACTCACCGGCCTCTGCCGCGGTGAGGAGATTCTGGACTGTGGCGCGCGCCGCCTCGAGCCGCCGGGAGACTTCGTCCGCCGCGTGCTCCAGCGAGCGGTTGCGAGCAAGGGCGCCATCGAGTTCCACCGCAAGCCGTGAGCGATCGTCCTCAAGCACGGATATCGCCTCGTCGCGCTCGGCGCGCCGGGAATCGCCTTCCGAGCGCGCCTCCGCTGCCTCTTCCAAAAGATCGAGCGCCCGCGAAAGCCGCTCGAGCGCAGCCTCGATCGCGTCGCCGCGGGCCGGTTGTGCCACCATGCCTCAGCATTAGGCCGCGGAGGCGGTGGAGGGTCAATCTCGGAAGCAGCGCCATCCCCTGGGATCGTCGCCCCGATCCGCGCGGTGCTCGCGTTGACAGGGGGAGGCGACCTGTTATCTGGCATGAGCTCGCTATTTCAGCCTCCCAGGCGCTTTTCCCGCCCCTCTCGCGTCGTTTACCGGGATCGTATCCCTATATCGGTGCCGGGTCGGGCCGCCGCCGTGGCGCAACCTGAGGCAAGGAGAAGGAAATGACGGTAAAGGTGGCGATCAACGGGTTTGGGCGAATCGGGCGCAACGTGCTGCGGGCCATCGTCGAATCCGGTCGCAAGGACATCGAGGTCGTCGCCGTCAACGATCTCGGCCCCGTCGAGACCAATGCCCATCTCCTGCGCTTCGATTCGGTTCACGGCCGTTTTCCGGGCGAGGTCTCGGTCGAGGGCGATTCCTTGGTGGTTGACGGCCACAAGATCAAGGTGACGGCAATCCGCAATCCCGCCGAGCTGCCGCACAAGCAACTTGGTGTCGACATCGCTTTAGAATGCACCGGCATCTTCACGTCGAAGGAGAAGGCCAAGGCCCATCTGGACGCGGGCGCCAAGCGCGTGCTGGTGTCGGCGCCTGCCGAGGGCGCCGATCTCACCGTCGTCTATGGTGTCAATCACGACAAACTGACGAAGGATCATCTCGTCGTCTCCAACGCATCTTGCACGACGAATTGTCTCGCGCCCGTCGCCAAGGTGATGAACGATTCAATCGGGATCGAAAAAGGCTTCATGACAACGGTGCATTCCTACACCAACGACCAGCCCTCGCTTGATCAGATTCACAAGGATCTTTACCGCGCCCGCGCCGCCGCATTGTCGATGATCCCAACCTCGACCGGCGCTGCAAAGGCGGTGGGGCTCGTGCTGCCGGAACTCAATGGCAAGCTTGATGGTGTCGCCATTCGCGTGCCGACCCCGAACGTCTCGGTCGTCGATTTCAAATTCCTAGCGAAGCGGACGACCAACAAGGCAGAGATCACCGACGCAGTGAAACGCGCAGCGAAGCAAGAGCTCAAAGGCATTCTCGGCTTCACCGAGCAGCCGAACGTCTCGATCGACTTCAATCACGATCCGCATTCCTCGGTGTTCCATGTCGACCAGACGAAGGTGCTGGACGGGACGCTCGTGCGCGTCATGTCCTGGTACGACAACGAATGGGGCTTCTCGAACCGCATGGCGGATACAGCCGTCGCGATGGGAAAGCTTGTCTAAACCGCGCATCCCGTGAGATGACGCGATGAAGAACAGTTTTCGCAACCTCGATGACGCCGATTTTCGGGGCAAACGCGTTCTCGTCCGCGTCGATCTCAATCTGCCGATGGAGAACGGCAGGGTCACGGACGCAACACGTATCGATCGCATCTTGCCGACCATTCGAGAGATCGCTGGTAAAGGCGGCAAGGTCATCCTGCTCGCTCACTTCGGCCGGCCGAAGGGTGGGCCGGACGAAGCCAACTCATTGAAGCCGATCGCGCCTGTTCTCGCCGAGCACTTAGGCGAGCCTGTCGCGTTCGCACCCGATTGCATCGGCGAGCCGGCGAAAGCTGCGATCGGCAAGATGCGCGACGGCGACGTCCTGCTTCTCGAAAATACGCGCTTTCACAAGGGCGAAGAGAAAAACGATCCCGCTTTCGTCGAGGCGCTCGCCGAGCTCGGCGACGTCTATGTCAACGATGCCTTTTCCGCCGCGCACCGTGCGCATGCCTCGACGGAGGGTCTCGCGCACAGACTCCCCGCCTATGCCGGCCGCACGATGCAGGCAGAGCTCGAAGCGCTGGCGAAAGCGCTCGACAATCCGGTGCGGCCGGTGATGGCGGTGGTTGGCGGCGCCAAAATCTCGACCAAGCTCGAACTCATCGGCAATCTGATGAAGAAGGTTGATATCTTGGCGATTGGCGGCGGCATGGCCAACACGTTCCTTGCCGCGGGCGGCAAAGAGATCGGCAAATCACTCTGCGAAAGCGACCTCCTCGATACAGCGCGCGCGATCTTGAAGGAGGCTGCCGCCGGATCATGCCGCATCGTGCTTCCCGTCGATGCTGCCGTTGCCGAAGAGTTCAAGGCGCACGCTCCCTCGAAAATTGTCGATGTGGAGCATGTCGGCCAAGGCGAAATGATCCTCGACATCGGTCCTAAGACGATCGACGCGGTCGAGCGACTGCTCGCGGACGTGAAGACGCTCGTTTGGAACGGGCCGTTCGGCGCCTTCGAACTTGAGCCGTTCGACAAAGGCACCGTCGAGGTCGCGCGCGCGGCCGCCCGCCTTACCGAAGAAGGGGCGCTCCTCTCGGTAGCGGGTGGCGGAGATACCGTGGCCGCCCTGAACCACGCTGGCGTTGCCGACGCGTTCACCTATGTCTCCACCGCCGGCGGCGCCTTCCTGGAATGGCTGGAGGGCAAGAGCCTCCCGGGGGTTGCGGCGTTGCGTGGAGGCTCGACCTGAGAGCGGCGCACGATATTTATGAGATGCGATCACGGGAGAGCGATATGAACAAGGACCAGCTCGAGAAGGTGGCCAGGGCCATGGTTGCAGAGGGCAAGGGCATCCTCGCGGCGGATGAAAGCTCGGGCACGATCAAGAAGCGCTTCGATGCGATCGGCGTTGAATCGACGGCGGACAATCGGCGCGATTATCGCGAGTTCATGTTCCGCTCCATGGATGCGATGAAGAATCACATCTCCGGCGTGATCCTGTACGACGAAACGATCCGTCAGAATGCAAAGGACGGCACGCCCCTGGTGAAATTGATCGAAGCCGCTGGCTCGATCCCCGGCATCAAGGTCGACGAGGGCGCAAAACCGCTGCCGAATTATCCCGGAGAGACGATTACCGAAGGGCTCGACGGGCTCGCCGGGCGCTTAAAGGAATATTATGACCTCGGCGCGCGTTTCGCGAAATGGCGCGCCGTCATCGATATCGCTGACGGCATCCCGACGGAGTACGCGGTGAGGGCCAACGCGCATGCGCTCGGGCGCTACGCCGCTTTGTGTCAGGAAGCCGATATCGTGCCGATCGTCGAGCCCGAAGTTCTAATGGACGGGGCGCACGATCTCGATCGCTGCTACGAAGTCACCGAGTTCGTGCTGCGCACGGTGTTCAATGAACTCTTCGACGCACGCGTGTTCCTCGAAGGCACCGTGCTAAAGCCGAACATGGTCATTCCCGGCAAGAAGGCGGAAAAGCAGGCTTCACCCGATCAGATCGCCGCAGCGACCGTCGGTTTGTTCAAACGCTGCGTGCCGGTTGCGGTGCCTGGCATTGCGTTCCTCTCCGGCGGCCAATCGGATGTCGAGGCGACCGCAAACCTCGATGCGATCAATCGCCTGCGGCCGCTGCCTTGGGCGATGACGTTCAGCTATGGCCGCGCACTGCAGGCCGCGCCGCAGAAGGCGTGGTCCGGTAAGCCGGCGAACGTGAATGCCGCGCAGGCGGCATTCACGCATCGCGCCCGCATGAATGGCCTCGCCGCGATGGGCCGCTGGTCGCAGGATCAAGAGAAGGCGGCGGCCTGACGCAGCGCCATGTACGCGGAGTCGGGCGGCAGCGGCGAGCCGGCGCTGCTCCTGTTGCACGGCCTCGGTGCGAACGCCGCCGTCTGGCGCAATCTGCTGCCATTCGTAGAGGCGCACTGGCCGGGGCGCTGGCTCGCGCCGGACTTGCCGGGACACGGGCGCTCGCCGCACGCGGCGCTCTATAGCTACGGCGCGCATGCTGCGGCCGCGGCCGAGATGGTCGGGCAGGGCAAGCGGGTCGCGATCGTCGGCCATTCGATGGGCGGTGTCGTCGGGCTGATGCTCGCGACAGGATGGTTCGGCGTCGGCGTAAGCCACGTGCTCGCGCTCGGCGTGAAGCTGCGGTGGAGCGCCGATGACCTCGCCAGAATGACAAGCCTCGCCGCGGCTCCGGTACGCTGGTTTGACGAGCGCTACAGCGCGATCGAGCGCTACCTGCGTGTTTCAGGTTTGGGCGGTCTGGTTGATCTTGACTCGCCGATCGCCGCCGCCGGCATCCAAGAGGAATCCGGCCGGTTTCGCCTGGCCGCCGATCCCCGCGCCAGTTCCGTCGGTGTCCCCCCGATCGATGATCTTATGCATGTGATCGAAGCGAAGGTGCGTTTCATCGCCGGTGCTGCCGACGCGATGGTTAGTTTGGATGATATGCGTCGCCACGATCCGCTTGCGGCGATCATTGCCGGTTGCGGCCACAACGCCCATGTCGAGCAACCGGAGAAGGTCTGGCAAGCCTTCCACCTGCTCATGAATTCGGCGAAAGCAACAGCTTAGTTGATTAACGATTTATTAACCTATGAGCCGCAACTCCCGGATTCATGTGGTGCTTACGACTCGTTAGACGGGATTTGAATCCACAGGCTCGTTAACGCTTGTGGAATTTGTTTGACGAACCCGAGTCGCAGGATTCTTATGGGCCTGCGGCGGTGATTCGGGGGCTGATCCAATGTTTGTCATTGTCGACGAACGCGAGATCGTAACGAGCGGTTATGCATCGAGATTTAAGAAGGAAGGCGTTTCTTCAACGGGCTTTTGTCCGGACGAATTCAGGGAATGGGTCGGCTCGGTCGCCGAGCCCGACCTCGGCGCAATCGAAGCCTTTCTCATCGGCGATTGCAAAGCACGCGAGACCTATCCGCGCATAATCCGCGAGCGCTCGCGCGCTCCCGTTATCGCGATGAACGAAATGCACTCGCTCGAGCAGACACTCGATCTGTTCGCTGCCGGCGTCGACGACGTGGTGCGCAAGCCGGTGCATGTGAGAGAAATCCTCGCACGCGTCGGCGCGATCCAGCGCCGCGCCGCGCCGATAAAGGAGCAAGCGGCCATCGTCGGCGAAATGAAAATCTTTTTCGACGGACGCGATCCCGAGATCAAAGGCGACACCTTTCCGCTGCCCCGGCGCGAGCGGCGGATCCTCGAACATCTCGTCGTCAACCGTGGCAAGCGGGTGACAAAGGCGCAGATCTTCAACGCGATCTACGGTCTCTTCGACGAGCATGTCGAAGAGAACGTCGTCGAGAGCCACATGAGCAAGCTGCGCAAGAAACTGCGCCGCAAGCTCGGTTACGACCCAATAGATTCGAAGCGCTATCTCGGCTATTGTCTCAGCGGCTGTTGAGCGCCGCTAGTTTGCCAGGTGGAAGGCGCCGTTCTCCACCTTGATGAAGAACACCGAGCTTGGATCATAGCCGTTATGATCCGTCGGCGTCATGTTCGACAGGCCGTTGTTCAAGTAGACATTCTTGGTCTTCTCGAGCTCGTCGCGTAAGGCCGCGCGGAATTCCGGGGTTCCCGGCTTGCCGCTCTTCAGTGCGGCAGGAATCGCGTTCTGCAACAGCACGAATGAATCGAAGAGATGCGCACCGAAGATGTTTCCCTTCGTGCCATTGGCCTTCTCGAACCGCGTGAGATAGTCGTTGGCAACTTTGCGGAACGGGCTCGACTCCTCGAGATCATTGGCAATCGTGAAAGGTTCGCCGGAAAAGATCACGCCCTCGACATCCTTGCCGCCGAGTTTGATGAACTCTTCCGTCGCCACGCCGTGGGTTTGGTAAACAGGCCCTGTATATCCGCGCTCGCGCAGCGCCTTTTGCGGCAGAACAGCTGGTGTCCCGGCAGAGGCGATGAACACCGCGTCAGGCTTGGTCGCGATGATCTTTAAGACCTGACCCGTCACGCTCGTGTCGCTGCGGGCATAAACCTCGTGCGTGGTCAACGTGATGCCGTGCTTCGGCGCGAGCTTCGACAGCTCGTTCCAATAACCCTCGCCATAGCCGTCGCTGACGCCCAGGTAACCGAGCGTCTTCACCCCCTTCTTGGCGATGAAGTTCATGATAGCGGCGGCCATCAACGAATCGTTGGGCACGACCTTGAACACCCATTTGCGCTTCTCATCCATTGGCGTGACCAGCGCGCCCGCCGCAGCGATCGTCATCAGCGGCGTCTTCGATTCGAAAGCGATATCGACGAGCGGCAGTGACGTCGGCGTCAGGGATGACCCGATCACGGCGTCCACTTTTTCGTCCGTGATGAGCTTGCGCATATTCTGCGCCGATTTAGTGCCATCGGACTCGTCGTCGAGTGCGATGAAGGTCACCTTTTCGCCGGCAACTTCGGTGGGAAGCGCGCCAACCGCTTTCATTTCCGGCTGTCCGAGCGCGGCGCCCGGGCCGCTGGCGCTGACCGTGATACCGACCTTGATTTCGGCTTGCGCCGCTTGCAATGCGAAGAACGAGGCCGCCGAGACAGCCAAAGCGACAAACATTCCATGTCGAAGATGCATTCTTTTGCTCCTTTTTGTAACATGGTGCTCAGTACGACGCCCCGCCAAGTCCGAGGTAGCTTTCAACGAGCCGCGGATTGTTGGTGATTTCAGCAGATGTGCCGGCCGCCGTCACCGTGCCGAGCTCTAGCACATAGGCGTAGCTCGCGATCTGCAGCGCCGCACGCGCATTCTGCTCGACAAGCAGGATGGAAACGCCCGCCTCCTTCAGCTTGGTGATGATGTGGAAGACGTCGCGCACGATGCGCGGGGCGAGGCCAAGACTCGGCTCGTCGAGCATGAGCAGCCGCGGCCGCGCCATCAGCGCGCGACCCATGGCGAGCATCTGGCGCTCGCCGCCCGAGAGCGTGCCGGCAAGCTGGCGCCGCCGTTCCCGAAGGCGCGGAAAACGGGCGTAGGTCTCCTCGAGCGCTTGCGACCGCTCCGCCCGCGAGCGGCGGAATCCGCCGAGCAAGAGATTGTCCTCGACCGGCATCGAGGCAAACAGTTCGCGCCGCTCCGGCACGAGGCAGAGGCCGTTGGCGACACGCGCTTCGAGCGACAGATCCGCGATGGGCTTTCGGTCGAACTCGATGCTGCCCTTGCCCTTCATCACCCCCATGATGGCATTGAGCAGCGTCGTCTTACCGGCACCATTCGCTCCGATGACGGTGACAATCGAGGCTTTGGGCACGGCGAGCGACACGCCATGCACGGCTTCGACGCGACCGTAGGCCACGTGCATGTCGGCGACACTGAGCAGCGTCTCGTTCACGTGACGCCGCCGAGATAGGCCTCGAGCACTCGTGGATCGGCGCGCACGTCTGTCGGGGCGCCTTGCGCGATCTTTTGACCGAAATCGAGCACGACCAGCCGATCGGCGAGGCTCATCACGAAATCCATGTCGTGCTCGACCAGAAGCACGCTCATGCCCTCGGCGCGCAGTTCGCGCAAGAGACGCGCCAGTTCCTTTTTCTCGCCCACGCGCAAACCTGCGGCGGGTTCGTCCAGCAAGAGGAGGACGGGATCGAGGCAAAGCGCACGCGCAATCTCGACCAGCCGCAATTGTCCGAGCGAGAGGCTTCCTGCAAGCATCATCGCCTGCTCGCCAAGTCCGACCCGTTCCAACTGCCGCTTCGCATTGCTCAGAAGCGCCGCGTCTTCCTGCCTTTCGAGATGCGCGAACGCACGGAGCGTTCCAGCGCTGCCGCGCAAATGCGCGCCGAGCGCGACGTTCTCGATGACGCTCATGTCGGGCGCGAGATGCACGTGCTGGAATGTGCGGCTGATGCCGAGCCGCGCCACGTCTTGCGGATGCTCGCCGGCCAGCGCCTTGCCGCAGAAGCTGATGTTACCGCTGGTCAACGGCGTCACGCAGGTGAGGAGATCGAAGGTCGTGCTTTTGCCGGCGCCATTCGGACCGATGAGCCCGAGAATCTCGCCCGCCGCGATTTCGAAGCTGACATCGTTCACGGCGATCAAGCCGCCGAACGCTTTTCGCGCGGCGGTCACTCGCAGCAGCGGCGTTCCCGCCGCTGGCTTTTCCCGGTCCGGGAGTGGCGCCTGCGGCCTTTGCGGCACTTTCGGCGGCGGCGAGGGGCCGGCGATCAGCGGCCATAACCCGTTTGGCGCCGTCTCGAGTACCAGCACCAGAATCGCGCCAAAGACGATTGTTTCGTAATTCCCGGTCGAGCCGATGATCCAGGGTAGAATATTCTGCAGCTGGTCTTTCAGGATGGTGACCGCCGCGGCCCCAAGTATGGCACCATAGATGCGACCGGCGCCGCCCATGACGGCCATGATCAGGTATTCGATACCGGTGTTGACACCGAAGGCGCCGGGGCTGACCGAGCGCTGGAAATGCGCATAAAGCCAGCCGGCAAGTCCGGCGAGCACCGCGGAATAAACGAACACGATCAACTTCGCCCGCGGCGCATTGACACCGAACGACTCCGCCGCGACGGCTCCGCGACGCAGCGCGCGGATAGCGCGGCCGATGCGGCTATCGAGCAGATTGCGTGTGGCCACGATCATCGAGATCACCGCGATCCACACAACGACAAAGTATTCTCGCGGATCGATCAGCGCGTGCGTGCCGACGCGCAACGGCGGCACGCCGGATAGGCCGTCGTGGGCGCCGAGCGTGCTCGAATTGCCGAAGACGTAGAAGAGCGCGATGCCCCAGGCAATCGTGCCAAGCGGCAGGTAGTGTCCGGAAAGCCGCACCGTAACCGCGCCGATGAGCAGCGCACCGAGCGCGGTCACCAGTAGGGAGACGGGAAGCGTCAGCCAGGGCGAGACGGCATAGTCGAGCGTCAGAACCGCGCTCGTGTAGGCGCCGAAACCGACAAAGGCGGCTTGCCCGAAAGACGTCATGCCGCCGACGCCGGTCAAGAGAACGAGGCCGAGCGCGACGAGACTTGATAAACCGATATAGTTGAACAGCGTGACCCAATAGGCAGGCATCCATCCCGTAAACGGCGCGATCAGGACGGCAATCGCGAAGAGTGGCGGCAGCCATTTGCGAACGGCGGGGCTCACTCATCGTCCTCCAGATGCGAAGAGCGCAACGAGCGCCAGACGAGAACCGGCAGGATGATCGTGAAGACGAAGACTTCCTTGTAGGTGCTCCACCAGAACGAGGAGAACGATTCGACCAGGCCGACGCCGAGTGCGGCGAGCGCGGTGATCGTATAGCTTGCGAGCCCGCCGACGATAGCGGCGACAAAGCCTTTCAGTCCGATCAGGAAGCCGCTGTCATAATAGATCGCGGTGATCGGCGTGATCAGAATGCCGGAAACCGCGCCGATGAGCGCCGCCATCGCAAACGCGACCTGTCCAGCAACCGAGGTCGGGATGCCGACCAGCCGTGCGCCCAGCCGGTTCGATGCGCAGGCGCGCAGTGCCTTGCCAGTCGGCGTGAACCCGAAGAACAGGGCGAGTGCCGCCAACAGAACAAGCGTGACGGCGATCACCACGACGCTCTGCCCAGTGATGATCAACGCGCCCGCGGTGTAGCTCGCATCCGACAAAGCCGCCGTGCGTACGCCTTCGGGACCAAAGAAAGCGAGGCCCAAACCGACCAATGAAAGGTGCACGCCGAAAGATGCAATGAGCAGGACGAGCACGCTTGCTTCAGCAAGAGGCTCAAAGGCGATGCGGTAAAGCAACGGGCCCATCGGGACGATGAGCAAGAGCGTCAGAATCGTATTCGCGGCAAGCCCGAGTTTCAGCGGCGCGAGGAACTTGGTGACGAGGATGAGAAGCAGCGGCACGACTATGGTGGACGCGACGACTCCAATGAAACGCCTCGGCTCCATCTCGCGCCAATGCCAAGCAATGCTGGAAATCGCGGCAAGAACGCCGAGAGCCACGAGCAGCCACAAAGTTGGCGGCACGCGGCCTGCCTCGAGCGCGGCGACGGTCAACCCAGCGAACGCAACGAACTCGCCCTGCGGCACGAGAATGACTCGCGTCACTGCGAAGACCAGCACCAGCGCGATCGCAATGAGGGCATAGATTGCGCCGTTGATTACCGCGTCCTGGACGAGGAACAGAACGATCGTCGAATCCAAGACGATCAGGCTCCGCGCGCGCCGAATGCGGGCAGCGAACGAGCGTCGCCCAATGCGAACCTCTCCATCTCTCTTGGTCCCCGCGGGACTTCGTCCGCCGATCCTACAGAGGCGTGACTTCCACCGGCAAGGTGGCGAGCGAGCGCAGCGTGTTATTGAGCTTGCGTTTCGGCTCACCGACGATCTCGATGCGCTTCACTCGCTCGGCGAGCGCACCGAGCATCATCTCGGCTTCGAGCCGCGCCACCATTTGTCCGACGCAGACATGGATGCCATTCCCAAGCGCGACGTGGCCGACAGGGCGGCGACGGATGTCGAATTTTTCCGGCTCCTCCCAGCGGCGCGGATCGCGATTGGCTGCGGACAGGAAAAGCAGCACCTTTTCGTCCTGCGGGATTTCGATCCCTTCGATGTCGATGCGCCGCATCGTCGTGCGAAAGAAGGTCTGCACTGGCGATTCCCATCTCAGCACTTCGTCGAATGCGACTTTGATGAGCGCCGCGTCCTCGCGCAGGATCTGCCACTGATCCGGGT
>JAFASC010000212.1 GCA_019244955.1 Methylobacteriaceae bacterium | reverse complement strand
TTCACCCTCCGTCAACAAACATCAGCGACAAGTTCAAACATGCTAAAGCACGGGTCTGTATGTCTTCTCACCGGAGCGATCTTCGTTCTCGCCGGCTGCGCCGAAGCGCCGCGGCCGCTGCCGGGCGAGCCGTCGTTCTATAAGGATCTCGCTTCCTACGATGCTCGCGTCGATGCCGGTGCCGCACGCGAAATGATTTCGCTCTATCGGAGCAATCACGGACTCGGTCCGGTCGCCGTCGATCCGGGATTGGAAGCGGCGGCGCAGAACCAGGTGACCGCGATGGCGCGGGCCGACAAGCTCAGTCACGAGGTGCGTGGAAATCTAGGCGCGCGCCTCGATGGAGCGGGCTACACAAAGAACGCTGCCGTCGAAAACGTCTCGGCCGGCTATCACACGCTCGCCGAAGCTTTTTCGGGCTGGCGGCAATCGAAGCCGCATAACGAGAACATGCTCAATCCGCGCATGCGCCGCATGGGCATTGCCACCGCCTATGCGCCGGGCTCGAAGTATAAGGTTTATTGGGCTTTGGTGATGACGGATTGAACCCGCTTTCGTGCCGCAGGCGAACTAACGAAATCTTCCGCCTCCGAGATCACGTTGGCTCCATTCCAATATTTGCTCGGCGCTCATACCAACGATGTTCTCACCAGGTCCGCTGTAACCGATCATCCGGCCATTGACGACCAAGCCCTGCGGCTGCGGCACCACCCTGATATTCTGCGCGTCGGCCTTGGTCAGCAGGTCCTGAAGCGCGTTTGCAGCATTTGCATCGAACATCGGGGCGCCGCTTTGCGCGAAAGCGGCGGTTGCAGCCAGACTCGACAGCGCCGCTAAAGCAGCAATCATTGAGGTACGCTGCATTTCTCCCTCCTTGTCCTGCGCGATGCCTTTCGGTTAACGATCGATCAGGCTAGGCGACTGCGGAAGGCTATGCCATCCGCAGTCGATTGGTTCGATTACTTGCCTCCAGCACCGCCCGCGCCGCCGCCGCCGGCCGAAGAGCCCTGGCCCTGACCAGCGGCATTGCCGCCGGTCTGCCCGGCGCCTGCTTGCGCCATGGAGCCGTTGATCGCCATCAGGCTGACAATGCCGGCGAGTGCGACTGCATACATCGTTTTCATATCCGTCCTCTTTCTGCGTTTCGCGAGACGAGAACGAGCATGCGCGACCTTGGTTCGATATTGCCCGCGCTCGAGCTGCAAGAATGCAAGCTGAGCAGCTGAGTTTCGTGTTCTTGACAAGGGCGAGGCCGGGCGCGAGCGTCCGCGCCAATCCCTGACACGCAGACTGGAGCCGAACCATGTCACTGAGCCGCGTTGCCGACGCTCCAGCCCGCTCGGGAATCATCGACAGCGAAGATGGTGTGACGCCGGTCGTCCTTGCCTCGATCGCCAAGACGAAAGACCCCCGGGCGAAAGAGATCATGGAATCTTTCATCCGCCACATCCACGCCTTCGCAAGGGACGTGCGGCTCACTGAGCAGGAATGGGAGATCGGCGTCGATTTCCTGAACCGCATCGGCAAGAACACGACGGGCACGCATAACGAGGGGGTGCTCTTCTCCGACGCAATCGGCCTGTCGACGCTGGTCTGCTTGATGAACAATGGCAAGAACGGTGCAACCGAGACCGCCGCGGCGCTGCTCGGGCCGTTCTGGCGCATGAATTCGCCGCGTACGCAGAACGGCGGCTCGATCGTCCGCTCTGCGACGCCGGGGCCGGAGCTCTTCGCCAATTGCCGGATTGTCGATCACAAGAAGCAGCCGATCGCCGGCGTCGAGGTCGATATCTGGCAGTCCTCGCCGACCGGCATGTACGAGAACCAGGACGAAGCCCAGGCCGACATGAACTTGCGCGGCAAGTTCACCACGGACGCCGAGGGGCGGTTTTCGTTCCGCTCGGTGAAGCCGGCGGGCTATCCGATCCCGATGAATGGGCCGGCCGGCGACATGATCCGCCTGCAGGGGCGCGAGCATTACCGCCCGGCACATCTGCATTTCCTGTGCTTCAGGCCGGGCTTCAAAACGTTGATCACCCAGGTGTTCGTAGACGACGACGAGCACCTCGAATCCGACGTCGTCTACGGCGTGACGAGCGCCCTCATCGGCGGCTATGTGCGCCATGACAGCGGCACGCCGCCCGCGCCGGACGTGAAGCCGCCCTGGTACACGCTCGATTACACCTTTCATATGGAGCCGGGCGAAGCGGAACTGCCGAAGCCGCCGATCGCCTGAGCATGACGGGGGGTCGTACGCTTTCCGGGAAGGCCGCGCTGGTCATTGGCGGGGCCGGCGGAATCGGCGCTGCTTCGGCGAAGCTTTTTGCAGAGGCGGGCGCCAAGGTCGCGATCACGCACCGGCCGGGCAAGGAGCCGGCCGAGCGCGCCGCGCCACTCGCCGGGGCTCTTGCGGGCGAGGGCCACATCGCGATCCCCGCCGATGTTGCGGATACGCAGACGCTGATCGCCGCGCGCGCTGAAATCGAGCGCGCTTTCGGGCGGCTCGACATCCTCGTCAACAGTGCCGGGTTCACCAAACCGATCCCGCACGGCGACCTCGAGGCGCTCGATGACGACTTCATCGATCGCATGTTCGCCGTCAATTGGCGCGGCCAGTTCGCCGCGATCCGCACCTTCGCCCCCATGCTGAAGGCGAGCGGCGATGGCTTGATCGTGAACATCTCCTCGATCGCGGCGTTGAACGGAGCGGGGTCCAACATCGCCTACGGCGCCGCCAAGGCAGGCATCGACGTGATGGGCAAATCGCTCGCACGTGCGCTGGCTCCGCAGGTCAGGGTGATGACGGTTTCCCCCGGCGTCGTATCGACCGGGTTCGTGCCCGGACGGGGCGCGGAGTTCAATGAGAAGGCCGCCGCGTCGACGCCGTTGAAGCGTGTTGCGACGGCCGAGGATGTCGCGGAAGCGGTGCTTGCCTGCGCAACGCAGCTTTCCTATTCGACCGGCGCGACGATCATCGTCGACGGCGGCCGGTCTTTATGAATTTGGGGCGCTTTGGCGCGACCTGAAACTAAGGGAGTTCACGAATGCACATGCCGCGCGAGAAAGTCATCATCACCTGCGCAGTCACCGGCAATCAGACGACGCCGGACATGACCCCGCACCTGCCGATCACGCCGGAGCAGATTTCCGATGCATGTCTCGGCGCCGCCGAAGCCGGCGCGGCGATCGTGCACATCCACGTGCGCGATCCCGCGACCGGCATGCCGTCGATGGAGCTTTCCTATTACCGCGACGTCGTCGAGCGCATCCGCAACAAGAACACGGCGCTGATCCTCAACATCACGACGGGCCCGGGGGGCCGCTATGCGCCGTCCGATCATGACCCGAGCGTCGCCGGCCCCGGCACCAATTTCCTGGTTCCGGAAAAGCGCGTCGAGCATATCGCGGCGCTGCGTCCGGAAATCTGCACGCTCGATCTGAATACGATGACGTTCGGCAAGCAGGTCGTGATCAATACGCCGCCGAACGTGCGGCGCATGGCGAAAGTTATCCGCGAAGCGGGCGTGAAACCCGAGATCGAATTGTTCGATTCCGGCGACATCGCGCTGATGCACGACCTGATCAAGGACGGCACGCTCACCGGCCCGCATCTCGTCTCCTTGGTGCTTGGCGTGAAGTACGGATTCCAGGCCTCGCCCGAGACGATCATCTACGCGCGCGGGCTCCTGCCGAGGGACGCGCAATTCACCGCCTTCGGCGTCGGGCGCTGGGGATTTCCCGGCGTGGCGCTGTCGTATCTATCCGGCGGCCACGTCCGCGTCGGCCTGGAAGACGGCGTGCAGATCACCAAAGGCGTGCTCGCCGAATCGAACGCGCAGATGGTGGAGAAAGCGCGCAACATCG
>JAFASC010000055.1 GCA_019244955.1 Methylobacteriaceae bacterium | reverse complement strand
GCGCGCCTGTGCCAGAGCCACGCGACAGCGCCAACAACGAACACGCTGGTCGCGGTTTGGACTGCATAGGCTTCCGACACGCTGCCCCCGAGCATACGCACGGCCGAGAACACGCTCTGGATTTTCTCCCACCCGGTGTCGCCCTGCTCGAGGACGAAACGGCGGGTAACGTCGAGGCTCTCTTGGAAAGCACCCCAGGTCTGCAGGCCAAAGGCGGCGAGGCTCAGCGCTGTCATAGCCGTGACCGTAGCGATCGCACCGATGAGGGCGCGCCAGTGCTGCCCGGCAATAAGGGCGACGGGGATGACCAGCCCAAACTGCGGCTTGTAGGCGAGGAGCGCAAAAAGGAGTCCAGCCAGCCAGGGACGCGCCTCCAGGCACAAGAGCGCGCCGGTGAACAGGGCGGCGGTGAGAAAGCCATTATGCCCGTGCGTCAGGTTGACGAAGACGGCGGGGAAGGCGAGGGCGGGGACGAGCGCCTTGCGAAGACCCACTCCGCTCTCATGCAAAACGCTGGCGATGCCGGCGAGGTAGAGCGGTAGGGTCGCAAACTGCCACACCGCCAGTGCGAGCGCATACGGCATGAGTGCCAACAGCGCGGCGAGACCGAGAAAGTAGGGCGGGTAGTGCCAACCATAGACATCGCTGGCCGGGCCGAAGAACGTGCGCTGCTCGGCAAAATGGCTGGCGAGATCGAACGGCTCTTCCGGATGGCCGCTGAGTGCCTCGCCGCCGGCAATCCAGACCTGCGCGAAATCCGTCCCAAGCGGCCGACCAGCGAAGTCATGGCGGCCGTCAGACGTGACAACCAGCACCAGGATGGCCATCGCCTCAAAAGCGAGGAGCAGCGCGGGGTAGACGCGCAGGCGCTCCGGGGTGAGCCAGGCACCGCTTTTCAGACTGGCCCACATTGATCCGCCGCGCTCCGCATGGGCCGGCAGGTTACGGAAGGAAGCCTTAAGGTTCGCTGATCGCTGGCGCTGAAGCCGCCGCGATTCGTCGCCTACTCCGCCGCCTTGCGGAGAAGCGACTCGCCGGGGCGGACACGGGTGAAGTGGACGGGCTGCATGTCGACGTGCAGTCCGTCTTCGCCCGACCGTACGACCGTGTAAGTCGAACGGTCGAGGTCGGATGTTTCCGGAAAATCCTCGCGGAAATGCGCGCCGCGGCTGTCGTCCCGCTTGAGCGCGGCGGCACAAATCGCGCGACTGACCTCGATGAGGTTTTCGAGGTTCAGCCGGTCCATCCAGGTCAGGTTAAAGCGCCGATCCCCGTCGGCGACGCCGCACTCCCCGATAGAGCCTGCGAGCGCATCGAGCCGCGCGGCGGCGTTTTGCAGGCTCGCGCCGGTACGCAAAATGCCGACCTGATCCCACATGAGTTCGAGCAATTCTTCGCGCATCGCAAAAATATCGCCCGGCGCGCGGCCGATCGGCCCGTAGGCGCGATCCAACGCCGCCTCGATCGCCTGCGCATCACAGTCCGGCAACGTTGCGGGCTCGTTCGTCACGGCCTCGGCCATCCGGTCGCCAGCAATCGCGCCAAACACCGTCGAATTGGCGACGCCGTTGCCGCCGAGCCGGTTTGCCCCGTGCACGCCGCCCGTGTCTTCGCCCGCCGCGTATAGACGCGGCATCGGCGTGCGGCATTGGGTATCGAACACAACCCCGCCCATCATGTAATGGGCTGTCGGCACGACCTCGACGTCGCCTGCGGCAAGATCGAAACCGCAATCGGCGCAGCGCTCGACCATGCCTTTGAACTGGCGGCGCACTTCCGCGGGCCCGAGATGCGCCATGCGAATATAGACGCCGCCATTCGGTGTCGCATGCCCTTCGCGAATGCGGTACATGATCGAGCGGCTGACGATATCGCGCGTCGCACGCTCGCCACGCTCGTCATAGGCGAACATGAAGCGTTCGCGACTTGCATCGAGCAGAAAGCCGCCTGATCCGCGCAGGCCTTCTTCGAGGACGGTTCCGGTCATGCGCGTGCCGGGCCCGGCGAGCAGGCCGGTGGGATGGAACTGCACCATCTCCATGTCGCGCAGCGGCAAGCCGGCGCGCAGTGCCATCGCGAGCCCATCGCAACTCTTGTCGCCCGACGGTGTGTGGTACTTGTACATCGTCGGGCCGCCGCCGGTCGCAAGCAGCACGGCGCGCGCGCGAACGAGCAGCGGCTCGCCGGTGCGGATGTCGAGCATCAGGACGCCGGCGAGGCCCGATCCGTCCGCAGCCCGAATGAAATCAAGCGCGCGATGGTCTTCAAGGCGGCGCACATCGCGGCGCCAGATCTGCTCCATCAACCGGTTGATGATCTCGATGCCGGTGAGATCGCCTTTATGTACGGTGCGGTCGAACGTTTGTCCGGCAAATGCCTTCTGGTGCACCGTGCCGTCGGGATTGCGGTCGAAGAAGCAACCGAGCTCGTTCTCGAGTTCACGGATGCGCACCTGCGCGCCGGTGACCAGCATCCAGGCGAGGTCCTGGTTGTTCAGCCACTTGCCGCCTTCGACCGTGTCCATGAAGTGGCGTTCGACCGAATCGCCCGGAGCAAGCGCGACGTTGTAGCCGCCCTGCACCATGCGGGTGCAGCCGCATTTGCCGAGCAGGCCCTTGACCGCGATCGTTACATCGAGATCGGGCGCGGCCTTCTTCGCATGTAAAGCCGCGAACAGACCGGCGCCGCCGGCGCCGAGAATGAGGATGTCCGTGTCGAGTTTATTGGGCGGTGAAGTCATTAGCGGGCCCTTCTCCCCTTGCGGGAGAAGGTGTCGTTGCGAAGCAACGACGGATGAGGGGTGATCAAAAAATCCCCCTCACCCGACCCGCGCTGACGCGCGGGCCACCCTCTCCCGCGAGGGGAGAGGGTTGTCGCGAACGACTATTGGCTGCAGAAATCACTCCGCAATCCCGAGCTTTTCCAGAACCGCGCTGCGGCGCGAGGCGACATCCGCGCGCACGTCCGCAAACATCGAGCCGCCATGCGAATCCATGCCGACGAGCAGCGGCCCGAAATTGCGAATGCGGAAGCGCCACAGACTTTCCGGATGCAGATCGTCCATGTCGACGTCTTCGATCTGTTCAATCCAGGTCGTCTCGAGCGCCGCGGCACCGCCGACGATGGCGAGATAGGCGCCGCCGAGTTCGGCAAAGGCGTCGAGCGTGCCCTGCGCCATGCCGCCCTTGCCGATGATGATGCGCACCCCTTCGCGCTCTATCAGCGGGCGCGTGAAGCGCTCCATCCGCTGTGACGTCGTCGTGCCGATGCAGAACGGCTCATAACCTGCCGGCGCTTTCTCGGATTTTGCGACGCGATGGACATTCGGCGCGGTGTGGATCACGGCATGTCCATGGAGATCGAAGCGCGTGCGCCGGCTGCGATCGAACATGTGGATCAGCGTCGCATCGCGTATCCCGAACAGCGTTTTTTCCAGCGTGACGGTGTCGCCGATCTTGAGGTCGCGCACCTGCTCGGCGCTGACCGGCATTTCGAGGACGTGATGGCTCAACGACTAACCTTCAGGAGAAATGAATCCCGCCCGGCGTGATGGTCGCGCGGGCGCGGCGTGCCGAGTGGCACTGGATGTTCACCGCCACCGGATTTTGTGTGATGTGCGTCGCGGCGACTTCGACATGCACGGCGAACGAGGTGGAGCGCCCACCAAGTCCCTGCGCGCCGATCCCAAGCTCGTTCACCGCTTGCGACAATTCCGCCTCGATCTTGGCCCCTTCCGGGTCGCTGCATTGGCTCCGCAGCGGCCGCGTCGCCGCGATTTTTGCAAGATGCATGCACAGATCGGACGTGCCGCCGATACCGACGCCGACGATCGTCGGGGGACAAACCCGGCCGCCAAGCTCGATGACGCGATCGATGACAAAGCGCTTCACCGCCTTGATTCCATCGGCGGGGATCAGCATTTGCAGGAACGAGCCGTTCTCCGAGCCCGATCCCTTTGGAATCATCTCGATCTCGACCGTCTCTTCGCGGTCGTCGAAATCGTAATGGATGATCGGCACGCGGATGCCGCACGAGGTCTGCTCGTTGACGCGCGTGATCGGGTGCACGACCGACGAGCGCAGCGAATGCTCCTTAGTGGCGCGCTCGCAGCCGCGGCGGATGGCGCGCGTCACTTCCGCGCCGTCGAACGACACGTCACGGCCGAATGTGACGTTGTAAATGGGAATGCCGGTATCCTGACAAAGAATGTTGTTGGTGCGCTCGGCGACGGCGATGTTCTCGACCATCGTGCCGAGGATGGTCTGGCCGATCTTATGCGTCTCCGCCTGCTGCAACCGCGCGAAACCGGCCTTGATGTCGGGCGGTAGAATTTTCAGCGCGCGCACATACAGGTCCTTGCAGACCTCTTCGACTTCGTGTGTGTCGAGTTGCATGGCTTCGATCTTCGCTGCGCTCGGCTAAAGCGCGTTCAAGAGGAACAGGATGCCGATGGCCAGCGAGCCGGCGACGCACCCGGAGACGAGGCTTGCGGTCCGCTCGCGCCAGCCGGCGCTCTCCAGCACGAGGACACGTAAGCCCAAGGCGAGATGGAGCGCAAGCGCGGTGACGAGCCCCCATTCGGCCGTGCGCACCCATAGATTATGCGTGAGGTTGAAAAATGCATCGAGGCGGTCGGCTCCGCGCAAAGCGGTGCCGAGCGCCAGGAAATGCAGCGGCAGGAAGATCGCGAGCGCGATGCCGGAGAGCCGATGCAGAAGCGCGGCTATAAAGCCGTGCTTGAAGTGTGTCGGCCGGATCATGCCCCATAAACCGCGAAAGCAGCGCGCAGGCCGAGCGCCAGTAGGACGAGGGAAAGGGCGATCATCGCGAGCTCGAGGGAGTATCCGCGCCAGTTCGCCCATTCGCGGAAAATGTTGCGGAGCCCGATCGGCGCGTGGATGGACGCGGCGATGACGAAGACCGAATAGAAAGCGAGGAAAAGAGCGTTGCCGCGGGTGCGCCCGAGGATTTCACCGGCGTTGAGCCCGAGACGTACGGCATAGATGATGGTTGCGAGATGAATCGCAACCGCGAACGCAAGCACAATCGCCGTTGCCCGCTGCGCCAGCAGAAGCCGAGCGGTCCAGGCCGGATTCATACCTCGCCCCTGAGTGCAGCGCGCATCGTCTCGCGCTTGAGGCCGGCAATCGATTGCGTCGGCGACAGCGCCTTCGGACAGAACTCGGTACAGCTCATGTGACTGTGACAGGAATGGCAGCCGGCATCCGCTGCGACGGCCTCAAGGCGCGACTTTTGGCCCTGATCGCGTACGTCGTTGACCAGCGTCCAGGAGCGATTGAGCGCTGCAGGGCCGAGATATTCGTCGTCCCATGACACGACATCGCAGGCGGAATAGCAGATGCCGCAATTGATGCACTCGATGGCAACGTCTGCGGCGCGGCGCTCGCGCGAGCTGGGCGCCACGACTGCGAAATCGGCCGGAGGCGTGTCGCCCGGCTCGAAATAGCCTTTGGCGTCGCGCCATTTGTCGAAGAAGACGCGCATCTCGACGGCAAGGTCTTTCACGATCGGCAGATTGCGCAGCGGTTCGAGCTTCAGCCGCTTGCCCTTGCGCTGCACGTCGACCACCCGCGTCCGGCAGGTCCAGCGCGGAATGCCGTCGACGATCATCGCGCAGGAGCCGCACATGCCGACGCGGCAGGCAAAGCGATAGGCGAGGCTCGCATCCTGCGTGCGCTGGATTTCGGTGACCGCGTCGAGGATCGTCTGGCTCTCGCGCAGGGGCAGCGTGAAGGCCTGAAATTGACCGTCGCGATCGCCGCGCCAGATGTCGAGTTCGAGCGTGTCACTTTGCACGAGGCTACCTAGGTGCGCGCACCGACGCCTGTCAACGCGTTGCCGCGACGGGCATATCGGGGAACGCAAGCTGCTTTCTCGCCCGCCATTCCTCGCCGACATAGTTGATGATCAACGAGCGCCGCACACCTCTGATCGGCCGCGGCGCGAAGCCGTGCCAGGTGTTGCCGCCGGGCACGAAAGCGAGCGCCGTGTTGGGGATAAAGGGTAAGCGGTAGGACAGCGTCTCGGCATCCGCATAGATGTCGGTGCCGAGGTCGCCAGCGCCGTCAAGATAGAGGAAGCAGGTGAATTTCTTCACGCCGATATCGGTGTGCGGCTCGAGCCAGAAGCCGTCGCTATCGAGTGCGTATTCGATGCGCAAAAAAGTGCGTTCGAGACGCGCGCTCAACCTCTCGCATATCGTACCGACCACGGCTTGCGATTGCAGCGCCTCTGCAGCCGATCGCATGATCGGATAGCGCGCCAAATTGCCCCGATCGAAATAGACGCGGCTGTCGTTGCCATATTCGCGGCGGCCGGAGCGCCTGCCGACGGCGTCAGGCAGGAGCGGAAGCTTGATGAGCTCGTGCAGCAGCTCGGGAGAGAACATCGCTGAAATCCGCCAATGCGGCCATGGCTCCGAGACCGCCACAGCATCGCGAAACGCGGCACATACGTGCCCGGGGAGATCGCACGAGCCTGTGAACTGCCGGGACGAAGCACGGCGTCGGGTTGCGGCGCTGATCTTCATCGCTTAAGTGCGGTTCTCCAGGCTATGCGTGGGTCGCATGGCCTCGGCCTCCGAGGGTAGCATGGCGGCTGACGCCCCCCTGCATGCGCAGGTGATCATCATCGGCTCCGGGCCGGCCGGCTATACCGCCGCGATCTATGCCGCACGCGCCATGCTGGAGCCGGTCCTGATCGCCGGGTTCGAGCCCGGCGGCCAGCTGATGATCACCACCGAGGTCGAGAACTACCCCGGCTTCGCCCTGCCCATCCAGGGCCCCTGGCTGATGGAGCAGCTGAAAGCGCAGGCCGAGCATGTCGGGACAAGGCTCATCTCGGATCATATTGAGAAAGTAGAGCTCGGCCGCCGGCCTTTCCTGCTGATCGGCGACAGCGGCCGGACCTACACATGCGACGCTCTGGTTATCGCCACGGGCGCGAAGGCGAAGTGGCTCGGCATTCCGAGCGAGGAGCGGTTCAAGGGCTACGGCGTCTCCGCCTGCGCGACCTGCGACGGCTTCTTCTTCCGCGGCAAGGAAGTGCTTGCCGTCGGCGGCGGCAATTCCGCAGTCGAGGAGGCGCTCTACCTCAGCCACATCTGCTCGCGCGTGACCGTCGTCCACCGCCGCGACGCGTTCCGGGCCGAGCGCATCCTGCAGGAGCGGCTGTTCGCGCGCCCGAATGTCGAGGTCGTCTGGAAGCATGTCGTCGACGAAATTCTCGGCGACGACCTGCCGCCAACCGTCCGTGCCGTGCGCCTGAGGAACGTCCATACTCACGCGCATGAGACCCGCCGGACCGACGGCGTCTTCGTGGCGATAGGCCACCACCCCGCATCCGACCTGTTCGTCGGCCAGCTCGACTGCAAGCCGAACGGCTACATAAAGACCGTGCCCGGCTCGACCGTGACCAGCGTGCCGGGCGTCTTCGCGGCGGGCGACGTAGCCGACGACATCTACCGGCAAGCTGTCACCGCCGCCGGACTCGGCTGTATGGCGGCGCTCGAAGCCGAGAAGTGGCTGACACTCGAAGCGGTGACCAAGATCGCCGCCGAATAGACCCGGTCGGCTAGCCGGAGGGAGACGAGGCGTTTTGGACTGGGACAAGCTGCGCATATTCCACGCCGCCGCAAAGGCGGGGTCGTTCACGCATGCCGGCGAATCGCTCGGCCTCAGTCAATCGGCTGTCAGCCGCCAGGTCAGCGCCCTTGAGACCGAGCTGCGGGCGCCGCTCTTTCACCGCCATGCGCGCGGCCTTATCCTTACAGAGCAGGGCGATGTCCTCTACCGCACGGTGCAGGAGGTGATGACCAAGCTCGACGCGGTGCAGACCCGCTTGAGCGACAACCGCGACAAGCCGCACGGCGAATTGCGAATCACGACGACGCTCGGCATCGGGACGAACTGGTTGACGCCCCGCTTGGGCGAATTCCTCGAGCTTTATCCCGATGTCACCGTGAAACTCATCCTCAGCGATGAGGAGCTCGACCTCGGCATGCGCGAGGCCGACGTGGCGCTGCGCCTGCGCGAGCCGTCGCAGCCCGATCTCGTGCGCCGCCGCCTATTCACGGTGCACTATCATCTCTACGCCTCGCTGGATTACGTGAAGCAGCACGGCCAGCCGCGCACACTGGAAGAACTCGATCAGCACCGGATTTTGAGTTATGGCGTCACCGGCGCGAGCTTTTTGCACAGCATGAATTCGCTGCTCACTGCCGGCCGCGATTCGAAAAGCCCGCGGGTGTCGGCGATGTCGGTCAACAACATAACCGCGCTGCATAAAGGCGTGTGCGCCGGCGTCGGGATTGCGGTCCTGCCGGATTACCTCATCGAGGACGATAGTCCGCTCTTGCGCCTGCTGCCGCAATCGCAGATGCCGGAATACGATTGTTTCCTGGTATATCCCGAAGAGATGCGCAGCGTCGCGCGCATCCAGGTCTTTCGCGATTTCCTCGTCGCCAACGCCCAGCGGTGGCACTACTGAATTGCGCGGGCTGCATGGCGCGCATGCGGTAGCGCGGCTGGCGCGAGGGCGCATCGAGGCGCAACATCAACGAGGATTCCGTACCGGTTCGCGGCTTGCCTCCCCGGCACGCGACCTCCACCTTCGGGATCTCCCTTCGGGAGGCCTGGACCTCCAGGTCATGGCCGGGCAGCGATGCCCGGCCTTTTTTATGTGTAGAGGCGCTCGCCTTCGAGGCCCTTGTACATGTCGGCGACGAACTCGCCGTAGCCGTTGAACATGAGCGTCGGCACGCGATTGCCTTTGCCCAATACTTCTTCGGTTGCCTGGCTCCAGCGCGGATGCGGTACGTTCGGATTCACGTTCGCCCAAAAACCGTATTCGCTCGCTTGCAGCTTCTCCCAGAAGCTCACCGGACGCTCCGTGACAAAGCTGATTTTCACGATCGATTTGATCGACTTGAAACCATATTTCCACGGCAGCGCGAGGCGGATTGGCGCGCCGAATGGTTTGCCGAGCGGCTTGCCGTAGGCGCCGACCACCACGAAGGCGAGATCGTTGTGGGCCTCAGCCATGGTCACGCCCTCGATGTAGGGCCACGGATACCAGAACTGCCGGAAGCCGGGCCCGACGCTCTTGTCCATGAACGTTTCCATCCGCACGTATTTCGCGGCGGAGGTGGGCTTCGCAAACTCAACGAGCGACTTTAAGGGAAAGCCGGTCCACGGAATCGCCATGCCCCAGGCTTCAACGCAGCGATGACGGTAGAGGCGCTCTTCAAGCGGCATTTTCTTCAGGAGATCGTCGATATCGATTTCCTGCGCCTTCTCGACGAGCCCGTCGATCTTGATCCGCCACGGCCGCGTCTTCAGAGCTTCGGCGGCCGAGGCGATGCGCTTCGTCGAACCGAATTCATAGAAATTATTGTAGTTCGCGTTGACGTCTTCCGGCGTGATGTCGCGATCGAGCTTGAAGGTCTCGTTGCGTTTCGCCGGGAACAGGCCGGCGGAGGGATCGCCTTCGGCGCGGGCGGGTGAGAGACGAAGCCCATTTGCCACGAGCCCACCCCCGAGCACTGCCGAGCCGCCAAGGATTGCCCGCCGATCGAAGAAGAACCGCTCCGGCGTCGCGGCGCTTTCGGGCAATTCCCAGCCCTTGCGGCGGGCAATCAGCATGGCATTCCTCCGGTAAGCGCTCGGGAAATTAGAGGGCCGACCCGCTTCCGGCAAATCACGAGCCCGAGAGATTTAGTGTGCTGTGCTTGCGCCGCGCGAGCGCGACCGCGACAGTGCGACAGAGGAGCGCGCAATGCCAAGAGCGGTGGTCGGCATCATCGGTGGATCGGGCGTGTATGACCTGCCGGGCCTCGCCGATCTGCGCGAGGAGCGCATCGAGACCCCGTGGGGCGAGCCCTCGGACGCGCTGCGCTTCGGCCGCATCGGCAACACGGAAGCGGTGTTCCTGCCGCGCCACGGGCGCGGCCATCGCCTCTCGCCATCCGGCATCAACTACCGCGCCAATATCGATGCGCTGAAGCGCGCCGGGGTGACCGACATCGTCTCCGTCTCCGCCTGCGGCTCGTTCAAGCCGGACTTGCAGCCCGGCCTGTTCGTGCTGGTCGATCAATTCGTCGACCGCACGTTTGCGCGCGCCTCGTCCTTCTTCGGCAATGGCTGCGTCGCGCATGTCTCGATGGCGCATCCGGTGGCGCCGCTTTTGCGCGAGCGCATCCGCGACGCGGCCCGGGCGGAAAAAATCGATTTCGTCAATCGCGGCACGTATGTCTGCATCGAGGGGCCGCAATTCTCGTCCTACGCGGAATCGCTGACCTACAAAGCCGCCGATTACGACGTGATCGGCATGACCGCGATGCCGGAGGCCAAGCTCGCGCGCGAGGCCGAGATTTCATACGCGACCATCGCGATGGTTACCGATTTCGATTGCTGGCATCCCGATCACGATGCGGTCGACGTCGCTTCCGTGATCAAGGTCGTGCACGAAAATGCGCAGAAGGTTGGCCGCCTGCTGACGCGCTTGCTCACCGATTTTCCCGCCGAGCATGAGGCTTGCCCGCGCGGCTCGGATCGCGCGCTCGAAAATGCGATCATCACCGCGCCGGACGCGCGCGATCCCGAGGTGTTGCGCAAGCTCGACGCGGTGATGGGAAGGGTGTTGCGGGTTTAACTTCGATGTCCGCGCGCGTCATGGCCGGGCTTGGCCCGGCCATTCACGACTTCAATTGTCTGTGCGTTTGATTCCGTGCATGCCCGGCTCAAGGCCGGGCATGACGCTGCCAAACCGCGGTGGCAAATCCATCAAAGCCGCCTTCCGCCCATCGCTCGGCAACACATCGAAAGCCTCGCGCGTGAAAATCGCGCTTGCCGCGGGCGTCGCGAGATAATCGTAAAAGGCTTTGGCATCCGGGTTCATCGACGCTGCAACCATCGCGATCGGATAAACAATGGGCGCGTGGCTCGCCTCGGGGAACGTGCCGAGCACCTTCACCTTTGGCTCGGCATGCGCGTCGCTGCGATAGACGATGCCGAGCGGCGCCTCGCCGCGCGCAACAAAGATCAGCGCCGCGCGCACGCTTTCGGTTTGCGCGAGCCTGTCCTTCACCTTGCTCCAGAGGCCGAGCGCCGTCAGCGCCTGCTCGGCGTAAGCGCCGGCCGGCACCGATTTCGGCTGCCCCATTGCAAGTCTCCCGTCGGTGCCAAGCAGAGCCGAAAGGTCGGTCTGCGCATCGATTTGCATCGGCTGCGCTTTGCTCTCGCTGGGCGCGACCAGCACAAGCGCATTGCCAAGAAGGTTACGGCGCGTCTCCGGTCTGATCAGGTTATGCTCGGCGAGATAATCCATCCACGCCACGTCGGCGGAAAGAAACACATCGGCCGGCGCACCGGCCTCGATCTGCTTCGCCAGCGCTCCCGACGCGGCGTAGGAAATACGCGCGGTTTTACCGGTCTCCTTGTGCCATTGCGCAGCAATAGTATCGAGCGCCGTCTTCAAAGACGCCGCGGCATAAATCGTGACGCTCGGAGCCTGGGCGGGGGCGGAGACAGGCGCGGCGAGCGCCAGGAGAGCGCCGAATGCGATGGCGGCACGGTTCATACACATTCGGTGAGCTCCGGAGGCAAAGCCGAGGCGGGCAAATTAGGCCAAGCTTCAGTCGTCGTCATTTCTGGACAGGGCCGGGCGCAGCCGCAAAAAAAAATTTTCGAAAAGTTATCCCCGGTGCTTCGGCCGCCCGTATGCTCCCGCCATCCCCGCCCACACGAGGGCGCTTCCGGACGTGGTTCCGAAGTGCGGGCGGGGAGCGGCGCCTGCGGCGTGGGTCGACCTAACCCGCGTCTCGGGAGGCTGTCGCGGAACGGCTTCATGCCGGCGCTTGTCCGTCGCGTTGCTGGACGGCGGGCGCAAGCGAGTCGCTCTTCATCGA
>JAFASC010000268.1 GCA_019244955.1 Methylobacteriaceae bacterium | reverse complement strand
CTTGGCCGCAAGCCGCACCGTCGGCGGCACGGTCGCGATCCAGTCGAGGCCGTAGAAGGCGGCAAAGACCGACATTCCGTAGAGCGTGAACGTCGTATGCGGCAGCGCCAGCAGCGAGAGCCCGCGCAAGCCATAATACCAGAACAGGAGCCAGCGATTGTCGACGCGATCGGAAAGGTAGCCCGAGGCGATCGTGCCGACGAAATCGAAGGCGCCCATCATGGCGAGCACCGAGGCGGCCTCGACCTGCGGCATGCCGAAATCGACGCAGAGCGGGATGAAGTGCGTCTGCACGAGCCCGTTGGTCGACAGTCCACAGATGAAGAAGGTCGCAAACAGGATCCAGAAGGTCGGGCTTGCGGAAGCCTCGCCGAGCACCGTGAAGGCGCGCCCGATCGCCTCGCCGAAATTGCTGTGCGAGACGGCGACGGGAGCCGCGCCATCCTTCGTCGCGCCGTACGGCAGCAGCCCGACATCGGCAGGCCTGTCGGCCATGAACAGCACGACCAGGATGGCCGCGATCAAGAGGCCAAAAACCGACGGCGCCAGTGCCCAGCGCCAGCCGACGCGCTCGACCAGTGAGGCCGCGAGCGGCAGAAAGATCAGCTGCCCCGTCGCGTTGGCGGCGGTGAGGATGCCGAGGACGAGGCCGCGCTTTTCGGTGAACCAACGCGTCGAGACGATGGCGCCGAGGACCAGCGCGGTCAGGCCGGTGCCAAGGCCAATGATGACGCCCCATGACAATATGAGCTGCCAGACGTGCTGCATCCCGACGGCCACGAGCAGCCCAGCGATGATCATGGTGATGGCGGTGAGGACGATATTGCGGACGCCGTAGCGCTCGATCAGCGCCGCCGCGAACGGGGCCATGAGGCCGAAGAGGACGAGGCGCAGTGCCAGCGCACTGGAGATTTGCGCGACGTCCCACCCATTTTCCTTAGTCAGCGGCAGGATCAGCGCGCCGGGAACGCCAATCGCGCCCGCTGTGGTGACGCTGACTGAGAGCGTGACTGCGACAATCACCCAACCGTAGTGGATGCCGAGCCGCTCGAGGCGTGCTGCGAGAAGGGATGCCAGCATTAGAACCCTCCTTGTGCCGGCCGCCGCTTGTGCGAACCTCGGCTGAGGTATAATGATCTGTGTCTTCATTATATGAGGACGAGCATCATCATCTTGTCAAGCGGCTGGAGGGCCGGCCATGAGGATCAGCAAAGCGCAAACGAAGCAGAACAAAGAGAGGATCGTCGCGGCCGCGGCCCAGCTGTTCCGTGAGCGCGGCTTCGAGGCGGTCGGTGTCGCCGAGCTGATGCATGCTGCCGGGCTTACGCATGGCGGCTTCTACAATCACTTTGAATCGAAGCGGCAGTTGGAGGAGGAGGCGTGCGCGCTCTCGTTTGGCGAGGCGCTCGGACCGTTGTCGCGCATCGCCGAGCTGGACTCCGGGCGCGAGCGGCGCGCCGCCTTTGCGTCTTACGTCGAAAACTACCTCAAATCCCGCGAGCCCGGAGCTGCCGCGCCACGCTGCCCCTTCGTGGTCTTCGGCTCCGACATGCCGCGCCAGGACGAGCGCACGCGCGGCGTCTTCGGCAAGGGTCTGCGGGATTATCTGGAAAAATTCGCTGTCGCCTTGCGGCGCAAGTCGAAGAAGCCGGACGAGACGCGCGGTGACGCGGTCTTCGCCATGGCCGCCATGGTCGGCGCCGCCGCTCTCGCCTACGGCGTCGATCAGATCGACAAAGACCTCGCTCAGGAAATCCGCGCCGTTGTGCGAGAGCGCGTCATCGACGAGTTCGCCAATTGAGAATCGACCGGCCCCGGTAGCGGCAGGCGCTCTCCGCCCCTAAACTCCGGTTGGGAGGACGCCATGAACGTAGAAGTAAGATCGCCCGCGGACGCCGCGGCAGGTACTCTTACGCTCGCCATCGATATCGGCGGCACGGGACTAAAGGGCGCCGTGCTCGATCCATCCGGCGTTCCGATCACCGACCGCGTTCGCGTGCCGACACCCGACGACCGCAGACCCGACAAGGTCGTAGAGGCGCTTGCCGCGCTCACCGGTCAGCTCGGGCGCTTCGATCGCGTGTCCGTCGGCTTTCCCGGGGTCATTCGCCGTGGCGTCGTCCTGACGGCGCCGCATCTCGGTACGGAAGACTGGCGCGATTTTCCGCTGGCGAAGATTCTCGGCGAGCGGCTGCAGGCCCCGGTTCGCATTCTCAACGATGCCAGCGTGCAGGGTTATGCCGTCATTTCGGGAGCGGGCGTCGAATGCGTGATCACGCTCGGCACCGGCGTGGGCTTCGCGCTTTATGAGAACGGCGTTCTCAGCCCGCACGTGGAGCTCGGGCGCTATCCCGTGCATAAGAACACGCTGCTCGACGATTATCTCGGCAACGTGGCGTTCCGGAAGATCAGCAAAAAGCATTGGAACCGGCGCGTGCGCCGGGTGCTCGGCTATTTGGAAACGCTCGTCAATTACGACGTGCTTTATATCGGCGGCGGCAATGCCAAGCACATTAATCTCGATCTGCCCGACAATGTGAAGATCGTGCCGAACGAGGCCGGCGTCACCGGTGGCATCAAGCTCTGGGACGCGAAGGTCGACTATGCTTTTGCGGAGACATGACGCCCCGCGCGCGCTTCAGCCGACGATTGCGTGCTTGACCCCGCCACGCACCGCGACTAGGGTGCGCGCTCCAAAATCAGGGGCGAGAGCCTTGCGTTACACCCTTATCGTATGTCGAGCGCCAGAGATGGGACGGGTCTGACCCGACTTCCCTCGCTGGCGCTCAACCCCAAGGCCCCTGACCCGGGCCTTTTTTGTTGCGCAAATTTACGGAACCCGACGGAGACGGGCCATGATGAAGCAGATGAGCGGTGCCGAAATGGTGGTCGAAGCCCTGAAGGATCAGGGCGTCGATGTCGTCTTCGGCTACCCCGGCGGCGCCGTCCTGCCGATCTACGATGCGATCTTCCATCAGAACTCCGTGCGCCACATTCTCGTGCGTCACGAGCAGGGCGCCGCGCATGCGGCCGAAGGCTATGCGCGCTCCTCCGGCAAGGTCGGTGTGCTGCTTGTGACCTCGGGACCCGGCGCCACGAATGCGGTCACCGGTCTAACCGACGCGTTGATGGATTCGGTTCCGCTCGTCTGCATCACCGGTCAGGTGCCGACGCATTTGATCGGCTCGGACGCCTTCCAGGAATGCGATACGACGGGAATCACGCGTCACTGCACCAAGCATAATTATCTCGTGAAGCGGATCGAGGATTTGCCGCGCGTGCTGCACGAGGCCTTCTACGTCGCCAAAGCAGGGCGTCCTGGTCCGGTCGTCATCGATATTCCCAAGGACGTGCAGTTTGCGCTCGGCACCTATACCGGGCCGAAGAACGTGCAGCACAAGACCTACCAGCCGAAGCTCAAAGGCGACATGGCCAAAATCCGCGAGGCGCTGGCCCTGATCGCCAAGGCGAAGAAGCCGATCTTCTATACCGGTGGCGGAATCATCAATTCCGGTCCGGCGGCATCGGCACTGTTGCGCGAGTTCGTCGGACTCACCGGCATCCCCATCACCTCGACGCTCATGGGGCTCGGCGCCTATCCCGCGTCGGGCAAGAACTGGCTGGGGATGCTCGGCATGCACGGCACGTACGAGGCCAATAATGCGATGCACGGCTGCGACCTGATGATCGCGATCGGCGCGCGCTTCGACGATCGCATCACCGGACGGCTCGATGCCTTCTCGCCCGGGTCGACCAAGATCCACATCGACATCGATCCTTCCTCGATCAACAAGAACGTCAAGGTCGATCTCGGCATCGTCGGCGATTGCGCGCATGTGCTCGAAGACATGGTTCGCTTGTGGCGAACCGAGGCGATGTCCGCCGACAAAGGCGCGCTTTCCGCGTGGTGGCGGCAGATCGAGGATTGGCGCGGGCGCAAGTCGCTCGCGTTCCAGAATTCGACCCGTAAGATCAAGCCGCAGCACGCGATCCAGCGGCTCTACGAGCTGACCCGCGAGCGCAAGGCCTACATCACGACCGAAGTCGGCCAGCATCAGATGTGGGCGGCGCAGCACTATCATTTCGAGGAGCCGAACCACTGGATGACGAGCGGCGGCCTCGGCACGATGGGCTACGGCCTACCGGCGGCGATCGGCGTGCAGCTCGCACACCCGCAAGCGCTCGTCATCGACATTGCCGGCGAGGCCTCGATCCTGATGAACATGCAGGAAATGTCGACCGCCGCGCAGTACCGGTTGCCGGTGAAGATATTCATCCTCAACAACGAATATATGGGGATGGTGCGCCAGTGGCAGGAATTGCTGCACGGCGGGCGTTATTCCGAGAGCTATTCGGAGGCGCTGCCGGATTTCGTCAAGCTCGCCGAAGCGTACGGCGCGCACGGCATCCGCTGCAGCGATCCGGGCAAGCTCGATGATGCGATCAAGGAAATGATCGATCATCCCGGCGCGGTCATCTTCGATTGCGTCGTTGACAAAGCAGAGAATTGCTTCCCGATGATTCCGTCGGGCAAAGCGCATAACGAGATGATCTTGGCCGAGCTCGCCGACGATGCCGGAATCGAGATCGGCTCGGTCATCGACGAGAAGGGCAAGATGCTGGTGTGAGGAATTCCCGGAGCGGCGAAGCCGCATCCAGGGGTGTGGAAATTCAAATCAAAAGAGATAAACCCATGAACGCTCTTGTCACACCGCCGATCTCGCCGCCTTCGCCGTATTCGTCGGCGATGAGCAAATCGAATGTCGAGACGCACACGCTTTCCGTTCTCGTCGACAACGAGCCGGGCGTTCTCGCGCGCGTCGTCGGCCTGTTCTCCGGACGCGGCTATAACATCGAGAGCCTAACGGTGGCGGAAGTCGCGCATGCCGAGCATCTCTCGCGCATTACCATCGTGACTTCCGGCACGCCCGAGGCGATCGAGCAGATTTCGCATCAGCTCGATCGCCTCGTGCCGGTGCATGCCGTGACCGACTTGACGTTGGCCGGCAACTCGATCGAACGCGAGCTGGCGATGGTGAAAGTGCGGGGCAAAGGCGAGAACCGTGTCGAATCTCTCCGGCTCGCCGAAGCGTTCCGCGCCCGCGTCATCGACGCCTCCATCGAAAGCTTCGTGTTCGAGCTGACCGGCCGTCCCGACAAGATCGACCAGTTCATCGAATTGATGCGCCCGATCGGCCTAGTCGAGGTCTCGCGCACTGGGGTCGCCGCCATTTCGCGCGGGCCGGAGCAGATGTGAGCGATACGCTGGATCAGGCCACGGCCCACGCGCTCGCAACCGGCGGCAGGCCGAAGCAACAGACCATAGCCGGTCCGACGACCGGCCGCATCGAGGCTTTCTCCGATGGCGTGATCGCGATCGTCATCACTATCATGGTGTTGGAGCTGAAGCCGGAGCATACGGGCGATACGCGCTTTTGGAGCGCCTTCGTCGTGCCGCTGGCCCCGAAACTCATCTCCTACGCGATGTCCTTCCTTGTCGTCGCGATCATGTGGGTCAACCACCACCAGCTCATGGACACCGCGCCGAGCGCGACGCGGCCGCTGCTTTGGTGGAATAACCACCTGCTCTTCTGGATGTCGCTGATCCCGTTCGCCACCGCTTACGTTGGCGAAAACCCGATCTCCCCGATCGCGGTCGCCATCTACGGCTTCATCCTGTTCGCTTGCGCCGCGAGCTTCGTGCTGCTGCGCCGCAGCGTCGCCCGCATGGGCGAGCCCGACAAGCGCTTGCGCGACCTGCACAACCGCGTCATGCGCAAAAGCCTGATCGGCGCCGCGGTCTATGGCGTGTCGATCCCGCTGGCTTTCATCTCCGTCTACCTCTCCATGGTGGCTTTCCTGATCGTGCCGGCGCTCTTCTTCATGCCCGACCCGGTGCCTGGCCAAGCGGAAGTAGAAGGGCTGGAGAAGACTTGACCTGAACCGTCTTCTTCCACAAGAGACCAACAACACGCGAATACGAGGGAAACCATGCGCGTCTATTACGACCGGGATGCCGACATCAATCTGATCAAGGGAAAGAAAGTCGCAGTCATCGGATACGGCAGCCAGGGCCACGCGCATGTGCTGAACCTGCGCGACTCCGGCGTCAAGGATGTGGCGGTCGGCTTACGCAGCGGATCGGCTTCCGCCAAAAAGGCGGAAGGGGAGGGCCTGAAGGTGATGAGCGTCGCCGACTGCGCCAAATGGGCCGACGTCATCATGATGCTCACGCCCGACGAATTGCAGGCCGACATCTACGCACGCGAGCTCGCCGAGAACATGAAGAACGGCGCCGCCTTGATGTTCGCGCACGGCCTCAACGTGCATTTCAACCTGATCGAACCGCGCAAGGACATCGACGTGCTCATGGTCGCGCCGAAGGGCCCCGGCCACACCGTGCGTTCGGAATATAAACGGGGCGGCGGCGTGCCCTGCCTGCTCGCCATCCACCAGGATGCGTCGGGTAATGCGCACGACCTCGGCCTCTCCTATGCTTCGGCCATCGGCGGCGGCCGCGCCGGCATTATCGAGACGACCTTCAAGGAAGAATGCGAGACCGATCTCTTCGGCGAGCAGGTCGTGCTCTGCGGCGGCCTGGTGGAATTGATCCGCGGCGGGTTCGAGACGCTGGTCGAAGCGGGTTACGCGCCGGAAATGGCGTATTTCGAATGCCTGCACGAGGTGAAGCTGATCGTCGACCTCATTTACGAGGGCGGCATCGCCAACATGAATTACTCGATCTCCAACACCGCCGAGTACGGCGAGTACGTTTCAGGTCCGCGCATCATCACGCCGGAAACCAAGGCCGAGATGAAGCGCATCCTGTCCGACATCCAGTCCGGCAAGTTCACGCGCGACTGGATGCTGGAGAACAAGGTGAATCAGACCTCGTTCAAGGCGACGCGCGCCAAGCACAACGCGCATGAGATCGAGCAGATCGGCGAGAAGCTGCGCGCCATGATGCCGTGGATCGGCCAGAACAAGCTGGTCGACAAGGCGAAGAACTGACGCACACTTCACCATGGACCCGGGTGTCTCGACCGCGTCGCCTGATCGGGCCGAACCTGCGGTCGAACTTCGCGGGATAGAAGTCGGCTTCCGCCTCGCAGACGCGACGGATTATTGCGCCGTGCGCGACGTCGACCTCGTCATCGCGCCGGGGGAATTCGTCGCCATCGTTGGGCCGACGGGCTGCGGCAAGTCCACTTTGCTCAACGCTATTGCCGGCCTCGTCTCCGTACGCGGTGCGGTGCAGATTTTCGGAACGCCACTCGCCGGGTTGAACAGGCGCGCTGGCTATCTGTTCCAGCAAGACGCGCTGATGCCCTGGAAGACGGCGCTCGCCAATGTCGCGGTGGCGCTCGAACCGGCGGGCGTGCGCGGCGCGAAGGCGCGCGAGCAAGCACAAAGCTGGCTGCAGCGCGTCGGCCTGGGCAATTTCGGCGATCGTTATCCGCATCAGCTCTCGGGTGGACAAAGGAAGCGCGTCGCACTGGCACAAACCTTGATCCGTGACCCCGAAATCCTGCTCATGGATGAACCGTTCGGGCCGCTCGACGCGCAGACACGCGCGCTCATGGGCGATCTTCTGTTGTCCTTATGGTCGGCGGACCGCAAGGCGGTGCTCTTTGTGACCCACGATCTCGATGAAGCGATCTCGCTTGCCGATCGCGTCGTCGTCATGTCGGCGGGACCGGCGGCGCGTATCATCGCCGAGCATCGAATCGATCTGCCGCGCCCGCGCATCAGCGCCGACATCCGCCACGAGCCGCGCTTCCACACATTGCAGCGGGCGATCTGGGCGGATCTGCGCGACGAGGTTATGCGCGCCTATGCGAGCGGACAGGCCGGCGCTGCTGCATGAGCAGCCGCGGCGCATTGCTGCTGATGCAGATCGCCATCGCGGCGGCGATAATTCTTGTCTGGTATGTCGGCTCGAGCGTCCCGATCGGCGGGACGTACTTTCTGCCAAAATTCTTTTTCTCCACACCGGCAGACGTGCTCGCGCGCATCACAAAGATGTTCTCAAGCGTCTCTATCTGGCGTCACATCTACATAACCCTTTCGGAAACCGCGCTCGCGTTCTTCATCGGCTCCGGCCTGGGGATTGTCGTCGGCTTCTGGTTCGCACGACGCGCCACCGTGGCCGCCATGCTCGACCCTTATGTGAAGGCCGCCAATGCGCTGCCGCGCGTGGTCTTGGCGCCGATCTTCATGCTGTGGTTCGGGCTCGGGATTTGGTCAAAGGTTGCGCTCGGCGTCACGCTGGTTTTCTTTGTCGTGTTCTTCAACGTCTACCAGGGCGTTAAGGAGGTAAGTCCCGTCGTGCTGGCGAACGCACGCATGCTGGGGATGAACGACCGCCAGCTGATGCGGCACGTCTATTGGCCGGCGGCGCTGTCGTGGATGTTCTCGTCCCTGCACACGGCGGTCGGCTTCGCGCTGGTCGGCGCCGTCGTCGGCGAATATTTGGGCTCCGCCGCCGGCCTGGGTTATCTCATCCAGGAGGCCGAGGGCGTGTTCGATGTCGCGGGCGTGTTTGCCGGGATGATCGTGCTGGCAATCGTGGTTCTCGTCGTCGACTGGCTCGTCACGCTGGTTGAGAATAGGTTGCTTGCCTGGCGGCCACGCGCGACGGAGCGCTTCTGAGACACAGGCGGGAGGACAAAATGAAACTCACAAAGATCATCGCCGCGGCGATCTTGCTTGCGTTCGCCGCCGGCGCCGCGCTCGGGCAAGGTGCGATCGAGAAGCCGAAAGTCGTTCTCGGCGTCGGCGGCAAATCGCTCCTGTACTATCTGCCGCTCACCGTGGCCGAGCGCAAAGGCTTTTTCAAAGAGCGCGGGCTGGATGTCGAAATCCAGGATTTTGCCGGCGGCGCCAAAAGCCTGCAGGCGCTTGTCGGCGGCTCCGTCGACGTAGTCACCGGCGCCTACGAACACACGATCCGCATGCAAGCGAAAGGTCAGGACATCCGCGCCGTGATCGAGCTCGGCCGCTTTCCGGCGATCGTCGTCGCCGTGAAGAAGGGTGTGAAGTTCGACTCGCCGGCCGACTTCAAGGGCATGAAGGTCGGCGTCACTGCGCCGGGATCATCGACCAACATGCTGATGAATTTTGTGCTCGCCAAAGCCGGCCTGACCCCGCAGGACGTGTCCTTCATCGGAGTAGGCAGCTCGGCCTCGGCGGTCGCGGCCATTCGCAACGGCCAGCTCGACGCGATCTCGCATCTCGAGCCGGCGATCACCATGCTCGAACAATCCGGCGATATCCGCGTTATCGTCGATACCCGTACGGAGGAAGGCACGCGCGCTTTGTTCGGCGGCGAGAATCCGGCCGCCGTGCTCTATACGAAGGAAAGCTTTATCCAGGCCAATCCAAACACCACGCAGGCGCTGGTCGACGCGCTTTACAAGGCGCTGCAATGGATGAAGACGGCGAGCGCCGCCGATATCGCGGCGATAGTGCCGGAAAATTATCTGCTTGGCGACAAAGCCCTCTACATCGCCGCTCTGGAGCATTCGAAACCGTCTTATTCGCAGACGGGAATGATCGACGCGGACGGGATGCGCAGCACCAACGAAATGCTGATGCGTTTCGAGCCGGAGCTGAAGGACGCGAAGGTAGATTTGTCCAAGACTTTCGATGCGCGATTCGTCCAGCGCGCGGCGGGGATGACGCACTAGCGCTACCCGCCACACGCATGAACATCCTGTCCATCCAGTCGCATGTCGCCTATGGACATGTCGGCAATTCGGCCGCGGTGTTTCCGATGCAGCGGCTCGGCCACGAGGTGTGGCCGATCCACACGGTGCAATTCTCCAATCACACCGGCTACGGCGCCTGGCGTGGCGAGGTTTTGCCGGCCTCGATCATCGACGAGTGCGTCGAGGGCATTGCCGAGCGCGGCGTGCTTGCCGCGTGCGACGGCATTCTCTCCGGCTACATGGGCTCGGCAGAGACCGGCGAAGCGATCCTACGCGCCGTCGCGCGCGTCAAAGCGGCCAATCGCCAAGCGCTCTATTGCTGCGATCCGGTCATCGGCGATGCCGGCCGCGGCGTGTTCGTGCGGGACGGGATTGCCGAGCTGATCGCGTCGCGCGCGCTGCCGGTGGCGGACATGATCACGCCAAACCATTTTGAGCTAGAATTTTTGAGCGCCAAGCGGATCGCCAGCGCCGAGGAGACGCGCGCAAGCCTGGCAAGGCTGCACCAGTGCGGCCCAAAGGTTATCCTCGTCACCTCACTTCATCTCGAGGACACGCCGTTGGACGCGATCGATGTCACCGCCTCCGAGCTCGGCTCGGCTTGGCGGGTCCGTACGCCCCGTCTCGACGTGTCGCCGAACGGCGCCGGGGATTGCATCGCCGCCCTGTTCTTTGTCCATTGGCTGGCCACACGGTCGGTCAGAACCGCATTGGAGAGCGCCGTCGCCTCCGTCTTCGGGCTGCTGTCGCGTACGGCCGAGGCGAAATCGCGGGAGCTCCTGCTTGTCGCCGCGCAAGACGAGTTCGTGGCGCCAAGCCGGGGGTTTCCGGGGCAGCCGCTCTAAGCCGGACAACAAAAGCAGCCGATCCGCTAACCCAGCGTTCGCCGCGATCTCAAGACATCGACTGAAGCCGCCATTAATATTTGCGTGGCTTTATGTCGCCGAGCTTGTAGCGGCGGAGCGGGTCAGTTGCAGCGTAGCGATATTTTCGTCATCGGGGCCGGTCCCGCGGGTTTGACCACTGCCTACACCCTTGCCAAAGCCGGCCGCGATGTCATCGTAATCGAAAAAGACCCGGCCTATGTCGGCGGCATCAGTCGCACGGTAAACTACAAGGGCTTCCTGTTCGACATTGGCGGCCATCGCTTCTTTTCGAAATCGAGAGAAGTCGTTGCGCTTTGGGATGAGATACTGCCCGACGACTTCATCGAACGACCGCGCCTCTCGCGTATCTTTTATCGAGGTAAGTTCTACTCTTACCCGCTGAAAGCGTTCGAGGCGCTTCACAATCTCGGGCTTCTTCAGAGCACCGCGTGCATGCTCTCGTTCGGGCTCGCCAAACTCTTTCCAGTAAAAGCCCCCAAGACGTTTCACCAATGGGTGCGCAATCAATTTGGCGAACGGCTGTTCGCGATTTTCTTCAAGACCTATACCGAAAAGGTTTGGGGGATGAGTTGCGACGAGATTTCCGCTGATTGGGCGGCGCAGCGCATCAGAGGGCTGAGCCTCGGCGCGGCCATCGCCGACGGTCTGCGCCGCTCGCTCGGACGCGAGAAGAGCAAAGATTCTGGGGACGGCCCGAAGACGCTGATCGAATGCTTCCGCTATCCCCGCCGCGGTCCGGGCATGATGTGGGAAGCGGCTGCGGAAAAGCTAAAGGCAATGGGCGGCCGCGTCCTGATGGACCGCACGCTTGAGCGCATCGCTTACGACGAAGCCCGACGGCTTTGGACAATCGAGGTCGTGAGGAGCGACGGCGGACGCGAGACCTTCGCCGCGAACGAGATCGTCTCATCCGCACCCATTCGCGAATTGATAAGCGCACTCACGCCGGCGCCGCTGAGCCTCCTGCATGCGCGCGAGCTTAAATATCGCGATTTTCTCACTGTCGTGCTGATTGGCCGTTGCGAGCGCGATCTACCCGACAACTGGATCTACATCCACGACGAGACGGTGAAGGTCGGACGCGTGCAGAACTTCCGCTCATGGTCGCCGGAGATGGTCCCGGACCATGTCTCGACTTGCCTCGGTCTCGAATATTTCTGCTTCGAGGGTGATGGGCTCTGGTCCGCCGACGATGCCGATCTCGTCGCTCTTGGCAAGGCGGAGATCGCCAAGATTGGTTTGATGCGGCCTCAAGACGTGCGCGACGCCTGCGTGGTGCGCCAAGCCAAGGCCTACCCTGTCTATGACGAGGATTATTCCAACAATGTCGCGGTGATCCGCCGCGAGCTGCGCTTGCGCTTCCCGACGCTTCATCTCGTCGGCCGCAACGGCATGCACAAATATAACAACCAGGATCACGCGATGATGACAGGCATGCTGACCGCGGCGAATATCCTCGCCGGCGAGACGCTCTACGACGTATGGCAGGTCAACGAGGACGCGGAATATACGGAAGCCGGGTTCTCCGGTGCGGAACATGCGCTAAAAAGCGAGCGCCTGGTGCCGCGCCGCGTGGCGGCCGGCCATGACGACCTGGCCGCCTAGCCAAGTCCGCTTGGGAATCGGATCACGCCGTATGAGCTTGCTTGCAAGCGATACAATCGGTTCACAACAGACGCAGAACGCGCAGCCGAGTAGCCGCGCGTATCAGGCTGCCGCGCTTGTTGCGCGTCGCGCCACATCTTTCCTAATCTGCGCCGGGCTGTGGTTCTTCTGTCATCCTTACCTTGGTATCGTTGGCGACTCGCGTATTTACATAGGGCGCGCGCTTGCCGATCTCGATCCCGGCGGCGTCGGCCGTGATCTGATGTTCGTCAACGACGGACAGTCGGCCTTCAGTCTCTTTCCCGCATTGGCGCGCAGCCTTGTCGCGCTGCTTGGCGCAAGCCGCGCAGCGGAGATCATCGGTGTGCTCGGATGTCTCTGCTGGCTCGCCGCGGCGCTGGCCTTGGCTTTCCGCTTGGCTCAGGGCCGCGCCGCCTGGCTGCTGGCGATCGTTGTCTGCGCGATGTCCACCGCCTACGGCGATCGCGTTTTTTTCTTTGCCGAATCACTAGCACTGCCGCGCCCGTTCGCGGAAGCGGCAGTCCTCGCTGCCATTGCTGCATATATCGCCGACCAGCGGGTTCTTGCGACAGGCCTGATCTGCATTGGACTGCTGATACATCCGATCATGGCGCTGTCCGGTCTGGGTGTGCTTGCAATTCTTGCGATCGGAGCTTGGCGCGCGCTTGCCGCGGCGACGGTGCTTTTGATTGTTTCAGCCATTCTCGGTTGGGCGGGCACGCCGGTTTTCGACCGGTTGCTCATAAGGATGGATGATGAATGGCTCGGATTGATCGTGCAATCGAGCCCGCACATGTTCCCCACATTGTGGCATTCGCGCAGCTTCAGCAGTCTGATCATTCAGGCAGTAACGCTCATCGCAGCCGCAAGCCTCACCTCCGGACCCGTCCGTTCCGTCTTCATCGCATGCCTGCTCGTTGGGGCGGGCGGCGTCGGTTTTGCGGCGGCGCTTGGCGACATCTGGCCGAGCCTGTTGGTCGTGCAGGCGCAGGTCTGGCGTTCAACTTGGTTGATGGCTGTCCTCGCACATTTTGCCTATGCGATCTGCATTGCGCGTTTGTGGAGCAAGCAAGCGTCTCCTCAAGACGCACGCGTCATTCTGGCCCTGCTGACGTTCGGCTGGTTCTTCCAGGGCGCCTTTTTGGCCACGGCAGTGGCGGCGGTCCTCGCTCTCCTCCTGCGGTTTCGACCCTCGGGGACCCCGATTGCACCGCGCTTCGTCGCGACCGTCTGGATCGCCATCGCCTGCGCGATCCTGGTCTCGTATGTGAGCATTGCGAGCCGATACCTAGAGTTCATCTCGGCACTTCCGGCGGGGTGGTTCCTCGGCGTGCTGTTCGGATTGCGCGGCGATGTTGCGGCGCTGCCCGTCTGCGTTCTGGCGGCTCTGTGGTTCCATCGAACCTGGCGCTTTCGATACCAAACGTCAGTCGGCCTATGCGGCGGATCAGCCCTGATCGTCGGCGCCGCGCTATTGTGGTCGTCACGACCGCTTGCAGCAGTCGACATGGAAGAGCTCGATCCGCCGCCGGAGTTTGCGAGTCTATTGGATGAACGCCCGGGCGAAATCCTGTGGATCGATGCCAAAAGCGAAGGGTGGCAGATCTTGCACCGCCCACAATGGGCTTCCGTCTCGCAGTCATTCAGCGCCGTGTTCTCGCGACAGCTCGCGATGGCATGGCGGGAACGAGCACAGTTCTTGCTCGACAACGGGCTTATTGCCGCAAACGCATTTGCGCCGTGGAAATGGGTCGGTGACAGCGCCATACGAGAGGTTACACGCCCGGCGCTTGTTCGCCTCTGCGCACGAGCAGATGCACCCGTCGCGGTGGTATTCCCGCTCGAAAGCGGACATCCCTCGCCGCAAGACATCCCCGCGGCGCTCTGGAAGCTGCCGCATGTCCGCTATGTGATGGATGCAAATGACAGGAATGTCTGGCACGAGGTAGAGCGTTACGCTGCCGTGTCCTGCGCGGTTTTGCGCGATCGATCCTGAGTGCCACTTATGAACCGACGCTTCTTCACGCTCGACGTGTTCACGGATCGTCCGCTAGCGGGCAATCCACTTGCCGTGGTGCTTGATGGTTTCGGGCTCGATAGCGCCCGAATGCAGTCGATTGCGCGCGAGTTCAATCTGTCGGAGACGACGTTCGTCCTCG
>JAFASC010000038.1 GCA_019244955.1 Methylobacteriaceae bacterium | reverse complement strand
GGGCAAACCCGAAGTCGCAGATGACCCAGGCGCTGGAGGCCTCGTTCAAGCAGGCGAACCCGTCACACCGCTTCGCCGTCGATTGCTTCAATGCGGGCTTCACGTTCGAGGCGCTGCTCATCGCCGCGGACGCGTTCAAGCGCGCCGGGACGGCCGACGGTCCGACGCTGATGAAGGCAGTGAAAGAGACGAAACTCACCGACCACGTGATCATCGGCGGGCCGATCGCCTTCGACGAGAAGGGCCAGAACACGAATATCGGCTCTGCCGTCGTGCAGAATCTAAAACGCACGCCGACCGTCGTGCTGCCGGCCGATGTCGCCGCGGCGCAACCCGTGCTGCCGATGCCGAGTTGGCAGGGACGCAGCTGATAAGTGCTGGGACAGAGCGTCCCACGATGATGGCCGGGCTTGTCCTGGCCATCGGCGTCTTCGCATGACCTTGTCGCTTTATCTCGAGGTTCTTCTCCAGGGCATACTGACCGGCCTCGTCTATGGGCTAATGGCACTTGGCCTTTCGGTCATTTTCGGGGTCGTGCGCGTCGTCAATTTCGCCCACGGCGAATTCGCGGTGCTGGCGATGTATGCCGCGTTCGTGCTCTTCACCGCGCTCCATGTTGATCCGATCCTCGCCGCGATCCCGGTTGCGGCGCTGTTCTTTGTCATTGGATGGCTGCTGCAGCGCTTTGTGGTGCAGCCGTTCATCGTCCGGCCGCAGCACGATCAATTCATCCTGCTCGTCGGCCTTGCTATCGTGCTCGTCAACGCGCTGTTGATGATTTTCGGCCCGGATTCGCGTCACACCAACCTTTCCTATTCCTATGACAGCTGGTTTATCGGTCCGATCATTGTCGACAAGGTCCGCGCTTATGCCGCGGCTGCGGCGGTTGTCGTCAGCGCGGCGCTCTTCGCTTTCTTCCGCTTCACGTTGCTCGGGACAGCGATCCGTGCCTGCGCCGACAATCTCACCGGCGCCGCCGTCGTCGGGCTCGACGTGAAGAAATTGTACGCGCTGACATTCGGGCTCGGTCTCGCCTGCGCCGGAGCAGCGGGCGCCATCATGGTGGCGCTCACAGATGTGACACCGATGCTGGCGCCGTCCTTCACCCTGCTCGCCTTCACAATCGTCATCGTCGGCGGGCTCGGATCCATGGCCGGCGCGCTGCTCGGTGGTTTGCTGATCGGCGTCGTTGAAGCGCTCGCCAGCATCCTCGTCGAGCCGTCGATGAAAAGCATGGTCTCGTTCGCGCTGCTCGTCGGCGTGCTGGCATTCCGCCCGCAGGGCCTCGTCGGAAAGCCGGCGTGATCGCGGAGCTTTTTGCCGGGGTATCGACGCGCGCGCGTGTTCTCCTCGTCCTGCTTGCCGTCGTCATGCTCGCGGCGCCGCTCGTCCTCGACCGGTATCTGGTCTCCGTGCTGATCCTAGTCTGCCTCGCGGCCTACACCGGCCAGGCCTGGAACATCCTGTTGGGGTTTGCCGGACTGCTCTCGCTTGGTCATGCGCTGTATCTCGGGCTTGCCGCTTATATCTCGGCCGGACTTTACGTGCATTTCGGCATCGGGCCGTGGCTTGGGGTGTTTCCGGCCGTAGCCGTCTGTGTGGCCGTGGCCGCCCTCCTCGGCTGGCTCGCCTTCCGCTTCCGCATCGAAGGCGTCTACTTCGCGCTGTTGACCATTGCTTTCGCCGAAGTAGCGCGCATCGGCTTCGACCATATCGGCTTTACCGGCGGGGCCGGCGGGTTTTTCCTGCCGGTGCGATCGGAAGACCAGGGTCAGTGGTGGAATTTGCGCAGCGGCCCGACCTTCTTTTATTACCTCGCGCTGCTACTTGCTGCCGGTGCATTCTTGCTCTGCGCTGTCTTGCGCCGCTCGCGCCTCGGTCATCGCTGGCTGGCGGTGCGCGAAGATCCGGAAGCGGCGCAGGCGCTCGGCATCCACATTAATCGTGCGCGCATGTCGGCGCTGCTTCTGTCGGCGGGGATGACCGGCATTGCCGGCGTGTTTCAGGCGTTTTATGCGAACAATCTTTTCCCCTCGCAGATTTTCGACATTTCGCGCTCGATCGACCTCATTCTCGCGCCGATCATCGGCGGGGTCGGAACGCTGTTCGGGCCGATTCTCGGCGCGTTCGTTCTCGCGCCGCTTGGAGAAGTGTTGATCTCAATCACCGGCGCGATCGGCCTCAATGCGCCCGGGACGAAGGCGCTGGTCTTCGGACTCTTCCTGATGGCGATCATTGCCGGGGTGCCGACCGGGCTGTGGCCGCGACTTGCCAGCCTGTTGCGCTTGCGAAGCGTAGGGCGATGACCCTGCTCGCCGTCAATCGCGTGACGAAACGGTTCCGTGGTCTTGTCGCGGTGGATAATGTCTCGCTGCAAGTCGACGCTGGCGCGATGTTCGCCGTGATTGGCCCGAACGGCGCCGGCAAGACGACGTTATTCAATCTGATCGCAGGTGTTTTCCCGCCCGACACGGGCACGATCAGCTTCGAGGGCGAACGCATTGACCGCGCCGCGCCCGAACACATTTGCCAGCTCGGTATCGCCCGCACCTTCCAGATCGTCCGGCCATTCGCCGAACTGACGGTCATGGAGAACGCGGCGATCGGTGCGATGCTGCGCGCGCCGGACATGGATAGCTCCTATGCGCAGGCGGGCGAAATCTTGCGCCGCCTCGATCTCTGGGACAAGCGCGACCGCAAGGCGCACGGACTCACCTTGCCCGACCGCAAGCGGCTCGAAGTTGCGCGCGCGCTGGCGACCCGGCCAAAACTTCTCCTGCTCGACGAAGTGATGGCCGGCCTGCGTCCGACAGAGACCGACCGCATGGTTGAGATCCTGCGCGGCATCAATCGCGAAGAGAGCATCACGATTCTCATGATCGAGCATGTCATGCGCGCGGTGATGGCGCTGGCTACACGCGTCCACGTCTTGCATCACGGCGCAACAATCGCCGAGGGCACGCCGACGGAAGTCACGCGGGACGCCCGCGTCATCGAATCCTATCTTGGCGCCGAGGCCTTCGCCTGATGCTATCGGTCGAAAACCTCGATCTCTTCTATGGCGACGCGCAGGCGCTTTCCGGGGTCTCGCTTGATGTGCCGCAGGGCGAGATCGTGGCGATCGTCGGCGCCAACGGCGCGGGAAAGACCTCGCTCATCCGCGCCATAGGCGGCATGCTGAGACCGGCGCGCGGGGCAATCCGCTTCAGGAGTCGCGATATTGCCGGCCTGCCGAGTTCGAGCGTTTGCGATTTCGGCATCGGCCAGGTCGCCGAGGGCCGGCAGATTTTTCCGACCCTCAGTGTGCGCGAGAACCTGCTCACCGGCTCGCTCCTGCCCCGCGCCCGCGGGCGCCGCGCGCACAACCTCGAGCGCATGTTTGCACTGTTTCCGATCCTGGCCGAACGTGCGACGCAGGCCGCCGGCACGCTCTCTGGAGGCGAGCAGCAGATGCTGGCGATCGCGCGCTGCCTTATGGGTGAGCCCGAGCTGATCATGTTCGATGAGCCGTCCCTCGGCCTCGCACCCGCCATCGTTGCGCGGGTGCTTGAGGTGATCCGCGAGCTCAATCGCGACGGCATGACCTGCATGTTGGTCGAGCAGAACGTCGCCGCCTCGCTACGGCTCGCGAACCACGCCTACGTCCTGGAGAACGGTGCCATCACGCTGTCCGGCAGCGGCGCGGAGCTTTTGGCCGATGATCGCGTTCGCCGGTCCTATTTGGGGATGTGATGGGCCGGTCAGTGCCGGAGAGTGAGGGACGAAGCACTCGACGAGCGGCGGTGGATTGCTTCGCTGCGCTCGCGATGACGGCGGCGTCCAGGCTAAAAGCTCAGCGCCTTAGCCTGTCGTACCCCTTCGATCCGTTGAATCCCGGCGAGCGCCGTCTCGGGCACTTTGCCGTCGACCTGGACGAGCGCGATCGCCGAACCGCCCTCGCGGTCGCGGCCGAGCGCGAAGGTCGCAATGTTGATGCCGGCGTCGCCGAGGAGGCTGGCAAAGCGGCCAATGAAGCCAGGCCGGTCCTCATTGCTGACGTAAATCATCGATGGGGCGAATTCTGCATCCATTTTGATGTCCTTAATCATCGTTATCCGCGGCTTGCCATCGTGAAAGACCGTACCGGCGACCGAGCGCTCCTGCCGCTCGGTCTGCACCGTGAGCGTGATTAGCGACTCGTAATCGCCCTCGGCCGCGCGAGTGACCTCGTCGATGACGATGCCCCGCTCCTTTGCGACGATCGGGGCCGAGACGACGTTCACGTCCGAGAGAAGCGGCCGCAACAAGCCGGCAATTGCCGAGGCGGTCAATGCCTTGGTCTTCAGCTCCGCCGCGTGCCCTTCATAGGTGATCGTCACCTTGGTCAGGCCGGACTCGGTCAGCTGCCCGGCGAAGGAGCCGAGCCGCTCGGCAAGCGCGATGAACGGCTTCAATTTTGGCGCCTCCTCCGCCGTGATCGAGGGAAAGTTCACCGCGTTCGAGATGGCGCCGCGGGTCAGATAATCCGACATCTGCTCGGCAACTTGCAGCGCCACATTTTCCTGCGCCTCGTTGGTGGCCGCGCCGAGATGCGGCGTCGCAACGACATTGGGATGGCCGAAGAGCGGGTTCTCGGTCGCCGGCTCGGTCGTGAACACATCGAACGCGGCGCCGGCGACATGACCGGACTCGAGAAGCTTGCGCAGAGCAGCCTCGTCGACCAAGCCGCCGCGGGCGCAATTGATGATGCGTACGCCTTTTTTGGTCTTGGCCAGATTTTCCGCCGACAGGATGTTCTTGGTCTGCGCCGTCAACGGCGTGTGCAGCGAAATGAAGTCGGCGCGGGCGAGCAGATCGTCAAGATCGACCTTTTCGACGCCGATATCTTGCGCCCGTTCCGGCGACAGGAACGGATCGTAGGCGATGACCCGCATGTGCAGCCCGATCGCCCGCTCGGCCACGATCGAGCCGATATTGCCGCAGCCGATGATGCCGAGCACCTTGCCCGTAATCTCGACACCCATGAAGCGGTTCTTCTCCCACTTCCCCGCTTGCGTCGAGATGTCGGCGGCAGGAATTTCTCGCGCCAACGCGAACATCATTGCGATCGCATGTTCGGCGGTGGTGATCGAATTTCCGAACGGCGTGTTCATGACAATGACGCCCTTCGCCGTCGCGGCGGGAATGTCGACATTGTCGACGCCGATGCCGGCGCGCCCGATCACTTTAAGCCGCGAGGCATTCTCCAGCACTTTTGACGTGACCTTCGTCGCCGAGCGAATGGCGAGGCCGTCATACTCACCGATAATTGCGGCGAGCTTGTCTTTGTCCTTGCCGAGGTTGGGCTGGAAATCGACCTCGACTCCGCGCTGCTTGAAGATCGCGACGGCGGCGGGGGAGAGGGCATCGGAGATGAGAACGCGAGGGGACATGATCTTTATCCAGCGAGCGGTCCTTCTCCCCTTGTGGGAGAAGGTGCCTCGCGGAACGCGAGGCGGATGAGGGGAATGTTCATGAGGGTCACCCCTCACCCGGCCTGCTTCGCAGGCCACCCTCTCCCGCAAGGGGAGAGGGTTTGCGCCTACGCCGCTTTCGGCAGAGCGGATTTCGCCTGCGCATAAGCCCAATCGAGCCAATGCGTCAGCGCTTCGACATCGGCGCGCTCGACTGTCGCGCCGCACCAGATGCGCAGGCCCGCGGGCGCATCGCGATACGCGCCGATGTCGTAGGCGACGCCTTCCTTTTCCAGCCGCGTCGCGAGTTCCTTCGCAAACGCTGCCTGCGAGTCGGCGGAAAGCGCGGTTACGGCAGGATCGACGACCTTCAGACACACGCTCGTGTTCGACCGCGTCCCCGCGTCCTTGGCCAAAAAATCGATCCAGTGCGTCTTCGCCACCCAATCGGCGATGACTTTGGTGTTGGCATCGGCGCGCGCGATCAGGGCATCCAGTCCGCCGATCGACTTCGCCCAATTCAGCGCATCGAGATAATCCTCGACGCAGAACATCGAGGGCGTGTTGATGGTCTCGCCTTTGAAAATGCCGTCGATGAGTTTGCCGCCCTTGGTCATGCGAAAGATTTTTGGCAGCGGCCATGGCGGAGTGTAGGTCTCGAGCCGCTCGACCGCGCGCGGCGACAGGATCAGCATGCCATGTGCGGCCTCGCCGCCGAGCACCTTTTGCCAGGAGAAGGTCACGACATCGAGTTTTGCGAAATCAAGGCGCTGCGCGAAGGCCGCGGAGGTCGCATCGCAGATGGTCAGGCCCTTGCGATCGGCCTGGATCCAGTCGGCGTTCGGCACGCGCACGCCAGACGTCGTGCCGTTCCAGGTGAAGATCACGTCGTGGTCGCAGTCGACGCTTTTGAGATCGACGATGTCGCCGTAATCGGTTTTCAGCACGCGCGCGTCCTTCAGCTTCAGCTGCTTCACCGCGTCCGTGACCCAACCCTCGCCAAACGATTCCCAGGCGAGCACGTCGACGGGACGCGCGCCGAGAAGCGACCACATGGCCATCTCGACGGCGCCGGTGTCGGACGCCGGCACAATGCCGATGCGGTGATCGGCGGGAACCTGCAGCACCTCGCGGGTGAGCGCGATTGCCGCCTCGAGTTTCGATTTGCCGGCCTTGGCGCGATGCGAGCGGCCGAGCGGCGCGTTTTTCAGGATTTCCGGGGCCCAGCCGGGGCGCTTCGCACACGGGCCGGATGAAAAGCAGGGGTTCGCCGGCCGCGTGCCGGGCCTGGTGATAATCGTAGTCATAGTCCATCCTTTCAGATGGGCGCCTCTCGTTGGGGAGAGGTGTCCCGCTGACGGCGATACGCCGCGCGCTGCAGCGGGTCAAGAGCAGCGTGCCACACAGGGCGCAGGGTTGATGCGCAAGCGTGGCGTAGCTAAATGAGGCACGCCTTCCCGCCAAAGCAGGTTCCATGCGCGCGATTCTCGATCTCATTCTGTTGATTTTGCAGCTTTATACCTGGGTGGTGATTGCCACCGCGATCATGTCATGGCTGATCGCTTTCGATGTCGTGAATTTCCGCAGTGACTTCGTTCGCGCGGTGTGGAACACGCTGAACGCGCTCACCGAGCCGGTGTTGAGGCCGATACGCAACGTCTTGCCCAATTTGGGTGGGCTCGATATTTCGCCAGTCGTACTGTTATTACTGATTTTCTTCCTGGAGCGCGTGATCGCCTACTATCTCTATCCGCTGGTGATCGCCTATTGAGCGGGAAAGCAAAGACCAGCGCCGGAAATTTTTTCGAGGATTTCCGTCTCGGTGAGGTGATCCGCCACGCGACGCCGCGCACCGTAAGATCGGCGGATGCGGCGCTGTACACGGCCCTCTACGGATCGCGCTTCGCGGTGCAATCCTCGGACGCCTTTGCGCAAGCGATCGGCTATCCCAAAAGCCCGATCGACGATCTCCTCGTCTTCCACATCGTTTTCGGCAAGACCGTGCCGGACATTTCCCTGAATGCCGTCGCCAATCTCGGTTACGCCGATTGCCGGTTCTTGCAGCCGGTCTTTCCCAGCGACACGCTCTCGGCGAACTCCGAGATCATTGGGCTCAAGGAAAATTCGAACAAGCAAACCGGCGTCGTCTATGTGCGCTCGCGCGGGGTGAACCAGAACGGCGAGGCCGTGCTCGACTATGTGCGCTGGGTAATGGTGCGCAAGCGCGAGGCGGCCGCCGCGATAGCCGAGGAGAAGGTGCCGCAGCTGCCTTCGACGCTGAATGCCGACGCGATCGGCGCCGCCTGCCCGCGGCTAAGGGCGAGCGCTTATGATCGCGTGCTCGCCGGCTCGCCGCATGTGTGGAGCGGTTATTCGGTCGGCGAGAAAATCGATCACGTCGACGGCATGACCGTGGAAGAGGCCGAGCATCAGCTCGCGACGCGGCTTTATCAGAACACCGCGAAAGTGCACTTCAACCAATTCTCGGAAGGACAGGGCCGTTTCGGCCGCCGGCTCATTTATGGCGGGCACGTCATCTCGCTCGCGCGCGCGCTGTCGTTCAATGGTCTCGCCAACGCGTTTCACGTCGCTGCCATCAATGGCGGACGCCATGTCGCGCCGCTTTTTGCCGGGCAGACGGTTTTCGCCTGGTCGGAGATTCTCGATCGCGCCGAGATTCCCGGCCGCAACGATGTCGGGGCGCTGCGCGTCCGCACGATCGCAACGAAGGACCGCGCCTGCGCCGATTTTCCCGAGAAGAGCGGCAAGGAATACGATCCCGCCGTGATCCTCGACCTGGATTACTGGGTACTGATGCCTAGATAGGTTTGGACCACGCATCTCCTGATGCGCAAAACCTTGCAAGCGATCCTGCGCACCAGGACGTACGAGGTCCAACTCTACTCTAGTTCATGGCGGGACGACGCACTCGCAGTACGGTCCGGCGCTGGTGCAGGTGCACGAACAATGCGTTCCGGACGGACAGAGAGTCTCGGTCCGGATTCCGGAACAGGTCCACGTGCAGTTGATGACCGCGGTGCGCACCGGGGAGAAGTTCTGAACCTTCGATGCTAGTGGTTCCGTGAGAAGCATCGAGGCGCTCGGGAGAAGCGAGTCGCTCGCCTCGGCGGGAGCGAAGGTCAGCGGCGCGAGCGCGACAACGACCAGTCCAAACAGCTTGGCAACGCGCATCGTAAATCCTCCTCTGCCGGAGCCAGCCGCTCCGGTTGCGCTGTTCAGCCACAGGAGCAGACGGGAGATAATGCCGCCCATTGCGCGATGTTCCGCTCGCTCAACAAACCGCCGGTGATGAAGCGCTTGACCGCGAACCTAACGGATCGACACCGCAGCGATTGGGCGTCAGGACTTGCGCGGTGCGCTGCTATTCCGCGGCGTCGGGGAGCGGGCCTGTCTCGAACTGCAAGCGCGCGAGCCGGGCATAAAGCCCGCCCGCGGCCACAAGTGAAGCATGTGTGCCTTGCTCAAGAATTCGGCCAGCATCCATCACTAGGATCCGATCCGCTTTCAGCACGGTCGCCAGGCGGTGCGCGATGACCAGCGTCGTGCGCCCGCGCATTAAAAGCTCGAGCGCCGCCCGCACCAGAGCCTCGCTCTCCGCGTCGAGCGACGATGTCGCTTCATCCAAGAGCAGGATCGGCGCATCGCGCACGATCGCGCGGGCAATTGCCAGGCGTTGGCGCTGGCCGCCGGACAGAGTCATGCCGCGCTCGCCGAGACGCGTCTCATAGCGCTGGGGCAAGGCGCGGATGAATTCCTCGGCGCCGGCTTGTATTGCCGCCTGGCATATGGCCGCTTCGGAAATACCATCGGCGCCGTAGGCGATGTTTTCCGCAACGCTGATGCCGAAGATCACCGGTTCTTGCGGCACAATCGCGATCTGCCGCCGCACATCCTCGACGCGCAGCATCCGGATGTCGGTGCCGTCGAGCAAGATCGTGCCGCTCTGCGGATCGTAGAAGCGCATCAAGAGCTGAAAGATCGTCGATTTTCCTGCACCGGAGGGACCGACGATGGCCACCGTCTGGCCAGGCGCGGCGCGGAAAGACAGGTCGTGCAGGGTCGGCGCGTCGCGACCGATTGGGTAGGCGAAATTCACGCGATCGAAAGCGATCGCGCCGCGCGAATGCGCGAGCGGTGTAGCTATCCGAGGTGAGGTGATCTGCGGCTCGACGGCCAACAGTTCCGATATGCGTCCGGCCGAACCTGCCGCGGCGGAGATCTCGCTCCACACTTCCGACAATTGGCCAAGCGCGCTGGCGCCGAGCACAGCATAGAGCACGAATTGCGACAACGTCCCCGCCGTGATGGCGCCGGCGAGCACGTCGCGCGCGCCGAGCCACAGCACGACGACGACGGAGGAAAAGGCGAGGAACATCGCAATTCCGGTCAAGATTGCGCGCGCGCTCGTCGTCTCGCGCGCGGCAACGTAAGCGGCTTCTGCAGCAGCGGTGAATTTGCGGCTTGCCGCCGTCTCGGCGGTAAAGGCCTGCATGACACGAACCGCAGCCAGGCTTTCGGCCGCGAAGCTGGTTGCGTCCGCCAGCACGTCCTGGGCGCGCCGGGAACGCCGGCGTACGCCGCGACCCGCCGTCATTAAGGGCAAGACGATCACCGGAATCGCGATCAGCACGAACGCCGAAAGTTTCGGGCTCGTCAGCACGATCATCGAAGTCGCGCCGGCAAACATGAAGAGATTGCGCAAGGCGACAGATGCGGATGACCCGAACGCCGACTTCATTTGCAGCGTGTCCGCGGTCAGCCGCGACACCAACTCGCCGGATTTAGTGCGGTCGTAGAAGGCGGCGTCGAGATACGCCAAATGCTTGAAGAGATCGGACCGGAGATCGGCGACGATACGGTCGCCGAGCGTCGTTACGCAATAATATCTCGCTGCGGAGGCGCAGGCGAGCACGAGCATGATTGCGACCATGGCGGCAAAGTAGCTGTTGATGAGCCCGGCGCTGCTTTCTGTGAATCCGTGGTCGATCATGCGCCGCACCGCCAGCGGTACGGTGAGCGTCGCCGCCGAGGCGACCGACAGAGCCGCAAGCGCGGCGATGAGTCGGCCTTTGTAGCGCGCGACATAGGGCAGAAGCGGCACGAGCGCGCGCAACGGCGCCGCTTGGCTGCCGTGTTCGCGTCGTAAGGGGACCGGCCGCTTCATGTGTCTCCAGAACAGGCTCGGCACGCAACAGCTTGTCGAGACGGGTCTTTTGCGCTATCAGCCCGCAATTCCGCAATGCGGCACGTCCGCCGCCGGAAATCCCTTGAAATTCAATCGCCGGGCCTGCCGACGCTCCCGGTGAAGAAATCAGCCGAGAAATCCGCCATGAAAAGCGATATCCACCCGAATTATCATACGATCAAGGTGGTCATGACCGACGGCACGGAATACGTGACGCGCTCGACCTGGGGCCGCGAGGGCGACACACTTAATCTCGACATCGATCCCAAGACGCATCCGGCTTGGACCGGAGGCTCACAGCAGCTGCTCGACCGAGGCGGACGCCTCTCACGCTTCAACTCGCGCTTCGGCGCGATCGGGCTGGGTAAGAAGTAGCGAGCGTCTAAGCCGGCGCGGTTTCACCGAAACCCGCCCCGAAAGCGGCCCGCAGCCGTTCGCGCTCCGCGGCGAGCGGGCTTGGCGGCTCCGCCGCCACCTCGACCGTCTTCGCGTAGATCAGCTGATCGAGATGGATGATCCGCGCCTGTAGGCGGATCGATTGGGTGACGAGGTCCTTCAGCCGCTCCGGGAGCCTGGCAAAAACATCCGGGCGTGAGGCGATGTCCTGCGTCGACAGCCGGACCTTGTTCTTTTCGGACGCTGCCTGATTCTGCGTCATCTCGCCTTCGTTGACGGCGCGCTGCAGCAGGAGCCAGGAAGCAAGCTGCATGAGACGGGTGGTGAGCCGCATGCTTTCGGCGGCATAAGCGAGAGCTTCGGATCGCGGCAGCAGCTTGGAATCGTCGCGGCCGTCGCCGTCCAGATAAGCGGCAGCCTCTTCAACCAGCAGCATGCCCTCGCGGAAAAGGTTCTTGAACGCATCCGAGCCGGCGAGACGCTCGGCAAAAGAGACCGGCGGGCGCCCGCCACTTGATGAACTCAACGCCACCATAATGCGAAACCTTGGAAAGCCGCATGCCCGGCAGAGCAGTGCCGACGGCCGACTATACCAAGCCTTAACATTTCCGCTCACTTAACCCTAGGTTAACCTTAACCGTCGGCGGGTGACATCGCGGGACCGAAGCCCCACATTGGGTCGAGACGCCGATTCGGGCCTGCGGATCGGCCTGGGAGCCCCTTGTTGACCAGCCTTCCCGCCGCGCGCACCAATTCTCCGCGCGCCACCGGCGAGCCATTCGAAGCCGATTACGCGCCCGAGGCCGGCGGCATTGCCGCGCGTGCGCGTGCGGCTGTGCCGGGCGGCGCCGTCCCCTACCTCGCCGCGCTTAATCCCGAGCAGCGCGAGGCAGTCGAGGCGCTCGATGGGCCGGTTCTCGTGCTCGCCGGCGCTGGCACCGGCAAGACCCGCGTTCTGACGACGCGCGTCGCCCACATGATCGCCACGGGCAAAGCCCGCGCGCACGAAATCCTCGCGGTCACCTTCACCAACAAGGCGGCGCGCGAAATGCGTGAGCGCGTCGTGCTGCTCGCCGGCGCGGTTGCCGAAGGCATGCCATGGCTTGGCACGTTTCACGCGATTTCGACCAAGCTCCTGCGCCGTCACGCGGAACTCGTCGGACTGAAGTCCAATTTTTCCATTCTCGATACCGACGATCAGATTCGGCTGTTGAAACAAGTCATTCAGGCCGAGAATGTCGACGACAAGCGCTGGCCGGCGCGCGCGTTGGCGCAACAGATCGACAGTTGGAAGAACCGCGGCCTCGACCCGGCCCGCGTTCCGAAGGGCGAGGCGGAAGCTTTTGCACAGGGCAAGGGCAGCCGCCTCTACGCGCTCTATCAAGAACGGCTGAAGGTCTTGAATGCCGCAGATTTCGGCGACCTTCTGCTCGAATGCGTGCGGCTCTTCCGCGAGAATGCCGATGTGCTCGCCGACTATCAGCGGCGCTTCCGTTACATTCTCGTCGACGAGTATCAGGACACCAACACGATCCAGTATCTCTGGCTGAAACTCCTGGCCCAGGGACGCCGCAACGTGTGCTGCGTCGGGGACGACGATCAATCGATCTATGGCTGGCGTGGCGCCGACGTCGATAACATCCTGCGCTTCGAGCAGGATTTTCCCGGCGCCAAGGTCATACGTCTTGAGCGCAATTATCGTTCGACCGGGCATATCCTTGCTGCCGCCTCGCATCTGATCGCGCGCAACCAGGGACGGCTCGGCAAGACGCTGTTCACCGACGGCGAGCTCGGCGCAAAACCGCAGGTCACCGGCGTCTGGGATTCGGAAGAAGAGGCGCGCTATATCGGCGAGGATATCGAGCAGCTGCAGCGGCAAAAGCACTCGCTCGAAGAGATCGCGATCCTGGTGCGCGCATCCTACCAGATGCGCGAATTCGAAGAGCGCTTCATCACGCTTGGCCTGCCCTACCGCGTCATTGGCGGTCCGCGGTTCTATGAGCGGGCCGAAATCCGCGATGCCCTCGCCTACTTGCGCTGCGTCGCGCAGCCTGCCGATGATCTTGCGTTCGAGCGCATTATCAACGTGCCGAAGCGCGGCCTTGGGGACGCGACATTGCAGCTGCTGCATGAATATGCGCGGCGCGAGAACGTCCCGCTGATGCTCGCCGCCCGCGCACTACTGGAGACCGACGAGATCAAGGCGAAGCCGCGCCAGACCTTGCGGGATCTGCTCGCCGATTTTGGCCGTTGGTCGTCGATGGTGGATGCAAAGCCGCATGGCGAACTTGCCGAAGCGATCCTGGAGGAGTCCGGCTATACCGAGATGTGGCAGCGCGATCGCACCGCGGAAGCGGCGGGGCGGCTCGAGAACTTGAAAGAGCTCGTGCGCGCGATGGACGAATTCCCCAATCTCGCGAGCTTCCTCGAACATATCTCGCTGGTTATGGATACCGCCGACAAGGAATCGGGCGCGCGCGTCTCGATCATGACCTTGCATGCGGCGAAGGGGCTCGAATTCGAGACGGTTTATCTACCGGGCTGGGAGGAAGGTCTGTTTCCCTCGCAGCGTTCGCTCGACGAGAACGGCCGCGCCGGGCTCGAGGAGGAGCGGCGCCTCGCTTATGTCGGGCTCACCCGCGCCAAGCGCCGGGCCAAAATTACGTTTGCCACGAACCGACGCATTCGCGGGCTGTGGCAGACAACAATTCCCTCGCGTTTTCTCGACGATCTGCCGGCCGACCACGTCGAGGTCGTGGAGGCGCCCGGCGCGTCATCTTACGGCGGCTACGGCGTGTCGCGATTCGAGAACATGGACACCTATGCCTCGAGCTACGCGACGCCGGGCTGGCAGCGGGCGCAGGCGCGCCGCAATGCAACGGGCGGGAATGGAGGCGGATTTTCCGAGCGCGCCAGCGGGTGGGGGAAGGGCGGCGGCAGTGCCGATTGGGGCTCGTCGTCGCGCCGCGGCCCGATGCAGATCGAAGGCGAGCTGGTTGCGACGTCGACCGGCAAGTCGGCCTTCGCCAAAGGCGCCCGCGTCTTTCATTTGAAATTTGGCCCAGGCACGGTGGCACTCGTCGACGGCAACAAGCTGACCGTCGATTTCGACAAAGCAGGCCGCAAGATGGTGCTGGAGAGCTTCGTTCAGGCGGGGTGAGCGCCCTAGCTCCGGCGCATCGGCACGACGTTGTTCGCGCCCATAGGGGTGCGGACGCTTTGAACGGGCGGCGCAATGTCGTCCGGGTGGATGCCGAGCTCCCGCGCTTCTTCCTCGGTGATCAGCTCCCGCTCCAGCAACGCGCTGAATACCTCTCGCAACGTCAAATGCCCGGCGATTGCGATATAGACATCATCCCACAGCTCGGCTTCCTCGAGCATCGAAACGATCATTCGCGCCCAGGCGACAAGTTGGTCGCGATCCGCCATGACACACTCCCGCGCTCACGCGGTGAGGATCGTGGCGGGACGGGCGCTAAGCGCAATTGGGTAATTTCTGCATTTTTTCGGAGCGGTTCAGTGAACGCTCGCGGAAGCCGCAGCCGGTGGAATTGGATTGACGATCACCGGGCCGTTGATGTTTCCCATACGCCGGACCTCGGCGAGGGCGTCTTCCCGAACGTCGACGTGGACGGCAACGAAAGGCTGGCCGCCGACGTCCTTCGGCAAACCGAGCGGCCGCACGGCAAATCCTGCGTGCCGCATCACGGCGAGCCGCGGCATCTGGATGACAGCTGTAACCGACTTGATGCCCCTGGCGAAGCAGAACTCATGCATTGCCGCGCCGAGCTCGTAATACACGCCGCTGTCGCGCTTATCGCGGACAATGAAAATACGCGACCATTCGAGAATATCCGGTCCGCGCGGCGCCTCGCCTTCGACGAGCTGCGGAAAGGCGCTGACCAGCATATGCGGACGTGTGGTCGGATAGAGACGGAAACCTGCAACGACCCTTTCGCCTTCCGCCGCCAGGATGTAGATCGCCTCCTCGTCGTCGTACTGATCCATTTCGTAGATCGAGCGGCGCTCGAATTCCTGCCATCCCTTCTCCTTGACGAAGATCGCATGGCGAATCTGGAACTGCTGCTCGACGAAGGGCGCGTAGGAGTCCCGGTTCTCCGGCGTAATAGCGTAAATCATGAGCGTTCCCGGGCGCGTAGCCAGGCGATAAGGCAACCGGGGCGAGTATATCTACCCGCGGTGCGTTTAACTTCGGCCGCGAAATTGTGCTCTTTTAGCACATGCGCGACCCCGAAACCTTTCATTGTGGTTAATCGGTTTCAAAGCATGCATGGTTAACCGCTCGGCGGAGCAGAAGCGTGTCGACTCACCTCACACAAGCGAGATAGGGCTCGTTCGCAGCTGCCCGTCGCGCGTTGATCGTCGCCAGGACAAGCTGCCGCCGGTTCGGCCGGCTTGGATTGCGCAGGATCGGATTGGGCAAAGCCGTCGCGAGCAGCGAGGCCTGGTGTTGCGTGAGATCGGCCGCGCTTTTGTGGAAGTAGCGCCGCGCCGCAGCCTCGACACCAAATAAACCGCGGCCCCATTCTGCGATGTTGAGGTAAACCTCCAAGACCCGCCGCTTGCCCCAGGCGCGGTCAAGCACCAGCGCGAGTGGAATCTCCAGTCCTTTGCGGATGGTCGAGCGCTGCGGCCAAAGGAACAGGTTCTTCGCCGTTTGCATCGTGATCGTCGAGGCGCCGCGCGCTGGGCCATCCTCGTCGGCGTCTGAGATCACCTCATTGAGCGCGCCCCAATCGACGCCATGGTGGCGGCAAAACTGCGCATCTTCCGACGTGACCACCGCCGCCGTCAGAACCGGTGAGATGCGGCCGAGCGGGACGTAAGTGCGCTCGACGCCGCGGAAGGTCACCCACCGGGCAACCATCAAAGTCGAGACCGGCGGCACGGCGCGCCAGAGCAGGATGAGAGCCGCGAGAACCGTGAGGAGCCCGAGGCCTATGAACAGGAAATAGCGAATGGCCTTCCGCAGGGCGCGCATCGGTCGCCGCAGCCTTGACCGACCGGACCCGATCGGGCAAGCCGCGCCTCGACGACACGCGCGGGTTAGGGATGGATCGAGAGGCAGCGGGGCGGCGCTTCCGGGAACGGCTCGAGCATGTCGCGCAGGCGACCGAATCGATGCTCGACCGCTTGCTCTCGACCAATACCCTGCCCGGCGAGTCCGCGCGGCCCCCGCGGCTCGTCGAGGCGATGCGCTATGTGGCGCTCGGCGGCGGCAAGAGGCTGAGGCCCTTTCTGGTCATCGAGACGGCGCGGCTCTTTGGCTGCGAGGATGAAGGGGCGCTGCGCACCGGGGCCGCGCTCGAAATGATCCATTGCTATTCGCTGGTCCACGACGATCTGCCGGCGATGGACGACGACGATCTACGCCGGGGCCGCCCGACAGCCCATCGGGCATTCGACGAAGCGACCGCGATCCTCGCCGGCGATGCGCTGCTCACTTACGCTTTCGATGTTATTGCCGACCCGTTGACTCATCCCGATCCTGCGGTGCGTTCGGAGCTAGTACTGAAGCTCGCGCGCGCGTCCGGGCTCGGCGGCATGGTTGGCGGTCAGGTGCTCGATCTCGCGGCCGAGCAGAAGAGCGAACAGCATACGGAAGCTGCCGTCCGCCAGCTGCAGGCGATGAAGACCGGTGCCCTGCTTCTCTACGCCGTCAATGCCGGCGCCATTCTCGGGGGGGCCGACGAGAAGCAGAGCGTGGCTTTGTCACGCTACGGCGCCGCACTCGGCGCAGCCTTTCAGATCGCCGACGACATTCTGGACGAAGAGGGCGATGAAGCCGCGCTCGGCAAACGGGCGGGGAAAGATGCCGGTCGCAACAAGGCGACGCTTGTGGCAGCGCTTGGCCTCGATGCGGCGCGCAAACGCCGCGATATGCTCGCGCAGCAAGCGATCGCGGCGCTGAAAGACGGCGGCTTCGGCGCGCGCGGCGCCGTTCTGGCGGAAGCCGCGCATTTCACCGTCGAGCGACAGAGTTGACGCGCGCGCCTTCCAAGCGCGCTCTGCCGCTGCGCATTATCGAGGCGCGCCCACGGCTTTTTATTTGCCTTGCCATCGGGGTCGTGGTCGCACTCATTGAGCCGCACGATTGGCAGCAGGCAACCAGGCTTCTCGTCGCCTGGAATTGCGCGGTGATTCTGTACCTGGTCCTCGGCGCTCGCATGATGATGCAAGCCGACAGCCTTTCCATCCGCCGCCGGGCGCAGGTGACCGACGATGGCAAATACGCGTTTCTCGCGCTGTCGATTTTTGCGGCGATCGCATCCTTTGCGGCGATCGTGTTCGAGCTTTCCGGAGCGAAGGACCTGACGAGTTCGGACAAGACAGCGCATATTGCCCTTGTTGCAACGACGATCGTCAGCTCATGGTTTTTCGTGCACCTGACATTCACGCTGCATTACGCGCACGAATATTTTGCCGATGAGCTGAGGACACCCGATCCGACAGACGTTCGCGGCGGACTGATCTTTCCCGGCACGAAAGACCCGCATTACCTCGATTTCCTCTATTTTTCCTACATCATCGGTGTTGCTTCGCAGACCGCAGATGTGGCCACATCGTCGCGAACCATGCGCGCGCTCGCGCTGGTGCACGGCATCGTGTCTTTTTTCTTCAACACGACCATTCTGGCGCTGACGATCAACATCGCCGCGGGTTTGTTGTGAGGCCCTACCGCTCCAATCCCGCCATCGCCTCGAGCACCGCGCAAACCGAGCCGGTATCCTGCCCCCCATAACCCATCGATTTCGCGGCAGAGTAAAGTGCAAGGGTCGCGTCGAAGGTCGGCAGCGGCACGCCAAGCTCGCCGGCATAGCCGCCGATCACGTCAAGGTCTTTCTTCCATGTCGTGATGCGCATAGTCGGCGGATCGTATCTCTTCTCGGCCATCATCGGCGCGCGCAATTCGAAGACGCGGGAATTGCCGGCGCCCGAGCTGATCACCTCGATGATCGTTTGCGCATCGAGGCCCGATTTCATGCCGAGGACCAGTGCTTCTGCGGTGGCGACATTGTGGACCGCGACAAGGTGGTTGGCGACGTACTTCATCTTGCTGCCGTTGCCGAACTCGCCGAGATCGGCGGTCTTGCGCGAGAAATCGGCGAAGACCGCGCGACATCGATCGATCGCGGCCGTGTCGCCGCTCGCGAACACGACGAGATCGCCCTTCTGCGCCTGGGCCCCCGTCCCGCTTAACGGGCAATCGAGGCCAATGTGGCCGGCAGACGCGAGCGCATCGCGCATCGCGAATTTGTCGGAGAGCGCGAGAGTGGACAGCTCGACGACAATGCGCTTGGGCGCTTTCGCCGCAACGATTTCGGCAGCAACCGCGTGGACCGCCGCCGGACTGGGCAGACTTGTGAGGATGATCTCCGCTTTACCAGCCAGGTCCATCGTGCCGCTGGCGAGCATGACGCCGTTCTCGCGCGCCTCGTCGCGGCGGTCCGCACTCGTGTCGAAACCGACGACGCGCCAGCCTTTGGCAGCGAGGTTGCGCGCGATCGCGCCGCCCATGATGCCGAGCCCAATGATCCCCACCTGCTTCATCGAATCCCCGCGAATTTGACCGACCGCAAAGCGCGCTATTTGTCGCTCGCAGTCATATAGGAGCAGACGATGAAAATCGGCGTCGCGGGGTTGGGCAAGATGGGAAGCGCGGTTGCCGAGCGCTTGATGGAATGCGGGCACGACCTCGTCGTGTGGAACCGCTCGCCGGAAAAGATCGCTGCGCTCACCGCCAAGGGGGCGAAAGCGGCAAAGAGCCCCGCCGCTCTCGCCGGTGAAGTCGAGGCGATCGTCACCATCCTCTTCGATGCCGAGGCGATCGACGGCGTCTATCGTGTTGGGGACGGCATCCTTGCCGCGGATCTATCCGGCAAGCTCCTCATCGACATGAGCACGGTGCGGCCGCAGACGTCCGAGAAGCTCGCCAAGGACGTTCGGGCGCGCGGCGGCACCTTCGTCGAATGCCCTGTCGGCGGCTCAACGGGCCCGGCACGCCAGGGCAAGCTCCTCGGCATGGCGGGGGGCGAGCCCGTGGATGTCGCGCGCGCCAAACCCATCCTCGATCAGCTCTGCCGCCGGTTCGAGCATTTTGGACCGGTCGGCGCCGGCGCCCGCATGAAGCTTGCGATTAACCTGCCGCTGATCGTCGCCTATCAGGCGCTGGCCGAGGCTTTCATCCTGTGCCGGCCGAACGGCATGGACCCCGTTCAGTTGATGGAATTCTTTGCCGATTCATCTGGTGCGCCCAGCGTCCTGAAGACCCGCGGGCCGCTCATCGGCAAGGCGCTCGCCGGGGGCGAGGCGATACCCCCGGCATTCGACGTCGATTCGATCCGCAAGGACCTGCGCACGATGATTGCCGAAGCCAAGAGCCTTGGCGCCAAGCTGCCGCTCGCCGAGGATACGCTATGCATTTACGACGAGGCGGCGAAGGAGGGCTGGGGGCAAAAGGACGGCGCCAATCTGCCGGCCTATTGGCCCCGCAAATTTGCCGCCGGATGAGGCACTCGCCTCGAAAAGCCACGATTGGCGCGCTTAGGCTCTGATTGTCCCCCGAGCCGGCTTCGCCTATAAGCCGGGCCAGCGGGGCAATGCGGGGACCGGACGAAATTTATGCCCTGGAACGATCAAGGCGGCGGACCTTGGAAGCCGAATAACCAGAGTCCCTGGGGTCAGGGCCCGTGGGGCCAGGGGCCGAGCGGCTCGACGCCGCCAAACCTCGAAGAGCTGTTGCGGCGCAGCCAGGATCGGCTACGCAATATCCTGCCCTCAGGTTTCGGCGGCCGCGGCGTCTTGTGGCTGGCGCTGATCGCGCTGCTTGCTTGGGCCTGCAGCGGCTTCTACACGGTCGGGCCGAACGAGGTCGGGTTGAACCTGATCTTTGGCCGCTACACTGGCAAGACATCGGCGGGTCTCAATTACAACATGCCGTATCCGATCGGGTCGGTCATGAAACTGAAGGTCACCGACCGCAATTCGACGGATGTCGGCTCCAAATACGTGCTGAGCGGGCGCGCGAATCCCACCCAGATCGACGTGCCGGATGAGAGCCTGATGCTGACCGGCGATGAGAATATCGCCGACGTGAAATTTCGGGTGATCTGGCAGATCGATCCGGTGCGGCCGGAAGACTACGCTTTCAACGTGCGCAACCAGGAAGAGACGGTCAAAGCCGTCGCCGAAAGCGCAATGCGCGAAATCGTCGGGCGCTCGCAAATCCAGAAGATTCTCACCGCCGAGCGCAAAGTGATCGAGCCTGCGGCGCAGGAGTTGATGCAGCGCGTCCTCAACGAATACAAGGCCGGCGTGCTTGTTTTGCAGGTGCAGCTTCTCTCCGTCGATCCCCCGGCCTCCGTGATCTCCGCCTTCCGCGACGTGACCGCCGCGCAGCAGGATCTTCAGCGGCTGCGCAACGAAGCGGACGCATACGCCAATCGCGTCGTGCCGGAAGCGCGCGGCGCCGCGGCGCGCATCATCCAGGAAGCCGAGGGCTATCGCGAACAATCGGTCGCAGAAGCGCGCGGTCAGACATCGCGCTTCCTGCAAATCTACGAGCAGTACAAGCGCGCCCCCGACGTGACGCGCGAGCGGCTTTACCTCGAGACGATGGAACGCGTTCTCGGCGGCGCAGACAAGGTCATCATCGATCAGCCGAATGGGCAAGGTGTGGTGCCGTATCTGCCGCTCGATGAGCTGAACAAGTCGCCCCAGCCGACTGGAGCGCGCCGATGAGAAACACTCTCGCACTTGTGCTCGTCGGCGTCGCGATTGTGGTCCTGATCATCATCGGCAGCGCCACTTTCGAGGTGAAGCAGACAGAGCAGGCACTTGTTCTCCGCTTCGGTGAGCCGGTGGCCGGGCGCGGTCTCGTCACCGAACCCGGCCTGCACTTCAAGATACCGTTCGTTGAGACCGTCGTTCTCCTCGACAACCGTATTCTCGATTTGGAAAGCCCGAAACAGGAAGTGCTCGCTTCCGACAATCAACGTATCGAAGTCGACGCGTTTGTGCGCTACCGCATCGTCGATCCGCTGCGCTTCTACCAGACGGTGGGCACGATCGAGCGTGCCAACAATCAGCTCGCATCGGTGCTAAATTCCGCCGTGCGGCGCGTTCTCGGCGAAGCCAATCAGACGCAGATCGTGCGCGATGACCGCGCCGCTCTCATGGTGCGAATCCGCGAGCAGGTGAACGCGGAGGGTGCCCGTTTCGGCGTACGAACGATCGATGCGCGTATCCGCCGTGCCGATCTGCCGCGCGAAATTTCCGAAAAGGTTTATGGCCGCATGCAGACGGAACGTGCGCGTGAGGCGGCTGAATATCGTGCGCAAGGCTCGGAGCAGGCGCAGAAGATCACGGCTAAGGCCGACCGCGATGTCGTCGTGCTCCGCGCCAGCGCTCAGCAGCAGGCCGACCAGATCCGCGGGCAAGGCGACGCCGAGCGGAACCGCATCTTTGCCGAGGCATATGGTCAGGATCGTGATTTCTTCACCTTTTACCGCTCGATGCAGGCCTATGATGCCTCATTCAAAGGGCGGGACACACGCTTCGTCACGGCGCCGACGTCGGACTTCTTCCGCTATTTCGGTAGCGCCGCAGGCAAGGGGGCGTCTCCCTCGCCTGGCGGCTCACCCGCGACAGGCGGTGCCTCGGCGCAGCGGTAACAAGGATTTGCTGCTGCACCTTGCTTCCATGCGCGCGAGTTGCACCTAACTCGTCACTCGATCGGCCGTTCGGCTCCCGTTACGGCGGCTCAGGAGGATACTGGATGTTTCCGGCCAAAATTTCGCTTTTTCGCCGCACCTTGCGGCACTCGATCGGCGCCGTAACGCTCGCGGCGGTGCTCGGCCTCGGCGCAGTGCCCCTCGTTCACTTCGATATTGCTCCCGCCTTCGCGCGCGGGCCCGATTCGCTCGCCGATCTCGCTGACCAGGTCAGCGGCGCAGTGGTCAATATCTCGGCCACGCAAATGGTCGAAGACAAACGCGCAAGCAACACGCCCCAGCTTCAGCCGGGCACGCCGTTCGACGATCTCTTCGAAGAGTTTTTCAAGCGCCGCCAGCAGCAGGGCGGTGATGACGGTCCGAAGCAGCAGCAGCGCCGTTCAAACTCGCTGGGTTCCGGTTTCGTCATCGATCCATCCGGAATCGTGATCACCAACAATCACGTCATCGCGGATGCGAATGAAGTCACGGTGATTTTTACCGACGGCCAGAAACTGAAGGCCGAGATCGTCGGCAAGGACACCAAGGTCGACGTGGCGGTGCTGCGCGTGAAGCCTGACAAGCCGTTGAAGGCGGTAAAATTCGGCGACAGCGACAAAGCCCGCGTCGGCGATTGGGTCATGGCTGTCGGCAACCCGTTCGGCCTCGGTGGCTCGGTGACCGCCGGCATCGTCTCGGCACGCAACCGCAATATCGAGAGCGGTCCTTACGACAATTACATCCAGACAGACGCCTCGATCAACAAAGGCAATTCCGGCGGACCGCTGTTCAACATGGATGGCGAGGTGATCGGGATCAACACGGCGATCCTGTCGCCCTCCGGAGGCTCGATCGGCATCGGATTCGCGACGCCTGCCAATACCGTGCAGCCGATCATCGATCAGCTGCAGAAATACGGCGAGACGCGTCGCGGCTGGCTCGGCGTCCGTATCCAGAACATCGATGATGCCATCGCCGAAAATCTCAATCTCGGCTCCGTCCGGGGCGCGCTCGTCGCCGGCGTCGATGACAAAGGTCCGGCAAAGCCGGCTGGGCTCAAAACCGGCGATGTCATCACCAGGTTCGACGGGAAGGACGTCAAGGAGTCGCGCGATTTGCCGAAGATTGTGGCCGCCACGCCGGTCGGCAAGGACGTTCCGGTGACGGTCGTCAGGGATGGCAAAGAAGTCATTCTGAACGTAAAGCTCGGACGCCTCGAAGACGGCGAGAAACAGGCCTCGCTCGACAACTCCAGGAATGACGCCACCAAGGGCGGCGCCGTTGCCAGTTCGGTGCAGAAAGCGCTTGGTCTCGAGTTTTCCGGGCTGAATGACGAGCTCCGCAAGAAGTACTCGATCCGCGAGAGCGTGAAGTCTGGCGTCGTCGTGACGAGCGTCGATCCTCGCTCCAGCGCAGCCGAGAAGCGCATCCAACCAGGCGAGGTAATCGTCGAGATCAACCAGGAGCCCGTCGCACAGCCCGCGGACGTTACCAAGAAACTGAAGGCGCTGAAGGATTCCGGTAAGAAGATCGCGGTGCTTCTCGTCGCTGGTTTGCAGGGCGAGGTGCATTTCGTCGCGCTGCCGATCGAGTAGCTTCAGTATGGCTGTAGCAGATGGCAACATTTT
>JAFASC010000225.1 GCA_019244955.1 Methylobacteriaceae bacterium | reverse complement strand
CCCGCGAGATCACCCTGGATCAGGCCCGCCGCTACAACCCCGGCGCGCTGGTCGGCGACGTGATCTCCGACACCCTGCCGCCCTTCGATTTCGGCCGCGTGGCCGCGCAGTCGGCCAAGCAGGTCATCGTCCAGAAGGTCCGCGACGCCGAGCGCGCCCGCCAGTTCGACGAGTACAAGGACCGCATCGGCGAGGTCGTGAACGGCCTCGTCAAGCGAGTCGAGTACGGCAACGTGATCGTCGATCTCGGCCGCGGCGAGGCGATCATCCGCCGCGATGAGATGATCCCGCGCGAGTTGTTCCGTCCCGGCGATCGCGTGCGCGCCTATGTCTATGACGTGCGGCGCGAACAGCGTGGCCCGCAGATTTTCCTGTCGCGCACGCATCCGCAATTCATGGCAAAGCTCTTCCGTCAGGAAGTGCCGGAAATCTACGACGGCATCATTGAGGTGAAGTCGGTTGCGCGCGACCCAGGTTCGCGGGCCAAGATTGGTGTCGTCTCGCGCGATTCCTCGATCGATCCGGTGGGCGCCTGCGTCGGTATGCGCGGCTCGCGCGTCCAAGCCGTCGTCAACGAGCTGCAGGGCGAGAAGATCGATATCATCCCGTGGTCGCCGGATGCGGCAACCTTCATCGTCAACGCGCTTCAGCCGGCGGAAGTCGTGAAGGTCGTGCTGGACGAGGATTCCTCGCGCATTGAAGTCGTCGTGCCCGATGACCAGCTGTCCCTGGCGATTGGCCGGCGTGGCCAGAATGTGCGCCTTGCGTCCCAGCTCACCGGCTGGGATATCGACATTCTGACCGAAGCGGAAGAATCGGAGCGTCGGCAAAAGGAATTCATCGAGCGCACCAATACGTTCATGCAGGCGCTCGACGTGGACGAGGTCGTCGGGCAATTGCTCGCCTCCGAAGGATTCCGCTCGATCGAGGAACTCGCGTTCGTCGACACCTCGGAACTCGCCGGCATCGAGGGTTTCGACGAGGATACGGCGCAGGAAATCCATTCGCGCGCGCAGAATTATCTCGCCCGCATCGAGGCCGAGAACGACGAGCGCCGTCGCGAACTGGGCGTCGCGGACGAACTGAAAGATATCGAGGGCGTCACGACTGCGATGCTGGTGAAGTTTGGTGAGAACGATGTGAAGAGCGTCGAAGACCTTGCCGGCTGCGCCACCGACGATCTTGTGGGCTGGACCGAGAAGAAGGACGGCGAGACGACCAATCACTCGGGCTTCCTCGACGGGTTCGATCTGTCGCGTGAAGAGGCGGAAGCAATGATCATGAAGGCGCGCGTCAAGGCCGGCTGGATCGACGAGGCGGACTTGCACCCGACGCAGGAAGCTGAAGAGGCAGAGCCGCAGCATGCTGCGGAATGATTAAGCTAAGGAGCATTGGTCGGCGTGTTGGTGCAGGCACGTGGTGAGGCGGCATTGGCCGGCGGAAGCGATTCCGCCGAGCGGCGTCGCGCGCCCGCCGAACGCGATGGCCCGGAGCGGATGTGCATCGTCACGCGCGAGCGCCGCGCGCCTGAAGAGCTGATCCGCTTCGTTGTCGGGCCGGATGGGACGGTTGTCGCCGACATCAAGGCAAAACTGCCGGGGCGCGGCGTTTGGGTCACTGCGCAGGCAGACATCGTTGAACAGGCTGTGCGACGCCAGGCATTTGCGCGCGGACTGAAGGCTAGCGCCAAAGCCGAGACAAATCTTGCGGCCGACGTCGACGCGCTGCTCGAGCGCGACTGCCTGCAATATTTATCGCTTGCCAACAAAGCTGGCGCTGTCGTCACCGGCTTCGCGAAAGTGGAAACGGCGATTGGGACCGGCCACGTCGTGCTTCTTTTGCACGCCAATGACGCGAGCACGGACGGAATCCGCAAACTCGGGCAGGCGGTTCGGCGAAGATTCGGGGCAGAAGGTCCGCCGCAGATTAATCTTTTTGCCTCGAGCCAATTGGATTTGGCACTGGGGCGGGCAAATGTGGTACACGCGGCGCTCGATGCGGAGCCGGCCAGCAGAGCCTTTCTCGCGCGGTGCCGCCGGCTTGCTGCCTATCGCTCGGTGAGGCGCGCGGACGAGCCGCGGGAAATGGATTTGTCTCCGGAGGCGGGCTCCGGAGTGGGAAATCGTGAAGGGCGTGCGCCCGGGACTTGAGGAATGACTGAGACGAAGAATAGTGGGGAGAAGACCCTATCGGTGCCGGGCAAGACGCTTTCCTTAAAGCGCTCGGTCGAGCAGGGCATGGTGCGCCAAAGCTTCTCGCATGGCCGCTCGAAGGCGGTCGTGGTCGAGAAGGTCAAGCGTCGGCCGGGACCGGGCGAGAAGCCGGTCGCGGCGAGCGCCGCACCGGCCGCGGCGCCCATCGCACCCTTGGTGCGGCCGCAGCCCACGACGACTCCGTCCGGCCGCGCCCTGCCGCCCTCGACGGCGCCGGCCCCGGCTGCCGAGGCGCCCCGCCCCGCCGCGCCTCGCTCCGCCAGCGGCGTCGTTCTGCGCACTCTCACCGAGGAGGAGCGCGAGGCTCGCGCCCGCGCTCTCGTCGATTCCCGCTCGCGTGAAGAGGAAGACCGCCGCCTAGCCGAAATCGACGCCAAGGCCCGAGCTGAGCGCCAGGCGCGCGAGCAAGCCGAACGCGAGGCCGCCGAGGCCCGCAAACGCGACGAAGATGCTCGCCATCAGCGCGAGGCGGAGACGAAAAGGAAAGCAGAGGAAGAGGCGCGTCGCCGGCTGCCGCAGTCCGACGCCGCTCCCGGCACTGGCGGGACGGCCCGTCCCGGAGAGGCGGGCGAGCAGCAGCGGCCTTCGATGTTCCGCCGTCCGCTCTCGATGCCGAAAACGCCGCTGCCAACGCGCCCGTCGCGGGGCGGCGAGAAAAATCGCGGGCGTCTTACCGTCACTACCGCTACCGGGGGTGATGACGAGCGGACGCGCTCCGTCGCCTCATTCCGGCGCCGCGTGCAGCGCCTCAAGGGCTTCGGCACCAACGACCAGAAGGAGAAGCTCGCTCGGGAGGTCGTGCTGCCCGAGACGATCACCATCCAGGAACTCGCAAACCGCATGTCGGAACGCGCCGTCGACGTGATCAAGCTGCTGATGCGCGAAGGCGAGATGCGTAAGATCACCGACGTGATCGACGCCGACACCGCGCAGCTCATCGCCGAGGAACTCGGCCACACGGTGAAGCGCGTCGCCGAATCCGACGTCGAAGAGGGTCTGTTCGACACGCCGGACGCGGACGCCCACCTCGAGCCGCGTCCCCCCGTCGTCACCATCATGGGCCACGTCGATCATGGCAAAACGTCGCTGCTCGACGCCATCCGCCACGCTAATGTGGTCTCCGGCGAGGCCGGCGGCATCACGCAGCATATCGGCGCCTACCAGGTGACCGCGCCGAGCGGGCAGTTGATCACCTTCATCGACACACCCGGCCACGCCGCGTTCACGGCTATGCGGGCCCGCGGCGCCAAGGTGACGGACATCGTGGTCCTCGTCGTCGCCGCTGACGACGGCGTCATGCCGCAGACGATCGAGGCGATCAACCACGCCCGCGCCGCCAAGGTGCCGATGATCGTCGCGATCAACAAGATCGACAAACCCGACGCCAAGCCCGACCGTGTCCGCACCGAGCTCCTGCAGCACGACGTGCAGGTCGAAAGCATGGGTGGCGAGACGCTCGAGATCGAAGTCTCCGCCACCAAACAGATCAATCTCGACAAGCTGCTCGAGGCGATCGCCCTCCAGGCCGAGGTGCTCGACCTCAAGGCCAATGCCGACCGCGCGGCCGAAGGCACCGTCATCGAGGCGCGGCTCGACCGCGGCCGCGGGCCGGTCGCCACCGTGCTTGTGCAAAGGGGCACGCTGGACGTTGGCGACATTGTCGTTGCCGGCACGCAATGGGGCCGCGTCCGCGCCCTTCTCGACGACAAGGGCGAGGCGGTGCTCGATGCCGGCCCCTCGGCTCCGGTGGAGGTCCTCGGCTTCTCCGGCGCGCCCGAGGCCGGCGACCGCGTTGCCGTCGTCGAAAGCGAGGCCCGCGCCCGCGAGATCACCGCGTATCGCGAGCGTCAGAAGCGCGACAAGATCGCCGCCCGCGGCGGCTCGGCCCGTACGTCGCTCGCCGACATGATGAGCCAGGTGAAGACGGCCGGCCGCAAGGAATTCCCGCTGCTCATCAAGGGCGACGTGCAGGGCTCGGTCGAAGCGATCATTGCTTCCTTGGAGAAGCTCGGCACCGATGAAGTCGGCGCGCGCGTCATTCACGCCGGCGTCGGCGGCATCACCGAATCCGACATCACGCTGGCGGAAGCCTCAAACGCGGCGGTGATCGGTTTCAATGTTCGCGCCCACAAGGAGGCGCGCGAGGAGGCCGAGCGCGCCGGCATTGAAATCCGCTACTACAATATCATCTACAATCTCGTCGACGACGTGAAGGCGGCGATGTCGGGCCTGCTCGCGCCGACATTGCGCGAAACCATGCTCGGCAATGCGCAGATCCTCGAAGTCTTCACGATTTCGAAGGTCGGCAAAGTTGCGGGCTGCCGGGTTACCGACGGCACTGTCGAGCGCGGCGCCAACGTACGTCTCATCCGCGACAACGTCGTTGTGCACGAGGGCAAGCTCTCGACGTTGAAGCGCTTCAAGGACGAGGTTCGCGAGGTCCAGGCTGGACAGGAATGCGGCATGGCCTTCGAGAATTACCAGGATATGCGCGTCGGCGATGTCATCGAGTGCTACCGCGTCGAGGAGATCAAGCGCACGCTGTAGACGGGCTGCGCTCATTTTTGCGAGACCATGATCATTTGAAACCGCGGACGTAAGTCCGCGTTTCGGAACAACTCACCCCATGTCCAGAGCCCATCATAACGGCGGCGAGCCGTCGCAGCGCATGCTGCGGGTTGCCGAACTCATTCGCCATTCCATGGCCGAGCTTCTGACGCGCGGCGCGATGAACGATCCCGTGCTCGAGGGCCACGTCGTCACCGTACCGCGCGTGAAGATGAGTCCCGACCTCAAGCTGGCCAGCGTCTATGTCATGCCGCTCGGCGGCAAGGATGCAAGCGAGGTCATCGCCGCGCTTGATCGCCACAAGAAGTATCTGCGCACCGAGATCGCGCATCGGATCAATCTGAAATTCGCGCCGGAAATCCGCTTCAAGATCGACGAGTCTTTCGACAATGTCGCCAAGATCGACGCGCTTTTGAATTCCGACAAGGTCAAGCAGGATTTGCAGCCGCGCCAAGACGCGGGGAAGAAATAAGACCGTCATTGCGAGCGCAGCGAAGCAATCCAGGAGCCGCCGCTTCACAGTTAAAGAATTTTAGCTCCTGGATTGCTTCGTCGCTTAACGCTCCTCGCAATGACGGCGCGGGCACGTCCGGGAGACATATGAGCCAGTTCCGCTCCACGCGCGTCGAAGTGAACGGCTGGGTCGTGCTCGACAAGCCGATCGGCATGGCCTCGACGCATGCGGTCTCGCGGCTGAAACGCATCTTCAATGCCAAGAAGGCCGGACATGCCGGCACGCTCGACCCGCTTGCTTCGGGCATCCTGCCGATCGCCTTCGGCGAGGCGACCAAGACCGTCCCGTTCGTCCAAGACGGCGAGAAGGCGTATCGGTTCGAAGTGCGATGGGGTGTCGAAACCGACACCGATGACGCCGACGGCAAGGTCGTGCACACATCCGATGCGCGTCCGAGCGCGGCGGAAATCGCAGCGCTGCTGCCGCGTTTCATCGGCGACATCCTGCAGACACCGCCGGCTTTTTCCGCAATCAAAATCGCCGGCGAGCGCGCCTACGATCTCGCCCGCGACGGCGAGAGCGTCACCATCGAGCCACGCCAGGTGACGATCCACGCGCTCGACCTCGCCGAGGCCAGCGGGGAGAAAGCCACCTTCTCCGCGCAATGCGGCAAGGGCACCTATGTGCGCGCCATTGCGCGCGATCTCGGCCGGCTTTTGGGCTGCTACGGCCATGTTACCGCGCTCAGGCGCACGCGGGTCGGGCCGTTCACCGAAGTCGACGCCGTGCCGCTCGCCGGGCTCGAAGCAGAGGGCGCCGATGCGGCGCACGCGCTGCTACCGGTCGAGGCCGGGCTGAACGAGCTTCCGTGCGTCGTCGTCGATCGCTCAAGCGCGGCGCGGCTCAGGCGCGGCCAGCCGCTGCTTCTGCGCGGCCGTCACGCGCCGGCGGACGGTTTCGTCTACGCCGCCTGCGGCGGCGTCGTCGTTGCGACGGGGATAGTCGAGCGCGGCGAGCTCGTCCCGGCGCGGGTGTTCAATCTGCCGTTTTGAAGCCGCCGCTTGCCTTGGGCAAAGCTCGCACTAAGCTTGAGCGCCTTCAAAACACGGGGGAAAAATGAACCGCTATATTCCTGTCTTCACCTTGATTGCCTTTGTCTGCGGCGTCGGCGCGGCCTATGCCGGGGGCGGGGGCGCCGCGGCCGACCGTCTGCGCGACCCGAACGCGCGCGGGCTCAACCTGTCGGTGAAGCAATACAATTCCGACATGAAGAAGCGCCGCGGCAAGGGTCTGCCGCCCGGCCAGGTGCAAGGACGTTAACACCAGAAATCAGCGTCGTGTCCGATGTCGTTCGGCCATGCGTGTCATCTACACTCCGGCGCGCGCAAGCGCCGGGGATTGCGGCGCCGAGCCGCCGTCCCCATATGAAAATTCGTTGATCCGGGCCCCTCTGGCGCAGGCCGAGCAATCGGCGGCGCGATGTCGGATCAGGCTTGCGCAAAACCCATCCGGGTTTGCCTTTTTGCTCCGGGTCCGGCGACGTCCACCGACACCCCAGCAGAACGGTACGGTTGCGCGAGCTCTCGCCAACCGGAGATTCTTGCTTTGTCGTCCACGATCAGCATCAGCCCTATCACTGGATATGAGCGCAAGCTCATCGAC
>JAFASC010000217.1 GCA_019244955.1 Methylobacteriaceae bacterium | reverse complement strand
GCCGTTCCCGCAGCTCGATCTTGCCAACGTGGTCGCGAAGGTCCTCGGGCACGGCCAGGCGGGCGAAGTAGTGGTCGCCGCGCTTCTGAATGTGCCGGGTTTGGCCTGCCATCCCTGCCCCTTTGTAACGCGTTTGTAACGCGAAACTGGCCGAAAACCCTTACAAACGCAAGGGTTTCAGCAAAATTAGGTGGTTAGGCTGGTGCTGCCAGAGAGGATCGAACTCTCGACCTCTCCCTTACCAAGGGAGTGCTCTACCACTGAGCTACGGCAGCAGGCGCGAGGGACGGTACACACCGGCCCAAAGCGCCGCGCGTTGTGCCACACGCGCCCTGCCAGAGGCAAGGCATGGTGTCCGTCACTTCCCGTCGATTGACTTCGCGCCGCGCGGCGCGCTCAAACCGGACCACCACGAACCGGAGGCGGACGCATGCCTGCAAAACCCAAGGCATTGTTTTTCGACGTGTTCGGCACGCTTGTCGATTGGCGATCGGGGGTGGCGCGCGAGGCCCGCGCCGTGCTCGGACCGAAAGGCTTCGACCTCGACTGGTCCGCCTTCGCCGATGCCTGGCGCGGCGAATACCAGCCCGGCATGGAGGAGATCCGCGCCGGCCGACAGGCTTTCGCGCGGCTCGATGTGGTCCACCGCCGCAATCTGGAGCGTATCCTTCCCCGCTTCGGGCTGGAGCAAACCGAGGAGGCGACGCGCCAGGCTCTCATCCACGCCTGGCACAAGCTCGACGCGTGGCCGGACGTGACCGCCGGGCTCGCCGGGCTCCGCCCGCACGCACTGCTCGCGCCCGTCTCCAATGGCAACATTTCGCTCATGGCCGATCTCGCCCGACATAACGGCATCTGGTGGGACGCGATTCTCGGGGCGGAGGTCGCCGGCGATTACAAGCCCAAGCCGCGCGTTTATCTCGCCTCCTGCGAGGCGTTCGATCTGCCGCCTGAAGCTTGCATGATGGTCGCCGCGCACTCCGCCGATCTCGCCGCGGCGGCACGATGCGGGCTGATGACGGCGCACGTGGCGCGTCCGGATGAGCACGGTGCGAGCACGGGCGAAGCCGCTCCAAAGGTGCCGGTCGACGTCGCCGTCAAGGAGCTCGGCGAGCTGGCGCGCTGGCTCGGAGCGTAAGTTGATCCGGCGCGATCCACAAAAATTCCTTCAGCTGATGACGCGCGAAGGTGAACTGGCGCTTGACGTAAGCGCGCGTGTCGCGCTTGCCGAGCCGCGTTGCCTCTTCAAGCGTCAGTCTGCCGTCCAAATGCGCGATGAGATGCGGCACGCCATGCGCACGCATGATCGGCAATGCGGGATCGAACTTACGATCTTTGAGCGCCTCAACTTCGGCGAGAGCGCCGCCGGCGAGCATCTCGTCGAAGCGCGTATCGATCGAGGCGCGCAGGGCGGCGCGTGGCGGTGCGATGAATAGGCACAAACATTTTTGTGCATCGAGCAGCGGTTTCGCGCGCACGCCTTGGAAAAACGCGAGCGACTGGCCCGTTGCCGCGAAAACTTCGAGGGCACGCAAGATGCGTTGCGGATCGCTCGGTCGAAGCCGCGCCGCGCTCTGCGGATCGAATCCGGCGAGGCGCGCATATAGCTCGGGCGCAGATAATCCGGCCGCTTCTTCGCGCACATGCGCGCGAATCGCCGCGGGAACGGCGGGTATATCCGACAAACCCTGCAGCAGCGCCTTGAAATAGAGGCCGGTGCCGCCGACAAAGATCGGGATATGATTCACGCTGCGCGCAGTCTCGAGCGCTGCGCTGGCCGCCGCGAGATATTGGCCGACCGAAAAGTTCGTTCCACCGTCGATCGTGCCGAATAGAAGATGCGGGAGGCGCGCTTCCTCCGCCTGCGACGGCCGCGCCGTAAGGATGCGCAGATCGCGATAGACCTGCATCGAATCGGCGTTGATGATGGCGCCCCCGAGCCGCTCGGCAAGATGCAGCGCAAGAGCGGACTTGCCGCTCGCCGTCGGGCCTGCGATGAGGATCGCAGAATACAATAGTCCCTCACATGAGTTCCGCCCTGCTTATGACGCATGTCGTAACACTCGTCACCCCGCACGATCGGCCGGTGCTTCATCAGGCAGCGCTCGCGCGCGCCGCCGCCCTGCTACCGAATCCGCAACCCGCGGAATGGCTCGCGCCTGAAATCGCGGTAGACATCGCGTTCGCTCCGAGCGAGCAGATTGAGCCGCGGGAATTGGCGGACCGCATCCGCACCGCATTTGGCGACTTGCCGATCGACGTGTTTGTTCAGCCCCGCACGCACCGTCGCAAAAAGCTGCTGCTCGCGGACATGGATTCGACCATGATCCGGCAGGAATGTATCGACGAACTCGCCGATTTCGTCGGCCTGAAGGACAAGGTCTCCGCGATCACCGAACGGGCGATGCGCGGCGAGATCGAGTTCGAGCCGGCTTTGCGCGAGCGCGTCGCGCTGCTGCGCGGTTTGGAACGCAATATCGTCGACCGCATCCTTGATGAACGTATCGTACTGACGCCGGGCGGCCGCGCGCTCGTGCAAACGATGCGCGCAAACGGCGCTCACACCGTGCTTGTCTCCGGCGGGTTCACGGTCTTCACGGAGAAGATCGCCGCCGCCATCGGCTTTCAGGAAGCACGTGCCAACATTCTGATGGTCGATGGTGCGCTTTTTTCTGGTCGCGTCAATGAGCCCATTCTCGGACGCGAGGCCAAGGTCGCTGCGCTGATCGAGCTTAGATCAGGCCTCGGTCTCAGCCGAAGCGAGACGATGGCAATCGGCGACGGCGCGAACGATCTCGCGATGTTGCAGGAAGCGGGGTTGGGCGTCGCCTACCACGCCAAGCCGGCCGTCGCCGCCGCTGCTCAAGCGCGGGTCGATCACTGCGATCTCACCGCACTGCTTTACGCACAGGGCTACCGGTCCGACGAATTCACGGAATCGCCATCACCTGAATGATGGCGGGTGTGATGATGACGGCGAACAGGACCGGCAGAAAGAACAGAATCATCGGAACGGTGAGTTTCGGCGGCAGCGAATGGGCTTTCTTCTCCGCCATGCTCATGCGCGCCTCGCGGCTTTCCTGCGCGACAACGCGCAGTGCCGTCCCAAGAGGAGTACCGTATTTTTCCGCCTGAATGAGCACGGTCGATATCTGCTGGATAGACTCGACGCCGGTGCGGGCGCCGAGATTCTCGAAAGCCTGGCGCCGGTCCGGCAGGTAAGCCAGTTCCGCCGTCGCCAATGTGAACTCTTCCGCCAGCGGCACGGACTGGACGCCGATCTCCTGGCTGACCTTGCGAAATGCGTGCTCGATCGACATGCCGGACTCGACGCAAATCAGCAGCAGGTCCATGGCATCCGGAAACGACCTGCGCATCGAGACTTGGCGTTTGCTCGTCGTGTTTTTCAGGAAAAGCTCAGGCGCCTTGATGCCGACATAGGAGGCAAAGATCGCGCCGCCGAACTTGATGAGCAGCGGCCAATCGGAATCGTCGAGCACTACGATGTAGAACATGGCCGCGACAAACAGCACGATCGGCACGACAAGGCGAAAGAATAAAAAGCCGATTTCGGCCTGCGGTCCGCGATATCCCGCCATGGCGAGCTGCGATTTTGCTTTTTCGGTCCCGAGCCATTTCGACAGGCTGAAGCTCTCGACCACCTGCTTCATGTAAGCCTTCGGCTCCTGCCGCAGGCTTATGCTCTGGCGCGCGGCAAGCCGCTCGCGTTCGCGCTGCCGGATGCGCTCGCGTTCGGTGCTAACCGACTTCATCCGCTTCGCAAAAGAGTCCGTCTGCAGGAGCGGCATGCCGAGGCTGAGGATCGTCGCAACGACAGCAATCGCCACGAAGATGCTGAGCAGCATCTGCCGGCTGTTTAGCAAGTTGACGATTGCATCCATGTTTTAACTCGCTACTCGGACCATCCGCTTACACATCGAAATTGATCATTTTGCGCATCACCAGGCAGCCGGCCAGCATCCAAGTCAGCGATACCCCGATCACGACGCGTCCGCCGGATGTCAACCAGAGGAGCTCGATGTAGTGCGGATTGATAAGCCAGACCAACGTACCGACAATAAAAGGCAAGCTGCCGATAATGGCGGCCGAGGCTTTCGCCTCACTCGAGACTGCCTGCACCTTTTGCTTCAATTTCTTGCGATCGCGCAAAACGCGAGACAGGTTGGCGAGCGCCTCTGAAAGATTGCCGCCCGCCTTCTGCTGGATGTTGATGACGATCGAAAAAAAGCTTGCTTCCGGGACCGGCACGCGTTCGACAATTCGCTCGGAGGCTTCGCCCAGCGAAAGACCCAAGGCAGTCGCCTCGATCGCCAGCTTGAATTCCGTGCGGACGGGCTCTGCGGCCTCTTGCGCGATGACGCGCATGCAATCGCCAAGCGGCAGACCGGCTTTTACGCCGCGGATGATCACGTCCACGGCATCGGGAAATACATTCAGGAATTTTTTGAGCCGACGCTTGCGCATGAAATTGAGCACCCATCGCGGCAGGCCGAGCCCTGCCGCCGCGGCAGCTCCAGCCGACATGAACAGATCATCGGAAATCAGGAAGAACAATCCGCCGACTAGGACACCGCCGATCGCAGATCCGATATAGAATTTCTGTTTCGACCAGGAGAGTCCGGCCTGCGCGATGCGCGCTTCAAGCGTTAGCTTCTTGCTTTTTCCTTTTGCGTCCAGCTCCTTCAAGCTTTCCGCGATCTGCTTGCGCCGCTGCAGCGGATCGTTGCTGCGATCGCCGGAGCGGCGTGGCGCGGATTTCTGCAAGGCGGCCTGGCGCTTCTCGGCTTTGATGTCGCCCGAGAGGTGCGGATAGACGAAGACATAGAACAGTCCGCCCACCGCAAGGGTCGCGAGAGCTGCGATTATAAGGGTTGCTTCGTCCATGCGAGCCTCCCGTTAGCTCGCTTGTTCGGAAGCATCGAGGGCGGCTGCGAGACGCTCTTCCTCACCATAATAGCGGGCGCGCTCCCAGAATCGGGGACGACCGATGCCGGTCGAGCGGTGACGCCCCTTGAGCTTGCCATTCGCGTCTTCGCCGATGATGTCGTAGACCAGCAGGTCTTGGGTGATGACGACCTCGCCTTCGAGCCCCAGCACTTCAGTAACATGCGTGATGCGTCGCGAGCCGTCGCGCAGGCGCGAAGCCTGGATGATGATATCGATCGACGAGACGATCATCTCACGAATTGTGCGGGGCGGCAGCGCGAAGCCGCCCATGGTGATCATCGACTCCAGGCGGCTCAGCGCCTCGCGCGGCGAGTTCGCATGCAGCGTTCCCATCGAGCCGTCATGGCCGGTGTTCATCGCCTGCAACAAGTCGAATGCCTCGGGTCCGCGCACTTCGCCGACGATGATCCGCTCGGGTCGCATACGCAGACAGTTCTTCACGAGGTCGCGCATCGTGACCGCGCCGGTACCTTCGAGGTTGGGCGGCCGGGTTTCGAGCCGCACGACATGCGGCTGCTGCAGCTGCAATTCGGCCGCGTCTTCGCAGGTGATGACCCGTTCATCGAGATCGATATAGTTGGTCAGGCAATTGAGCAGCGTCGTCTTGCCCGAGCCGGTACCCCCGGAAATCAACACATTGCAGCGGACCCGGCCGATGATCTTGAGGATTTCTCCCCCCTCGGGAGAGATCGAGCCGAAGCGAATGAGCTGATCCAGCGTGAGCTTGTCGCGCTTGAATTTACGAATCGTGAGCGCCGGCCCGTCAATCGCGAGCGGCGGCCCGATGACGTTGACGCGCGATCCGTCGGCGAGGCGCGCGTCGCAGATCGGCGAGCTTTCATCGACACGCCGCCCAACCTGACTGACGATACGCTGGCAGATGTTCATCAGCTGCGCATTATCGCGGAAGCGGATGTTGGTCAGCTGGATCTTGCCAGCGACCTCGATATACGTCTTTTGCGCCCCATTGACCATGATGTCGGCGATGTCGTCGCGCGCGAGCAAGGGCTCAAGCGGGCCGTAACCGAGCACGTCGTTGCAGATATCTTCGAGCAGCTCCTCCTGCTCGGAGATCGACATGACCACGTTCTTGATCGAGATGATCTCGTTGACGATGTCGCGAATCTCTTCCCGGGCATTCTCCGGGTCCAGCCGCGCAAGCTGCGACAGGTCGATGGCTTCGATCAGAGCCCCGAAGATCATGCTCTTCGTGACGTAGTACTCGTCCGAGCGGCGGGTCTCGGCGACGACAGGCGCAGCCGCCTGCGCGAGCGGGAGAGCGCCCGTGCCGAGCGCCACTTTTTCGGGGACGCTCGCGCGCACTTCCTGCCGCGGCGCGGCTGGTGGTGCCGGCGCCGGCGCGGTGGCCGCGGCTCCGAAGCTTGAACGCTTACCGAACATCGCCGATATCCATCAGCTCGATCACGACGCCTTGAGGCGCAGCCGCGACATCAACGGATCGAGCAGTGCGCGCTTGCTCTTACGCGGCTCCGTTTTACCGAGAACGGTCCGCCCGATCTCGTCGAGAAGATCGGCAACCTTGCTGCCTGCGTCGACTTCGGCGATCATCTGCCCGTTGTTCGCCGCCGTTCCGAAAAGCTTCGGCTCGAACGGAATGATCGCGAGCGGCTCGAGTTCTACGGCCTTGGCGAAATCCTTCGTCGTGATCTCCGGCCGTTTCGGCACACCGACGCAATTGAGGATGAGCTTCGGTTTTGCGTCATTTGGGCGGGCCGCGCGCAGAGCGTCGAACAGGCTCTTGGCATTGCGCAAATTGGCAAGATCGGGCGCCGCGACGACAACGAGCTCATCCGCGCCGACCAGCATGCGCCGCGACCACGAAGTCCATGTATGCGGCACGTCCAAGATCGCGCAGGGGACGGCGGAACGCAAAATATCGATGAGTGCGTCGAAGGCATTCTCATTCAGATCGTAAGCGCGATCGGCGGTCGCCGGCGCTGCGAGAATGCTCAATCGGTCGCTGCATTTGGACAGCAAGCGATCGACCAGATTGGCGTCGAGACGCTCGGGAGCGAACACGGCTTCCGCAATTCCCTGCGGCGGATCCTGGTTGAAATCGAGCCCGGTCGTACCGAAGGCGAGGTCGAGATCGGCAATTATCGTCTGCGTCTCGAAGGAGCGCGCCACCGACCACGCGATATTGTGTGCGATCGTAGAGGCGCCGACGCCGCCCTTCGCGCCTGTGATGGCGACGATTCGGCCGAGCCGATCGGCGCCTTCGCTCGTGTAAAGCGAGGAAACCGCGCGGATGAAGTCAAGCACGCTGAAGGGCATGACCAGATATTCGCTGACGCCGCGTGCCATGAGCTCGCGAAAGAGCGTGATATCGTTCACGCGGCCGGCGACGATGACTTTTGTTCCGGCGTCGCAGAACTCGGACAACGAGTCCAGATGAGCAACGAGTTCGGCACGGTCGGCGGCAGACTCGATTACGATCACATTGGGCGTCGGTGCGCTGCGAAACGCCTCGACGGCGGCCGGAGCACCGCCCATGTGAACCTTTGCATGGGCCTTATCCATGCGGCGATCGGCACACGATTCGTTGATGAGCGTCGCGAGGTCCGGCGTTTCGCAAAACGCCTGCAGCGAGATGCGCGGAACGGGGGCGATCCGCTCCCGTTCCGCTTCGGTGTCGCCGACAGCGCTCCGTTCAAGCACTCTCATTGACTGCTCCCGACGGCGCCGATGTTACTGTTCTTCACGATCCATTTCGTTCCGGGATCATCTCCCTTGCGCACGTGCTCTATGGCGCGGATGCGCATATTCGTGTCCGCCGGACGCTCGCCGCGCGGGCCCGCGATGTCGCGCGGGTCGGCGACTTGCATGGCTAGAGCGTTCTGGTTGGCGCAGCCGAAATTCCACCACGTCTTGTTTTCCCAACCCTGCGCCGTGCTGCCCGAAGCAAGATCGTTCGGCCAGTCACCGCAGCGATGCGGAAGGCGCGCTTTGATGCCCTCAAAGCTGACGCGCACAGGCGCGGCAAGTGTCGGGTCGGCGATCGGATACGGGGCAACAGCAACATACGCCCCCATCGGTCCGAAGACCTGACGGATATGGGCGAGCGAGGCGGATTCGGCGGGATTGTACGAGCCGCCGGTTGGCATGAGCACCGTGATCTGCCCGTGACCGAGCTCGCGGTAGCGTTGGGCAAAGTCGCGCAGCCGATCGACGGAGCGCGGATCGAGGCTGCCGCTTGGACCTGTCGGGAACAGGTCGAGCGAGTAGTCGGCTTCCCCGACGATGATCGGATGGCGAACACGATAATCGGGCGGCGTCGTCGACTGGGCAACTACCCGATCGCCGCCGCACCCGGCAAGCGGCAACCCGCAAACGATCAACGCGACGATGCCGAGCAACGGGCGCAACCCGGCAGACGGTTTTTCGCGAGCTTGCATTGCACTTGCTCCACCGGGCGACGTTCTGGTGCGGCTCGGCATGGGATCAGTCCGTGATGAAACCGAAGCGCCCTTTATAGTTTTGGACGGCTTCCGGATTGTTGCGGCTCGAGTAGAGGCGGTTGACGCGGCCGAGCAACCAACCTTGCGGGTCGCTCGCATCGGCAAATCCATCATCGGGCTTGGCGATCTCGTTCGGCGAGACCGGCCGCACGATGTATGGCGTGACGACGATCAGGAGCTCCGTCTCGAGACGTTGATAATCGCGCGACCGGAAGAGCGCACCAAGGATTGGCAGGTTCATGACTGCGGGCAATCCGTTGATCGAATTGCGCGCGTTCTGCTCGAGCAGGCCGGCGGTCGCGATCGAGCCGCCGGAGGGCAGCTCGATCGAGGTCTCGTGTTTGCGCGTGCGGAAACCCGGCACGGTGACGCCCGCATAGGTGAACGAATTCTGTTGATCGACTTCGGTGACCTCGGTGGCGATCCGCAACAGGATGCGGCCCTCGGAGAGGACAACAGGGGTGAAATTCAGCTCAACGCCGATCGGCTTGTAGGCGATGGAGGGCGTGCAAAGCGCCTGGGTTGTCGTACCAATCGCCGTACAGCTCGAACTTGCCGGGACCGGCACTTCGCCGCCGACCATGAATTTCGCATTCTCTCCGGAGACGGCGGTGACGGTCGGCTCTGCCAGCACACGTGATACGCCGTAGCGTTCAAACGCATTGAGCGTCACCGACGTGTTGTTCGGGCCCAGGAACTGGACCGCGCTTTTCGAGAGTTGCCCGTTGAGCGACAAAGGGTTGTCTTGCGTGAAGCTTCCCCACACGCCGGCAACCTGCTTCTCGCCGGCAACCGTGTTGGTGGCCACACCGAGCTGCTTGAGGACCTGCCGCTGCACTTCCGCAATCGTCACTTTAAGCGACACCTGGTCGCGGCCGCGAATGACCAGCGAATTGACGACCGATCCGTCGTCGGCAACTTTCGCTCCGGCCGCAGCGCCGGGCGCGGCGGCGCTGCTCAACTTGCTGGCAAAGCCCCGCGCGATATCCACGGCTTGCTGTGCCTCTCCCGCCGAGTCGACAAACCCGGTCAGGATGATCGTATCGTTGATCGTTCGCGGCACGATCGCCGATTTCGGCAGCGCCGTTTTGAGAATCTGTTCTAGCTCGCCGACATCGCGTCCGATCGTCAGTTCGATGTTGGCGATCTGACGCCCTTGCTGATCAAGCGCGAAGATCGTCGTCTGACCCGCACCGGTCGCTAGAACGAAAATCTTGCGAGGCGAACGAACCACCGCGTTGGCAACCGCGGGATTCGCCACGACGATTTCCGTCGCATCGCGTGGGAGATCGACGATGATCGAGCGCCCGACACCCATCGTGAACCGGCGCGCCAGCAATGCCTGCTGCGCGCTTTCGATGCCGGCCTGCTCTGCGCGAACCGGCTCCAATGAAGCCGCGCTAATGAGGGTGCCGCCGACGGCAAAGACCATCCCGGCTATTCTCCTCGCAAACTCTCGGTTCATGAGCGGCGGTCCTGACTGAAGCTCTCGTTGGACAGGTACTCAGGACATCAACGCACACGCGACTGCGCCGCGACACCGAAGCGCACGATAGTCAAAGCCGATTCGTCGGAGGAATCTGCGGCTAACCTTTCACCGGACTTATTGGCATCCACCATGGCGCGCAGCGTCAGCGAAAGCTGGCCGGTTCGCTGCGCAAGGATGATCAACTCGGCCTGCTTCGGGTCGAGTTCGAGCGTTGCATTGGAGCCGACGACGACCGCTTCGCCGTTCTTGTTCTGCACGTTCTGACCGATCGCGAGTACGCGAACATTGGTCAGGATCGTTTGCGTCACCACAACGTCACTGCCGGTCGCCTTGGTGGCTTCATCGTCGCGATACGTGCGCACCACGTCGACATGGTCGTTCGGCAGGATGAAACCGCCGGCTGTGGTGGCACCTTGGGAATCGATATTGATCGCGACCGCTCTCATACCGGTCGAAAGCATCGTCGACATGAGACCCGCGGTGGGTCCCTTGACGAGGCGGTCGCGGCGCAAGGGTTCGCCCGCAAGGAAGGTGCCGCGCACAAGCGAGCCTTTTACATCCGCGAGTGCGTTCGGATTCTCGCTCCTGCGGATGAATATGCCCTTGCCGGCGCCGGTATTCGGCCACGCCTGCCAGGCCATGTCGGCCTCGCCAATGGTTGCGCCGAAATTGAGCTCCTTGGCGGCGACGAGCACCTCTTCCGTCTGCACAGCCGGAGGCGCTTGCACGACCTGCGGAGCCGGGGCCGGCTTTGACCCGCTGGCGAGATAGGCTGCGGCGCCCCCGGCCGCGAGGGCGACGCCAAGCATGGCAACGCGAGCTATTTTCATCGCTTTTCAATCCGATACGCGCACTGGGGCTGACCGGATTGAAGCAGGCAAACGTCAAGTTAAGGTTAACCGACTCTCTCCAAATCGAGCAATTCCCGATCTGGAACGACCCTCAAAGGGTGATCGCGGAGACCCAGATAGAGGTGTCGGGATAGACGAGCACCCCGGCAATCGCCAGCGCGATGCCGTATGGAATACCGTTGTCGGTTTCGTGCAGGCGCGCGATCCATTCGCGCCTGATCGCCCAGCCGGGCATCGGCAATTTCCGCAGCTGCAGAATGATCAGCGTGAGAGCACCGCCAATGAGCGCCGCGACCAATCCATAATCCGCCAGGTGGTCGAAGCCGAGCCAAAGGGCGGTCGCCGCGGCGAGCTTGGCGTCGCCGCCTCCGATCCAGCCCATGGCGAAAAGCAGAAATGTACCGGCAAGCACGGCAAGACCGCAGGCGACATGCCAGCCGATCGCCTCGATCGGCAGGTGAAGCGCGCCTGCCACAACGAAGAAGCCCACCACGAGAGCGATCGATATCCGGTTGGAGATCGTCATCGTGAAGAGGTCGGAGAAGGCGGCGTAGGCAAGCAGCGCCGGAAACCCAACGATCAGCAGGAGGGCGAGCATGGTGTTAGATGGCGACCCGATGATGCTTCAAGAGGAGCGACTCACTCACTTTGCTCGGCAGCGATGAAACAAACGTTAATAACTGGTGAAAAGAAAAACGGCCCCGGGTGCGGGGCCGTTCGATCAACCTTCGCGACAATCAGGTCAGGTTGCTGGCGATCTGGTTGAACTTGTTGCTGAGATTGCTCCCGGCGAGCTTGACCGCGCCGATGATGACAACGCTGATCAGCGCTGCGAGAAGGCCGTATTCGATCGCCGTGGCGCCCGACTCGTCCTTCATGAACCGCGTGAAGATGCTTTTCATGTGTCTGCTCCTTGTTCCGTTCGTCCCGCGTCCGGCACAAGGATGGGAGTGCGGCCGGGAATGTGCCGGAACCTAGAAGAGACACCTTGCAATCGCGTTAATCTTATCCGCAAATGCCGCTTGGAACGATGCTTCTGAACGCGTGGTTAAACACGCATGAAATAGCGCTTCCACTTTGCGGATTCTTGCGCTGTTCAGTGTTTTTTCACCAATGCGGTTTCTTATGATTGTTGTTGCGTTCGGAGTTGTCATGTCCGTGTTCCTGCCTGCGCTCTGCCGCGTCGGTGCGGCGTCTCTCGCTCTCGCCTTACTGGTGCCGCAGGGCTCGCGCGCAGAGGAGACGATCACGGTCACGCTCGATCGCGCGCGCATCGTAAAGCTGCCTGACCGCACGCAAACGCTCGTCATCGGCAATCCAATCATCGCCGATGTGACGCCGCTCAAGACCAACGGCCTCATGGTCATTACCGGCAAGAGCTACGGCACTACCAACCTGATCGCGCTGGATTCGGCCGGCAGCCCGGTTGCCGAATCCACCGTCCGGGTGAATCCGGCGGACAATGCACTTATCGTGCATCGCGGGATGAGCCGAGAATCCTACGCCTGCTCACCGCGCTGTGAACCGACAATAAACCTTGGCGACGAAGGCAAGTATCTCGGCGACGTTGCGGGCAATGTAAAAGCCCGAACCGCGCTGTCGCAACCGGGCGTCTCGAAATAGCCTGGTTGATAAAAACTTACTCCGTGGGCCGGCAACGCCATGGCTGCCGGTAACGAGACCGCAAGTCTTGTTGCATAAGGTTTTCGCGAAAATCGATTGGTAATGAGGTGGCGCCCCGGCGCGCGCTCCCCCGAGAGGTACGCATGTTTTTGCGTAAGACGATTATAGCTCCGCTTCAGGGTCGATATATGCGCGCGCGAGCTTCATTCCGGGGCTTCGCACGTGCCGAGAAGGGCGCCGCCGCAGTCGAATTTGCGATCATCTCCATTCCATTGCTTGCACTCCTGCTTGCCACGTTTCAAACCGCCGTCGTGCTGTTCGCGGCGCAGCTCCTCGAAAGTGCAACCGAGAGCGCAGCGCGCCAGATCATGACCGGTCAGGCACAAACGTCGAACCTCACCCAGGCGCAATTCCGCAACCTGATCTGCCCAACCTCATCGGGCGGAACGACACCCGCAAATGCCTTGCCGAAGCTCATCGACTGTACGAAACTCATCATAGACGTGCGCGTCGCGAGCAACTTCTCCTCCGCGGACACCTCGAAAAACGTCTTCACGACTCCATCGCAGGCACAGTTCAGCCCCGGAGGACCGGACACGATCAATGTCGTGCGGGTCATGTATCAGTTACCGTCGTATCTCTCGATCGCGGGTGGGGGCGGCAGCAACATATTCGGAGTGACGGGCGGGCCGACGTCGAACGTTATCCTCGCAGCTGCCGTTTTCCAGACAGAGCCGTATAGCCCATGACGAATAAGCCTCTTTCGATCTGGGCCAGAGTCGCCGGCAAGGCCCGAACAGATCAACGCGGCATCGCCGCCGTCGAGTTCGCTCTCATTCTGCCGTTCATGTTGACGCTTTACCTCGGCATCGTTGAGCTTTCGAAGGGCTACATGGCGAGCCAGCGGATGACGCTTGTCGCCCGCACCCTTGCAGACCTGACGGCCCAGCAGCAACAATTGCAGACCGGCGGCACGACGAACATAACCGATTCGATCATGTCGAATATTTTCGCGGCGTCGGCCGCGATCATGGCGCCGTATTCGTCGACGAAGCTTACGATGACGGTCTCGCAAGTCCTGCTGAGCAACAAGGCCGATGGCACGTGCTGTCAGGCCAAAACCGACTGGACGATCGCAAACAATGGTGGAACGGCACGTCCATGCCAGCTTCTGACGCCGTCCAATGCGGCGCCCGTGTCGATCACAACTATACCGACCGGCTTTACGACCTCACCCTCGACGAGCGGTCCGATTGTCGTCGCCGACGTCACCTATCAATATCTTCCCGGCTTCAGCTTTCAGATCTGGAACTGGAAAGTTTCGAAGGCCTTCAACATGGCGCAGACGCAATATATGCGGCCGCGCGGCTCGAATTCGCTCGTATATCAGGCAACGACCGGCACGAAGTGTCCATAATCCGCTCGCCGGCTCAAATCGTCTGATTGTACTCGCCGACTTCCGGATTTTCACGCAGTATCTTGTCGACTGCGTGGAACATGTCGCGCATGCGCGCCTCCGAGACGGGACTTTCTACGACGACTACGAGCTCCGGTTTATTTGAGGAGGCCCGTACGAGACCCCAGGTCCCGTCCTCTACGGTGACGCGCACGCCGTTCACGGTGACGACATCCCGGATCTTGCTGCCGATAAGCATCTCGCCGGCTTTTTCCATGTCTTGGAACCGCGCCGTGACTTTATCGACAACGCCGTATTTCTTCTCGTCGTCGCAATGCGGCGACATGGTCGGGGAGCCCCAGGTGTGCGGCAGCGCGGCGTAAAGATCGGCCATCGACTTGCCGGGATTGCGGTCCAGCATCTCGATCACCTGGATCGCGGTCAATAGGCCATCGTCGTAGCCGCGTCCGACCGGCGCATTGAAGAAGAAGTGCCCGGATTTCTCGAACCCGGCGAGCGCCTTGAGTTCGGTCACGCGCCGCTTGATGTAGGAATGTCCGGTCTTCCAGTAATCGGCCTTGGCGCCGCGCGCCTGCAGCTCCGGATCGGTCGCGAATAACCCGGTCGACTTCACATCGACAACAAAGGTCGCGTTCGGATGCAGCTTTGAAAGATCGCGCGCGAGCATTACGCCGATCTTGTCGGCGAAAATCTCTTCGCCGTTATTGTCGACCACGCCGCAGCGATCGCCGTCGCCATCGAAGCCAAGCCCGACATCGGCACCCACCTCGCGCACCTTGTCAGCTATGGCGTGCAGCATTTTCATATCTTCGGGATTGGGATTGTAGCGCGGAAAGGTGTAATCGAGCTCGCAATCGAGCGGGACGACATCGCAGCCGAGCGCCTCGAGCAGCTTCGGTGCGAAGGCGCCGGCCGTGCCATTGCCGCAGGCAGCCACCACTTTCAGCTTGCGCTTGATCTTCGGCCGCGCGGCAAGATCGGCGAGGTAGCGATCCGGAAAGTTCTCGACGAAACGATACGAGCCTCCGTCGCGATACTCGTACTTGCCTGCAAGGACGATCTCTTTCAGCCGCGTCATCTCGTCCGGCCCAAAGGTGACCGGTCGCTGAGCCCCCATCTTCACGCCGGTCCAGCCATTGTCGTTGTGCGACGCCGTGACCATCGCAACCGCGGGCACGTCGAGATCGAATTGCGCGAAATAGGCCATCGGCGAAAGCGCCAGGCCGATATCGTGAACTTTCACGCCGGCTGCCATCAACCCGAGAACGAGCGCATGCTTGATCGAGGATGAATACGAACGGAAATCGTGTCCGGTCACGATTTCCGGCTTGATCCCCATCTGACGCAGCAACGTGCCAAGGCCAAGGCCGAGGGCCTCGACGCCCATGAGGTTGATCTCTTTTTCAAAAAGCCAGCGCGCGTCGTATTCGCGAAATCCCGTCGACTTCACCATCGGCGAGGATTCAAACGCGTAGGTGTTCGGCTTAAGTTCAGCAACGGGCTTCGGAAACATGCGGGTCCTGGGCGAGGGCGGCGGGAGGAGGTCCGCCTTCTACTCTGCCCGGTAGGGCAACGGAAGCCGTGTTTTGCCGTGCCGTTATTGGATGAGCCGAAGTCGATCCGGCTGCGCTTCAAAGCGCGTGAGGCGGCGCAGAAAGCTCATGCCAAGCAAGCTGCCATTCATCGCGCCGGGCTGCGCCACGATCGCGTCGACATCATAGATGGAAAGCGTATCCACGTGCACGGCGTGGAGACGGACCGGCGCTGCTTTCGCGACGCCGTTCGCGGTATGCATCCTCAGCGTGAAGTCGGACGGGCGCGTGATCACGCCGAGCCGATCGGCGTCCTCTGCGGAGAGTGCGACGTAGCTCGCGCCAGTGTCGACCAGCATTGGAACCGTGCGTCCGTCGATCTCAACATTCGCCCGGAAATGACCACCAGGCCCAACCGGAAGATCTACGCGGCGAAACCCAAAGCCGTCGCCATCGCGCGAAGCCGCTGGACTGGCGGCGCGCTTAGCTTCGGGAGCGGGGGGTCCCGGCTCCTTCCTAGGCGCCGCCGCGGCGACACGCGCAGGCACAATCGCGTTAACCGGGCTGGCCGCCTGGGCAGGACCCACATCGTGCGCGCTGAGCCGCGCGGCAATACGCGGCATCAGGCCCGCCGCGGCAAGCGCAAGGACGCAGACAAAGCAAGCAAGTTTTAGCGCGAATGACATGGGCGCGAACGAGATGGGGTCGGCTTGCAACAGCTCGCCCGCACATTAATGCGATTGTCTGACCTCCTGATTAAACAATGTGGCGCAAGGCCTGATCGCCCGCGCATATTCCGTTTACGATTTCTGCCTAGCTCATGTCCCGCGCGGTTTTGCGCGGTTTGTGGGCGCCGCACTCGCCGGGTCCTCGGGCCACAAATGGCGAGGATAGCGGCCCTTCATTTCCGAGCGGATTGCAGCCCAGGAGCCCTTCCAAAACCCCGGCAGGTCCCGGGTGATCTGGATCGGCCGCCGTGCCGGCGAGAGCAGCGCCAGTGTCAGCGGCACGCGCCCCCCGGCGATCGCCGGATGTTCGGTGAGGCCGTACAATTCCTGTACGCGCACCTCGAGGGTCGGCCCGGCTTCGGCGGCATAGTCAATGGGCAGCGATGAGCCCGCGGGCGTCGGGAAATGGGTCGGCGCCTCGTCTTCAAGCCGGCGCTTGAGGTGCCACGGCAACATCGCCGCAAGCAGCCGATCCAAATCTTCGGCCGTGACCTCGCCGACGCTGGTGCAATGCTCGACGAAGGGCGCGATGGTATCCGCCGGGTTTGCCGCGAGCGCCGCGTCGGAGAGGTCGGGCCATTCCGCGCCCTCGGCAGCGCGCAGAAAGGCGACGCGCTCGCGCAATTGCTTCTGCGCCGTCGTCCATGGCAGCCGATCGAGAGCCCTTGCGGCAATGCCTTCGGCAAGGATGCGCGCGCTCTCCGGTCCGGCTTCGACCGGCAGGTTCTGCTCCGCCAGCGTGATCGCGCCGAGTCGCGAAACACGGCGGGTGCGCAATGCGAGCCTGTCGCGATCGAAGATTGTTTCCGCTCTTGTGGCGATTTCGGCGGCCGCGAGATCCAGAACCTCAGCCTCGGTCAATTCCGCGGCCGCGAGGATGCGCGCGCGACCGGCCCGGCCTGTGACCTCCGCGATCGCCAGGTAGGATGCGCTGGCAAGGGGATCGTGCGGCTCCAGCGCTG
>JAFASC010000202.1 GCA_019244955.1 Methylobacteriaceae bacterium | reverse complement strand
CGAGTTCATCGAGCCGCTGCCAATCCTCATCCGCAAAGGGTTTCGTGATGCGCGGCGCCTCGGCAACGCGCGTGACGTTCATCTCAAAGGAGAAATCGACATTGGCCGGCTCGACCATCCCGGATATCGGCGCCGCCGAGCGGTAGTGCGGGGTCGCCGCGAGCGGGATATGTCCCTCGGCGCAGAGAAGACCGGAGGTCGGATCAAGTCCGATCCAGCCGGCACCCGGAATGTAGACTTCCGCCCAGGCGTGCAGGTCGGTGAAATCCTGTTTGGTGCCCTGCGGGCCCTCGACCGGATCGATGTCGGCCTTCAGCTGGACCAGGTAGCCCGACACGAAACGGGTGGCGAGCCCGAGATGGCGAAAGGCTTGCACGAGCAGCCAGGCGGAGTCCCGGCACGAGCCGGACGCACGCTCGAGGGTCTCGTCCGGGCTCTGTACGCCCGGCTCCATGCGGATGACGTAACCGACGCGATCGCGGATTTTCGCGTTCAGCCCGGTGATGAACTGGACGGTGTTTTGCGGCGTGCGGTCGATTTCGCTGAGAAGCGCCTGAAGCCGCGGCCCCGCCGGCTCCGTCTCAAGGTACGGTGCAAGATCTGCCGAGAGGTCGGGGTCGTAGGCGAACGGGAATTCTTCCGCGGTGTCCTCGACGAAGAAGTCGAACGGGTTCCACACCGCGAGATCAGCGGTCAGGTCAACCTCGACCTTGAACTCGGTCGCCTTGCCGGTGAAGACGAGGCGCGCCAGCCAATTACCGTGCGGGTCCTGCTGCCAGTTGATGAAATGGCTTTCCGGCAGGATTTTCAGCGAGTAGCTCGGAACGCGCGTGCGGCAATGCGGCGCCGGCCGCAACCGGATGACCTGCGGACCGATGGCCACCGGGCGGTCGTAGCGGTAATGCGTAACATGGTGCAGGGCCGCAAGGATCGACACAACTTCTCCGGCGTTGGCGAGGCGGAAACGAAAGCAACCGATATGCCATCGGGCAAGCCCTAAATGACTATCGCTGCGCTCGATCCGCCGCCTTTCCCGACACGTAACATCCTCGGCGTCGAGATCAGCGTGGCACGACAGCGCGAGGCAATCGAGTTTCTTCTGGGCCGGCTGGCAGCCAGGGTCGCGACGCGGGTCGCCTTTGCCAACGCGAACCTGCTGACGGAATTATCGGCGCAGCCGGACGGCACGCGGCCCTTGGACGGATTTCTCGTCCTCAACGATGGTATCGCCGTCGATCTTGCCTCGCTGGCCCTCTACCGCCTCTGGTTTCCCGAAAATCTGAACGGGACGGACCTCATCCCGGCGCTGCTCGCGGCCGCACCGCGAGGGACGCGGGTATTCCTCTATGGCGCGAAGCCGGAGGTGGTGGCCCAAGCGGCCGCGGTCATCGACGAGCAGTATGGCTGCCTCGTGTGCGGCGCGGTCGACGGCTTCTCTGGCGCCGCGCCTGAGGCGATCGCCCGCGAGGCAGCGGCGGCGCAGCCGGACATCATGCTCGTCGCCCTCGGCAACCCCCTCCAGGAGGAGTGGACCGCCGCTCATGCCGCCGCCACAGGCGCCGCGCTCACGATTGGCGTCGGTGCCCTCTTCGATTTCCTCGCCGGCGCGGTGCCCCGCGCGCCCGAGCCTATGCGGCGGCTGCGGCTTGAGTGGCTGCACCGCTGGGCGCACGAGCCTGGCCGGCTGCGCCGCCGCTACACTTTTGGAATGGCGCAGTTTTTCCGGCTGGTGCTTCGGCAAGCGCGGGGCTGAGAGAGGAAAGGCGCGGTCTTGAAGTTTCCGTAGAATACGTACATATTGAGCAAGCTTACTAAAAGCAGGCTCAGAGAAACGCACGTGCCCGGCCTTCCAATCACCCTCGGATTTTTGCTGAACGATACTGCGCGGCTCTTGCGTAAGCGCTTCGAGCAGAACGCGCGCGAGTTCGGGCTCACCCGGTCGCAATGGCAGGTTCTCGCCTATCTCGCCCGCAACGAGGGCATCCAGCAGAGCGCGCTTGCCGATATTCTCGACGTTGAGCCGATCACGCTCGCGCGCATGCTCGACCGCCTCGAAGCCGCTTCTCTCGTCGAACGCCGCAATCATCCGACCGACCGGCGTGTCTGGCAGCTTTTCCTCAGGCCGGCCGCCAATGAGCTCATCGCCTCGATGCAGGAGCTCGGCGACCTCACGCGCGCCGAGGCGCTCGCCGGGGTGAGCGAAGCCGACCGCGAGACGCTCACCCGCGTGCTGACGCAGATGAAGGCGAACCTTCTCGTCGCCTGCAACGCGCCGCAACCGAAACGGAAAGCCGGGCATGGCTAGGACAGCAGCAAGACGCTTGGAAGAAGAGCAAGCCGCGCCGCTTCAAGGCGACGGCAAATTGCACGCGCTGCCCCGCCGCAAAGATATGCCCGCGCATGACGATGCCGAAGCCTTCGTTCCCGAAACCAAATCGCAGCCGAAGCCGAACGCGCCAGAACCGGCGGCCAAGCAGCCGCGCAAACGCGGCTCGCTCCGCCGCATCCTGCTTATTGCCGGGCCGATCCTGGTGCTTGCGGGCGCGCTTTATTTTTATCTCACCGGGGGCCGCTTCGCCTCTACGGACGACGCCTATGTCAAAGCCGATATCGTCTCGGTTGCCACCGATGTGTCCGGCATCGTTGCGAAAGTCGACGTGCACAACGATCAGCACGTCAAAGCCGGCGACATACTGTTCCGTCTTGACGACGAGCCATATCGGATCGCGCTCCAAGGCGCGAAAGCGCAACTCGGCGCGATCGCAAATCAGATCGATGCCCTGAAAGTGCAGTATCGCCAGCAGCTCGCCGCGGTGGCGAACGCGCAGACCGACGTCGCCTATTACCAGCTCGGCATACAGCGTCAGAGCGAACTCGCATCGCGCGCCGTCGCCTCGCAAGCGACGCTCGACCAGGCGCGTCACGATTTCCGCTCCGCGCAGGACAGGCTGGCCATGGCGCAGCGCCAGGCCGATTCCGTGCTGGCGCAGCTCGGCGGCGACGTGAACACGCCGACGCAACAGAATCCACAATACCTGCAAGCCAAAGCGCAGGTCGACAAGGCCGAGCGCGATTTGCGGCAAACGATCGTGCGCGCGCCGGCCGATGGTGTCGTCACCAATGTCGATACGCTGCAGCCCGGCAATTATCTGCAGGCTTCGCAGGCAGCCTTCAGTCTGGTTGCCAGCGATCACGTCTGGGTCGAGGCCAATCTCAAGGAGACGGACCTCACTTACGTCCGACCTGGCGATCCCGCCGAAATTTCCGTCGACGCCTATCCCGGCGTCGAATGGAAGGCGAGCGTCGCCACGATCAGTCCGGCAACCGGCGCGCAATTCTCCGTGCTTCCGGCGCAGAATTCGTCGGGCAATTGGGTAAAGGTCGTGCAGCGCCTGCCGGTGCGGCTGAAGGTCCAATCCAACGACAATGCGCCGCCGTTGCGCGCCGGCATGAGCGTTGTCGTCGATATCGACACCGGCCACACCCGCACGCTCGGCAGCCTGTTCGCGAGCCTGCGCGGGATGATCTAAACTCATGTCGAGCGTTGCCACGCAGGAGACGCCGAACCGCGGCATCCTCACGGTTTGCGTGATGCTCGCCACGATCATGCAGGCGCTCGACACGACGATCGCGAATGTCGCGCTGCCTTACATGCAGGGCAGTCTCTCGGCGACACAGGACCAGATCAACTGGGTACTCACATCCTACATCGTGGCGGCGGCGATCATGACGCCGGTGACCGGGTTTTTGGCCGCCCGGCTCGGACGCAAGCGGCTGTTCCTCATCGCCGTCATTGGTTTCACGATTGCCTCCGTGCTCTGCGGCGTCGCGCAATCGCTCCCGCAAATGGTGCTCTTTCGCCTGGCGCAAGGCGTGTTCGGCGCGCCGCTTGTGCCGATGTCGCAATCTGTGCTGCTCGATTCCTACCCGAAGGAAAAACACGGTTCGGCGATGGCGATGTGGGGGGTCGGCGTCATGGTCGGGCCGATTCTTGGGCCGACGCTCGGCGGCTGGCTGACGGAATATTACAATTGGCGGTGGGTTTTTTACATCAACGTGCCGATCGGCATCGTCACGTTCCTCGGTCTTTCGGCATTCCTGTCGGAGACAAACCGTCAGGCGCTGTCTTTCGACTGGTTTGGTTTTACGACGCTCAGCATCGCCATCGGGGCGCTGCAATTGTTCCTGGATCGCGGCGAGCAGCTGGATTGGTTCGGCTCACGCGAGATCATCGCCGAGCTGACGATCTCGCTCGTCACTTTCTACATATTCATCGTCCACACGTTCACGACCGAGCGACCCTTCATCGACCCGCGCATGTTCCGGGACCGCAATTTCACCGTCGGGCTGTTCTTCATTTTTATCGTCGGCGTCATCCTCTTGGCGTCGCTCGCGCTGCTGACACCCTATCTGCAAAATCTCATGAACTACCCGGTACTGACCGCCGGCATGGTACTGGCGCCGCGCGGCATCGGCACGATGGTTGCGATGATGATCGTCGGGCGGATCATCAATCGCATCGATCCGCGCCTGCTGGTTCTCTTCGGCCTGGCGCTGACCGTGTCGGTTCTCTGGGAGATGACGGGCTTCACCCCTGACGTGTCACGCTTCACGCTCGTGCGAACCGGAGTCGAGCAGGGTCTCGGCCTCGGCTTCCTCTTCGTGCCGCTGTCGACGATCACGTTCGCGACGCTGACGGCGGAATTCCGTACACAGGGAACGGCGCTCTTCAGCCTGATGCGCAATCTCGGCTCAAGTATCGGAATCTCGGTCGTGATGTTCCTGCTCACCCGCAACACTCAGGTGGTGCATTCGCAGCTCGTCGAGCACGTCACGCCTTTTAATGAAGCGCTACGCACCGGCGCCGTGCATCGCATCTGGAACATGACGACCGCCGTCGGCCGCGCCGCGCTCGACGCCGAGATCACGCGGCAGGCGGCGATCATCGCCTATATCGATGATTACAAATTCATGATGCTGATCGCGCTCGCCGCGATGCCCATCGTCTTTCTCTTACGCAAAGGCGGCCCGGCAGCCGACGCTGGCCACGCGGTCCTGGAGTAAGCCTCACGTGGAGGTCCGCGGCGCGCGGCCTCTCAGCCGCTGCAGCCACTCCCAGTTGGCAACAGGCGCGAGTCTCTCGACCATCGCCGCGACCTTGGCGTCCGAGCCGACGATCACCCGCGGCTGACGCCGCTCAACCGCGCCGACGATCGCCTCAGCGGCGGCGGCGGGCGGGAGCTTCAATTGGGCTTCGACGGGACCCACCGCCGCTCTGAATTCTTCCCTGGTCATGGTCTGCGGCACGCGCGCGTTGCGCGCGATCGACGTTGCGACGCCGCCGGGATGCACGACGGTCACGCCAACGTTCGTGCCCTTGAGTTCCTGGCGCAGCGATTCGGAAAAGCCGC
>JAFASC010000304.1 GCA_019244955.1 Methylobacteriaceae bacterium | reverse complement strand
CGCAATCCGGAAGGCGTGTCGGCGCTGGTTGGCGAGCGCGGCCGCTCGCTATCGGGCGGCGAACGCCAACGGTTGTCGATCGCGCGGGCCCTTTTGAAAGATCCGCCGATCATGATTTTCGACGAAGCCACGAGCGCGCTCGATGCGACGACCGAACGCCAGATCCAGGCGGCTCTCGAGCGCGCCACGCACGGACGCACCACCTTTGTCATCGCGCATCGCCTGGCGACGATCCGCAATGCCGACCGCATCCTTGTTTTCGAGCACGGCCGCATTGTCGAGAGCGGCACGTTCGACGAGCTTCTCGCAGCCGATGGCAAGTTCGCGACCCTGGCGCGCGCGCAGTATATGACGCGCGAGGGGAACCGCGATTCGGAAACCGCGGCTTTGGTGCACGACGCCCCGCATGCCAACGAGAGTGCTGCGTCGCGGGCGGGCTAGGTGCGTGAAAGGCGCTTTTTCAATCCACGCCAGACGCGGCGTAGGGGCGAGTAGGTGCGCTGCACCGCGTGCACGCTGCGCTCGCCTTCCCGGCGCTTCAGTTGAATTTCGCGTGTATGATAGGCTTCGAGCTCGGGGCGATGTGCGACCGACAGCAACGTTGCATCCTTCAGCTCGTTCTCGAAGAACGACATGACTCGCGCTTGACTCAATTGGTCGAGCGCCGAAGTCGCCTCGTCCATGATGATGATGTCGGGCTTCTTCAACAGCGTTCGGGCAAAAGCGACGCGCTGCTGTTCGCCGCCGGACAATATCTTTTGCCATTGATCTTCTTCGTCGAGACGTGCCGACAGGTGTTGCAGCCCGCATTTCTGCATGGCCTCGCGAATGTCCTCATCCGAACGCAGCGTCTCCGGCTTCGGATATTCCAACACATGGCGCAAGGTGCCGAGCGGCATGTAAGGCTGCTGCGGCATGAACTCGATCGTAGCATTCGTGGGCCGCAGGATCGAGCCCGACCCCCAGGGCCACAGGCCGGCCATGGCGCGGATGAGCGTGCTCTTGCCCGTCCCGGATTCGCCTTTGATCAAGACCTTCTCGCCTGGCGCGATGACGAGATCTGGATCCTCGATCACAAGCGAGCCGTTGGTTTGCGCGACGGACAGGTTCCGGATGTGCAGACTTTCGTCCGGACTGTCGCCGAGCACTATTGTCGTGCCGTGCTCGCCGACGATCCGCTCGTCGAAGGATTTCAGCACGCCGGCGAGCGCGCCGACGCGCCGCGCGGACGCGTTCCATTCGGCGAGGCGGATGGAATTCTCGACGAGCCAATTGAGTGCGACCTGCACCTGCACGAAGGCGGAGGCGAGCTGCATCAGCTCGCCGAGGCTGAGCGATCCTGAAAGGTATTTCGGCGCGCCGAGCAGCAGTGGGACGATCGGCGCGAAAACCGAATTGCCATTGATGATCCAGGTGAGCCTAGCCTGTTGGATTGCGACCTTCACCCATTGATCCAGCAGCGCGCTGATCGTGACGTCGAGCCGCGCCTCTTCATCGGCATCGCCGGCGAGCAGTGCGATGGTCTCGGCGCTTTCGCGCACGCGCACGAGCTCGTAGCGCAGCTCAGCCTCGCCTTCGTTCTTCTCGGCGACGCGTTCCACAAGGGTGCGGCTGATGATCAGGGTCGAAACAGAAGCCAATGCCGAGTAGGCGAGCGCGGCGAACACCATGTAACCGGGAATGGAAATTTTGTCGCCGCCGAGCGGAAGCTCGATCGTGCCGCCGACCGACCATAGAATTCCGACGAAGGCCACTGCGGTCAGCACGGCCGTTGCTAGACCTATGGCGAAATCCACGATCGGCTCGGTCGCCAACCGTGCGTCTTCGGTCATGCGAAATTCGGGGTTCGAACCCTCGTTCTCAACCACCGACATTTGATAGAAGCGGCGGTCGGCGAGCCAGTAGCCGATGAGACGCCGCGTCAGCCAGCCGCGCCATTTGATCTGCAGCCGCATGCGCGCGTGGACGAGACAGACCGCGATTGCCGCTGCTGCCGCAACGAGGCCGAGCGCGAAAAACACATCATGCAAAAGTGCGGTGCCGTTGCGCCTATCCAGCGCGTCATAGAAGAGCCGGTTCCAGTAGTTGATGCCGAGCTGAACGCCGAGCGTGAGCAGCACCAGGATCGCGACGGCGCCGGTCAGAAGCCAGGCCTGGCGCGCCTTCTCTTCACGCCAATAGCCGAGCGCAATGTTGAGGAAGTAGCGGCGCTCGGAGGGGGTAGAACCGCCGTTAAGGCGTGCAGGAGGCTCGGTCATCTATCGCTAGAATTCCGCGCTTCCGCGTCGCCGTCGATCGTCTCGATAGGGCCGGGGTGCATGCTGCCAGACAAGGCCGATTCCTCCAAGGCCCATATAGGCGGCGATCATGCCATGATTCGGGACGAATGCGGAGGGTGATGAATGCCACATATGGCGCGAGGCCGATGACGTAAGCCGCAGGGCTTCTGCACGTGCTGCCCGGGGGAAGGCAGCACCTCAATTGAAAGAAGGGAATTATCATGAATCGCTTTGTCGCGCTTCTTTATGGGCTCGCCGCGTATGCGCTCTTCTTCGTTAGTTTTGTCTATGCCGTCGGCTTCGTTTCCGGCATCCTCGTGCCGAAAACGATCGACGACGGGGCGGTCGTGCCGCTCACCGAGGCATTGATCGTCAACCTCCTCTTGATGTCGCTTTTCGCCGTCCAGCACAGCGTCATGGCGCGCCAGCAATTCAAGCGCTGGTGGACGCAATTCGTGCCGAAATCGATCGAGCGCAGCACTTATGTGCTCTTTGCGAGCCTCGCGCTGGCCCTGTTGCTGTGGCAGTGGCGGCCTATGCCCGCAATGGTTTGGCAGATCGACAATCCGACGATCGTCGCCGCCGTCACGGGTCTGTCGCTCTTCGGCTGGCTTGTCGTCCTGACGAGTACCTTCCTGATCAATCATTTCGAGCTGTTCGGATTGCATCAGGTCGCCAACAACCTTACCGGCCGGACGATGCCGGCGCCGACCTTCCGCACGCCGCTTTATTATAATTTCGTGCGTCATCCAATCTATCTCGGCTTTATCATCGCGTTCTGGGCGGCGCCGACAATGAGCGTCGGACACGTGTTGTTTGCGGCGGTGACAACGGCCTACATTTTCCTCGGCATCCTTTTGGAAGAGCGCGACCTCGTCGAGCTCTTCGGCGACGAATACCGTCGCTACAGGAATCGCGTGTCGATGCTGGTGCCCTGGCGCAAGTCCGCCTGATTTGATCGCGGCTCGGGCCCCGGGCCCGGGCCGCCAGTAGAAGAAACCTGCCATTCTCGACAATATCGGGCCGAGCGGGATTACTGCAGCAAGCGGGCGAGCTCCTTCAAACCGGCGAGCGCTTGTTGAATATCGGCCGAATAAGAGCTCTCGGTTCCGGCGGCGGTGCTCGATATTGATTGGCTATAGGCGTTCCAAATCAAACCGATCGACGCCGCAAGCGCCAAGCGGAAGGCCCAGTTCAACGCTGCCGCGGTTCGAGCCAGCAGGCGCAGCATGTCATGCGCTACCGGTCAGTTCGGCGAGGCGCGCTCGCAGCGCGGCCCGGTCGGTCTCGAGTCGCTTGATCTGCCGCGCCATCTCGATCGAGACGACACCCTTCGCGTCCGGCTGGAAGAAAACGATTCCGGCCTCGTCCTGTTGCCGCCACACGATACGCGCGCGGCGGCTCTCGCCTTTTTGCGGGAGCGTCAGCTCGAACTCGCCGGGTAGGAGCACGCTGCCTTCAAAGACCAGCTTTGCGCCGTTTCGGGACATGTTCCGCACCAGACAGTCGACGGCGCAGTACTGATTGTTGAAGGCGAGGCGCCCGCCGAGATAGGTCCGCCCGCGCCGATATTGCCGCCGATCCTGCATACCTCCGGCTCCTATTGACACAATGGGATCCTTCGTGCCGGTTAGAGCAAGGGCGAGGCCATGCGGGGACTTTGGCGCCCCGGGCGGCAATCCTATATATCCCTGATCCATGAGCCTCGTCGCCGACACCTTGGCCGCGCCGCAACGGGCGATGGCGCCGATCGTGCCCGCCCGCGCCGCGGCCAAGCCCTCGCTTGTCGGCGCGACGCGGGGGGAACTCGCCGAGGCGCTCGCGGCAATCGGTGTTCCCCAGCGCGAAATCCGCATGCGCGTGACGCAGCTCTGGCACTGGATCTACCATCATGGCATCCGCGACTTCGCCGCGATGCTCAATATGTCGAAGCATCTGCGGGCCGCGCTCGCGGAACGCTACAGCCTGGAGCGGCCGCAGATCGTCACCGAGCAGCTCTCGACGGACGGAACCCGCAAATGGCTGATCCGGATGCCGCAGTTGGATACCAGCGATCGCGGCGCGGAGATCGAGTGCGTCTATATCCCCGAGAGCGACCGCGGCACGCTCTGCGTGTCGAGCCAGGTCGGCTGCACGCTGACCTGCACCTTCTGCCACACCGGCACGCAGCGCCTGGTGCGCAACCTCACCACCGCCGAGATTGCCGCGCAGCTCATAATTGCGCGCGACCGGCTCGGCGATTTTCCCGGCCTTGCCCGGCCAGACGATGGCCTCGTGCCCGCGGGGGAGGGCGTGCGCGCCATCTCCAATATCGTCTTCATGGGCATGGGCGAACCCCTCTACAATTTCGACAATGTGCGCGACGCGATCGAGATCATGTCCGACGGCGACGGGCTGTCCTTGTCGAAGCGGCGCATCACCGTGTCGACATCAGGCGTGGTGCCGGAAATCCCGCGCCTCGGGCAAGAATCGGGCGCGATGCTGGCAATCTCGCTGCATGCGGTGCGCGATGATTTGCGCAACACTCTGGTGCCCCTCAACAAGAAGTATCCGCTCGCCGATTTGCTCGAGGCGTGCCGCACCTATCCCGGCGCGTCCAACGCGCGGCGCATCACCTTCGAATATGTGATGCTTAAAGGGGTGAACGACTCGCCGGCGGAAGCCCGCGAGCTGGTCCGTTTATTGAAGCGCATTCCGGCGAAGATCAATCTCATTCCGTTCAATCCCTGGCCGGGCACGAAATACCATTGCTCGGATTGGGACGTGATCGAGCGGTTTTCCGATATTGTCTTCAACGCCGGCTATGCGAGTCCGGTGCGAACCCCGCGCGGTCGCGATATTTTGGCCGCTTGCGGACAGTTGAAGAGCGAGACAGAGAAGGTGCGGGCGCGTGCGCGGATGATCGGCGAGGGCTGAGCCCTGGGAAGCCGCGCACGCTCTTCGTTAAATTCTAATGTAACTAAGTGCGGTCGAACCTCCGTCCCATCCTTGGAGTGACCCAAATGATCAACGCTGCATACACTGACCAATATGCGAAGGCGGCTAGCATTCCGAGAATAAGCCGCGCATGCGCTTCCTGGGGCAGTCGCGAGACGACATGCGCGTAGAGCCAATTGCTGGGAATGATCAAAGTCGGTCCGAACAGCACGGTGTCGCGGATGGGCAAGAGTTCGCGCGGGCTCGGCGCGAAGTCGATGAGCAGCGCCAGCGCAAAGAACCCGGGCAGCGGCAGCGCGCTCACCATGCCGACCCATTTGGAGTCGGAGACATAAGCGACGGCCAGGATGATTGCGCAGGTGACGACGAACAGCGCGATGCGGAATCGCGCGCCATGCACCGCCCACAACAAGAAGGACCGGGCGTGCGTGCGCCAGCCTGCCTTCGGCAGGTCCGGTGTGGCAGGCGGCGCGGCAAGCGGGGCCCAGTTGCGCGACGTCAGAAAAACGGTGACGGCACTTTGCAATGCGAAGAAGAATGCCGCGCCAGGCAGGTTCTCGCGGAATGCCGTGACGGCGAATGCCGCCAAGAGCCACATCAGCGTCCAAACGACGAGCTGCACCAGCAACCGCGCGGTGGCGGTGCGGCTCCATCTGAAGGATGGAATGAGGTCGGGGTAGGAGAGAAGGATATAGAACAAAAGGCCGTTGATGACGACGACCGCGGAAATCGCATCGGCAACTGCGAAGGGATCGGCTCCGGTAAGGATGCCGACCGCGTTGAGGATCGGGAAGGTGAGCAGAATGCCGGCGATTCGCTTGTCGTAGAAGCGGCCGACATAGCCGATGATCAGGAAGGCAATGAGCCCCAGCGCGAGCTTGATCGCAATGATGAAGAACGGCGCCATAGAATCGCGTGCAGCCCTTGGCGAGACCAGGTCAATCCTCTACCGGTCTTTGCGCCTGGCGTGAACAGAAGCGAGAAATAGTTTTCCGCGGAGGGAACAATCGCGCTCCGAAATGTTAAACGGGGCTCATGTCAGGAGGTCGCTTGGGTCAGTTCACCATCGAATTCTACCGTATCCGCGACCACGACGAGGCGCATGCGACCTTGGACCGGGTGTCGGTCAGCGCGCCTGACCTCGATGCCGCTAAAGTCAAAGCGGTGTCGATGTTCGACAATCGCGACATGCCACAGAAACCCGATGGCTTTCGCATTCCCGATTATGCCGGCGACGAGCTCTGTCGCTGGGTGCCCGGCGATTAAGGCCCGCGGGCGCATATAATGTTGAACTTCCCTAACGACAGCCGCAGCTACGATGCAACCCGTCGCGCTGTTCGTTTTTGGGGTTATGACGGTCCTATGGAAGTGTCGTTCTTCGTCACGGTCGAGGCCCTGCAACGGCTCGCCGCCGGCGCAGACGATGAAGAGGCATTGCTGAGGACGTTCGACGCCCATCAGCAGGAAATCAGGACGGCAGCGCAGCGGTCCTACAAGCGCAGACGGCAGGGTTCCTACGAGCTCACCGAGAAGGATATCTAGCCGCGCGCGTGCTGCCTTGTCGCTCCCGGCGCGGCGGCGAGGCCTGCTACGATCGCCATGACCGCTGAAATCACCGCGTTCCATCCGGCAAGTGAGAGGCCGAGAATGCGGATCGCGACGGCGTCGCAGCGCACCACCTTGGTTGTCTGCAACTGCTTCATGAAATCGTTCATCGAACCGGCTTTTTCGAGCGTCCCGGTGCAATCGGCCGGACCCGGCCAGAAGCCCCATTCGACGCCGGCATGGTAGGCGCCAAACAGCGCGCTGGCGATGAAGATCAGCGCCAATACGGCAAGCCCGAGCCGCGCGCCGCGATGCGAGCCGAGCCGATGGCGCGAGGCGACGAACAGCGTCAGCAGCGCCACGGGGATGCCGATATAATACGGGATGCGCTGCTTGAGGCAGAGCTCGCACGGCGCATAGCCGGCGAGCTGGAAGGCCCAGGCGCCGAGGATCGTCGCGGTCGCCGCGACGAAGACGAATAATGCGGCATGAAACGGCGTGAGTGTCCGGTGTAGGTCGCTCATCATGCAAACCTATACGCCACCCAGAAGCCGAAGACGATGAAGAATAGCAGCACGCCCATGAACAAGCCAAAATGCTTTTCCAGGATGGCTTTGATCGGCTCGCCGAAATTGTTGAGCAGCGCCGCGAGGATGAAGAAGCGTGCTCCTCGCGTGATCAGCGCCAGCAGGATGAAGAGCGCAAAATTGTAGCCCAGCAGGCCGCTCACAATCGTAACGAGCTTGAACGGAATCGGCGTGAGCCCCTTGACCAGAATGAACGCCGCGCCCCATTCCTGGTAGAATTGGCGGACGGTGTCGATCTTCTGCGCATAGCCATAGAGCGAGATCAGCCAGTGCCCGACCGTATCGAACAGAAGCGCGCCGATCGCATAGCCGAGAGCACCGCCGGCCACCGACGCGGCAGTGCATAAAGCCGCATAGGCCCAGGCGCGGCGCGGCCGCGCGAGCGACATCGGCACCAGGATCACGTCGGGCGGAATTGGAAAGAACGAACTCTCCGCAAAGGCGATGACCGCCAGCGCCCATGGGGCGTGCGGGCTTTCCGCAAGCGAGAGCGTCCAATGATAGAGGCGCTGAAACATGAAACTCCGATTCGCGGTGCCGCCATAGCACCGCGATCGGAGCAAAAGCGAGGCAGATCAGGCCGCGTCTTCCTGCCGCTCACCTTCCAGCGTCGATTTCATCGCGCTCATGCCGTGTTCCATCATGTCGTCGATCGCGGGCTTCAGCTCGTTCGGCAAAAGATCGGTGATCCAGACGACACGGCTGCCCGGCCCTTCAGCGAAGACCTCGAAGGTCGCGTGATGGTGCGTCGGCCGGCCCTCTACGACGGAATAAGCGAGCCGACGCCTCGCATCGTCCATGTCGATGATGCGCTCGCGCGCGACGACGCCGTTAGCAAATCTGACGACGCGCGTGTCGCCTTCGAGCTTCACGTCAGTGACGAAGCCGCGCGCCAGCCGCGTATCGACGGCGCCGACGTCGCGGAATGCCGCCCAGACATGGTCAGGCGACGCGGCGACATACATTTCCTTGTGGATCGAAGCCATCGGAATCTCCATCACTGTTTGGCGAGGCAGACCGCCTCGACGTTGTTGCCGTCGGGATCGAGGAGGAAGGCGGCGTAGTAGGTCTCGCCGTAGTCCGGCCTCGGACCGGGCCTGCCATTGTCCTTGCCGCCGGCTTTCAGCCCCGCCGCATAAAATCGATCGACACTCTCGTGATCCTTCGCTCGAAAGGCGACGTGAGTGCCCGTGTTCTTCTGCGGGTTACCGGCTGTCAGCCAAAAGGCCGGAGCTGCCTTGGGGCCAAGTCCCGCTCCTGCCTCGTCGCGCGACGCCAGAACGTGACCGAGCGGTGCCAGCGCGGCCTCGTAGAAGCGTACGCTGGCGCCAAGGTTCTTCACCCGCAATCCAACATGATCGTACATGCGTGACCTCCGTTCTGGAGGTTGTTCCTAAGCGAACGCCGCAAGCCGTTCTTGGACTTTCTTGCGGTTTCCCGTCGCGGCGTTCCGGAAAGTGCGCGGCGACATGCCGGCGGCGCGGCCGAACGTACGGATGAAATTGGAGAGGTCGTTGAAGCCGCAATCGAAGGCAACATCGGTGATGGCGCGCTCGCGGTCTGCGAGAAGCCGCGCCGCGCGCTTGATGCGGCAGCGCACGAGATATTGGTGAGGCGTGACGCCGAGCGTCTTGGCGAAACAGCGTAGAAAATGAAATGGGCTGAGGTCTGCAAAGCGCGCGGTCTTAGCGAGATCGACTGGCTCATGCGCATGCTCCCCGATCCACAGCGCCGCCTCGACCGCGCGGCGGCGATCGCGTGCGGTGAGCTCTTCGGCGGCCCTCGCTTCCCCGGCGGTCGCCGCGAATTTCGCCGCGAGTATCATGCCGGCCTCGTCGGGGCCGACATTGCTCTTCTGTTCGAGTACGGTTTGCGCCAATTCGCCGACGACAATGAGCGGGGCGAGCGGCGGCAGGGCGCCGGCACGCCATGCTTTTGTCGCACCAAGCGCGTCGGCGAGGTCGGGCGCGAACTGAAATGACAAGCATTCGTCGCCGCAGACATGATGATCGTGCGAGCAGACATATTCGTCGCCTGGACGACCGATCAGGATCGAGCCGGCGACAAGTTCGAACTGGCGGCCTTGCGTATGGCAGCCGAAGCTGCCCTTGCGGACGTAAGCGAGCGAGAAGGACTTGTGCACCTCGGGAAACGACTGGTCCCCCGGGCCAAGCGTGCAGCGGTAATCGGCCACCGACATATCGCTGGAACAAAAGACCTGCGCAGCCTGCCCCATCAGTTCGCCTGCCGCAGCGAATCGAAGAGACTCGGCGACCCGCTCGCGTGGACGCTCTCGATCGCCAGCAATTTGCGTTTCAACGCGATGCCGGTCGGCGCCGAGAAGCCGCCGATCTTCCCGCCCGCGGCCAGCACGCGATGGCACGGCACGATTATCGGATAGGGGTTTTTGCCGAGCGCCTGACCGACGGCTTGAGCGAGCGTGCGATCGCCGAGCTTGAGCGCAATCGCGCCGTAGGTCAGCGTCGCGCCGGGCGCGATCGCACGGGCGATCTCGTAAACCTGCCGGTTGAGGGGAGGGAGATCGCGCATATCGAGCACGATCTCGCGGAGGTCGCGCTTTTCACCGGAAAGCAACGCGACGATGGCATCGCACGCAGCGCGAACGTCGGCACTGGGCGTAACTTCCAGCGCCTCGGGATGACGGCGGGCGATTTGCGCCCGGGTCGCGGCCGCGTTCCGCTCGGGCAGTTGTAGGCCGCGAAGGCCGTGCTGGCCCCAGACGAGGCCGCAGGGCCCAAGCGCCGTCTCGAAAAGGCAGAACTGCGTCGTCATCGCGGGCTAATCTACCCCGTTCCCGCAGCCATCGAAAGCGCCCGTTGGCATGGCTGCCAAGCGCCGCTATAAGGTCGCCCCTGGCCGGTGTGGCGGAATTGGCAGACGCGCACGACTCAAAATCGTGTTCCCGCAAGGAGTGTCGGTTCGACCCCGACCACCGGCACCAGCCTTCAAATCGGACGATCAGGTTACATGCCTCTCGGCAAGGATGAGCTGCTGGGTTTTCTCGGCGCACGCGGCATAGATTACGCGCTCCACGAGCACGCGGCGGTTTTCACCGCCGAGGAGGCGCTGCGAGTCTGCGGCCACATTCCCGGCGTGCATTGCAAGAACCTCTTCCTGAAGGACAAAGCCGGTGCGCTGTGGCTTGTCACGCTTCCAGACGAGAAGAGAGCCGACTTGAAAAATCTGCCCGAGAAGATCGGCAGCAAGCGACTGTCCTTCGGCAACGCAAGCCTGCTCATGGAGGCGCTCGGCGTCACGCCGGGCTCCGTCACGCCGCTTGCGCTCGTGAACGACGAGGCGAAGCGCGTGCAACTGGTGCTCGATCGCTCCATGCTGCAGCAGGCGATGATCAATTTGCACCCGCTCACCAACACGGCGACCATTACGCTGCGCAGCGCAGATTTGTTGCGCTTCCTGGACGTGCTCGGCCGCAAGCCGCTGCTTGCGGCGCTCTAATCAAACGTCCCGCGAGCATCCGGCCCGCATTGAGCATGGCTGGCGGCCAAAGCCGAGCCTTCGCGCCTCAGTTACCAACGCGCTCGTCGGGACCGAAGCTCTGATGATCTGCCTTGACCTGCGTTGGTAAATCGGCTCTGCTGGATCATTGAACGGCCTTTATTGAGGTGAGCGTGGGATAACGCGCTCTCGCTTATGATTTAGTTTTCCGGGTAAGTGTGCCAAGATGAATGCATTCAATCGACAAGCTTGGCGTTCATTCGTTTTTTTTCTAAAGATATTGTGGGTATGTCGTATCAGCACATTCAGCGCGGTGGCGGGAATTCTGCTGTTCTATTATGTTGTGCAGGCTCAGAATCTGCTTGCGGACACCTCTTTCAACTATTCTTTTTTCGCCGCTCTCAGACATTGGCTTGCCTTCTTTGTCGGCCTGTTCTTTCTCTGGGCTTTTCCGGTCCATTATGCGGCGAGGAGGATACTCGACGAGGACTCATGGATGGTCGGTGCCGCGGCGCGCAGGCGATTGAACGCGCACCAGTGGCAGCAGGTTTGTGATGGCCTCCGGAGCGAACATTTCCGTCTGATTGAAGTCACGCCACGAATCCTTGGATTTCTGCCATTTGTCGCGGTCCTGATAGGCTTATTGGGCGCCTGCGCTACGGTTGCGGGCGCCTCGGGCCTTGCCGCCGGCAGGGAAACGATCCGTCAAATTTGGGTTCTGGCGGGCGTGACCGTTCTGATCTCCGGTCTATTTTGGGTATTCGTCATTAAGCGCGATGATCTGGTGCAGCGGACGATCCGCAGCATCAACACTCGTGCACCGGGTCGCCAACCGGGTATCAACCTTGTGCGCTGGTTCATCCGGCTTTCGCTGATCGGCACGGCTTGTATCTTCGTGCTCGCCTATTTTGCGCCGATCTGGTTTACCGCGATTGCGCCGCGGGCCGCCATGATCCCGCTTCTGTTCGGCAGCCTGGTGCTCGTATTCGGCTGGTTGGTCCGCAAGAGTCACCAACATGGTGTCCCTTATCTCTTGTTG
>JAFASC010000282.1 GCA_019244955.1 Methylobacteriaceae bacterium | reverse complement strand
GCATCGGCAACGTGATGCTGGTCGCGAGCTCGAGCTTCAATGTGCCCCTGGTTTTTGCTGCTTTGATCGTCGTCGGTATCATGGGCGTCGGAATGTACGCGATCTTTGCCCTTCTGGAGACGCGATTCACCAGCTGGTCGATCCGCGGAGCCGGCGGAATCGAGCGGATGGGTGGCGGCTGAAGCCGCCTAGAGGGTTAGCCCGGCACGCTCTAAGATCGCGCGGGCACGCGCGCGCTGCTCATTGCTGATGACCAGCCGTTCGGCGAAATCGCGGCCGCTCGGCTTTGTCGCATCGATTCCCATCTTTGTAAGCGTGAAGGTCTCCGGGTCCGAGCTCGGATCGAGGATCGCTCCCTTCGCTCCGGGAATGAAGATGATATCTTTCTCCGCCCGTACGCGTGTGGCGATCGCCCACATGACATCGTTCATGTTGAAAATATCGACATCCTCGTCGACGACGATCACATACTTCGTATAAAGCTCCGTGCCGAACGTCGCCATCATAGCCATCTGCGGTTCGCCCTCCGCGGTTTTTTTCATCGAGACGATCGCCAGGAATGCGCCACATGTCGTGTGCGGGACATGGACGGCGCGAACATTCGGCAGGTTACGGCGGATCGTGTTCAGAATCTCGCCCTCTCGTGTGATGCACGAGATGAGGATGTGATCGCGCGACATACCGGAAGTAACGCTGTGGAACATCGCGTCGCGGCGCATCCGGATGCGATGCGCGACAAAGACGTTCTGGGTGCTGCGATAGGACGCGTATCCCGTGAATTCGCCGAATGGGCCCTCGGGCTCATGCACGCCGGCGAGTATCTCGCCTTCGATTATCATCTCGGCGCCCGCCGGGACTTCCAGGTCCTGTACCCCGCAACGCGCCAGACGGTAGGACTCGCCGAACAAGCCACCGATAATCTCGAACTTCCGCACGTGTGGCGGATAGGCATAGACCATCGAGCCCATATAATGCAGCGGATGTGTGCCGAGCGTGATCGCCGCCGGGAGCGAGTTACCGCGCTCCTCTGCGCGGCGATGGAACTCGTACATGCGCCGGCGCGAATGCAGCGACACGCCGAGGCGATTCTTGCCCTTCAGCATCAGACGATGGAAGCCGGTGGTATCGACACCGGTGAGAGGATCGCGCGCGCTGATCTGGCCAGCGGTGATATAGGGAGCACCGTCGACGCTGAATTGCAGGGGAATGGGCAGCTTGGTGAGATCGAGTTCATCACCTTCAACGACGATCTCGTCCCACTCGCCGCGTTCGACGCTCTCACAGGGCAAGTAGGTTTGGCAGCGCTGCCTGAACGCGCCCGGTAGATCCTCGACGGACACGCCGAGACAGGCGGCGAGCAATTTTCGGTTGCCCGCAACATTGGTGACGACAGGCATGGACTGGCCCACGACGTTCTCAAAGACGACGACAGGACTTCGTCCGGCGCGATCCAATTCGAAGACGATCGAGGTCGTCTCGAACCGGAGGTCGACAAGTTCGCGTATCCGGAGGATTTCGTCGGGATATTCCGCATCGACCATGCGCAGGAACGCACGCAGGCTTTGATTATCGTCGATGAAGGCGTTGCGTCTGACCTGTTCGTTCATCGCTCCTGCCTCCAGCGTTTGACCACGTTCGTGTCGATCCCGAACAGGTCGAGCGCGCGTCCGACGGTCTGGTCGACTATGTCCTCGATCGTCTTCGGTTGAGTGTAGAAGGCCGGCACCGGCGGCACGATGATGGCCCCGTTGCGAGTTGCCTGGTCCATTAGAGCAATGTGGCCGGCATGCAATGGTGCCTCACGGAACAGCAGGACAACGCGCCGGCGCTCCTTCAAGCAGACGTCGGCCGCCCGCACGACGAGTTCGCTGTCGTAGGAATGGGCGATCCCGCTCAGCGTCCGTACCGAACAGGGCGCCACGAGCATACCCATCGTTTGGAACGAACCCGAGGAGATCGCCGCGCCAATATCGCGATGATCGTAGACGCAATGTGCGAGCGCGCGGACCTCCTCGGGCTTAATCTCTGTCTCCTCGGCGATGGTGCGCAGGCCCGCAGGCGTGAGAATGAGATGCGTCTCGATGTCCCCGAGGGAGCGCAGGATTTGCAGCGCTCGAATCCCGTAGATCGCACCGGACGCTCCGGTGATTCCGATGATGAGCCTCCGTTTCATTCGGTGACGGCGGACTTCACGCGCATCCTCAGGGTCTTCTCGACTACCCAAATTAGCTTCAGCGCCTCGGCGTCAGGCTCGCTCCCAGCAAAGTGTCGGACCGCAGCTCTTAGATTTCCCAAGCTCGCCTCCTCGTCTCCAGAGCCTCTCGTTTGACCGATTGCGGCTAGTCTCTCAAGCGCAGCGAGCTCGATCCGTTCGGCTTCAAGCTCGATATTTGCGATGCGAGCCCGCAGCGTCTCCGAGCTCCCGCTGGGCGCCGGCGGCGGCCCTGACTTCAAACGGCGGCGCACCGAACGCAGCGGATGCACGATCTCCGCGTGCCAACTTTGGACACTTGCTACGACTTCGGCCATTTCGGCAGGCGTGATTGCGCGCCGGTGAACCGCACCCATCCAGGCTGCGAAAAGCAGGAGATTTATGTCGCAGCCGTGCCTATCCTGCAAGTCAAGACAGGCTGCCGCGACATCTGGCGCGGCGTAAAGATCGACCGCGAACGCCCAGAGCGACGCGTCGGTGGCTTCGGACTGCGGATGACCAGCGTCGCTCATTGCGCCATAGGATAACACCAGGGACAGGCGGATTCCGCATCCCGTCCCAGCGGATCCCAGTCGGGCAGAGTTGCCCACACCTTCTCTCCCGCCGCCTGTGCTTCGGCGCGAAGGGCGCCGAAGTCGACGCCCGGAATCTTGCCGCCCTGCATGACGATCTTGCCGTCGACGATCACGGTGTCGACGTCGTCGCCGACTCCGCACTCGACCACGCTTTTCACCGGATCGCGCACCGGGCCGTAGCGCAAACTATCCCGGCCCGAAAGATCGATGATGATCATGTCTGCGAGGGCGCCGGGCGCAAGCCGGCCGAGATCCTCGCGCCCGACAGATTTTGCGCCGCCGAGCGTCGCGGCCTCGAACACCTCGCCGCCCGTCGCGGCGAAATAGCTATGCGCCATGACCTTGCCCATATAGGAGGCCGTGCGCATGTTCATGATCATATCGCGCGGATAAGTGTCGGAGCCGAGCGAGATGTTGATGCCGGCCTCCCGGTATTTCTGCCAATCGTTTAGCGTTCGCGCGCGCCGCGCGATGTTGATCGGACAATGCGAGATCGACACACGGGCGCCGCCCATCATTTCGAGATCGCGCTTGACGGAATAGTTCAGGTTCGGAGTGTCCGAGACAAAATTGCCGTGCCCGATATTGAGCGTCGGGCGCAGCATGCCCAGCGAATCGAGAAGTTCGATCGGGGTCATCATGTGCTCGCGCACCGTTTCATAGAATTCGATGACGCTGTACGCGGCGTGGGTGGCCATCGGGAGGTTCAGCCGGTCGGCGGCTTCCACCGTGCGGCGCAGGACCTCGATGGTCGACGTCTCGACCTCACGTGGAACGAGAATGCCCTTGATGCGCCCGCCAGCCGCCCCGTCGTTTCTCTCGATCCATTCGAGGGCGGTCCTCAGCCCATCAAGTCCAAGCTGTTCGTTGACGACGCGCTTGAGGCGCCCCTTCTCGTCGCCGACCCAGCGGCCGCAATCGTACCCCGGGGCGAGGTAGGCTCGCGTCCCGAGCCGCGTCACCTCCGCGAGCAGAGCATCCTGGATGACAAGCTGGCTGCCGAACTCGACAAAGGTCGTCACACCATTGCGCAGAAGCTCGGCGACGGTGAACGTCGCATTGAGCCTGACAGCAGCGTCGGCGCCCGCGTCACCATGCTTGAGATAACGGACATCGCCGATGACCTGCTTGCCTTCCTTGGGAACACTGATCTCCAGAAAGGGCTGGCCGTAATAGATCGGCCGGCCGGTATCGGTGATCAGGCGGTGCGAAGCGCGATGTCCCGAATGAACGTGTGTGTCGATGAAACCGGGGGCTAGCAGTTTGCCCGTCGCATCAAGCGTCTCATCGACGCGGCCTTCGAACGTTTGGCCGACGTGGATGATCTTATTGCCCTCGTAGACCAGCACGCCATTGCGGATGAGCGTGTGTGCGCCCTTCTCGTGGCCCACGATCCAACCCGCCTTGATTGCCGTTCGCATCCCTACACGTCCGTCTGTTCTCTGCTGCTTCCCGGCACGCTTCTTGATAGCGGCTGAACTATGTGCTGTCATCGCTTCTAGCGCGGAACCTAGTTCATTCCGCGCCTTGCGGCGAATGGCTTCCGCAACCTGGAAGGTGCCGATGCTCTCGATCGCCTCGTCGTTAAAACATGGTCTTGTCGGGCTTTTGTTTTCTGCGACCTGCCTCTTGGGGTTGACGACGCATGCTGAAACCGTCCAGGAGCTGCGGATCGGGGTCCAATTCGGGCTTGGTTATCTGCCCGTCCATGTCGCGGATCGCGCCGGCTTTCTGACGAACCGCATGCGCGAGCGGGGCATCGAACCGGTGCCGGTGCGCATCGTGCAGCTCGCCGGTGGACCGCAGATGAATGACGGGCTGCTCAGCGGCACGCTCGAAATCGCCACCGGCGGGTATACCGCCATGATGGTTTTCTGCGAGAAAACGCGCGGCGCGGGCGACAAGCAATTCCTCGGGATAAGCGCGCTCGCCTCTGTCCCTTACGATCTGTTCAGCGTCGATCCCGAGCTGAAAACGCTCAAAGATATCGACGTCCAGCGCGACAAGATCGGCGTCCCTTCGATCAAGGTCTCGGTTCCGGCCGTCTATTTGCAGATGGCGGCAGAGCAGCTCTACGGGCCGGGCCGGCAGACGACGCTCGATGTGGCTACTGTGTCGCTTTCCCAGCCCGACGGCGCGACGTCGCTCTTGTCCGGGGGCAGCACGGTCAACGGCTACATGTTCTCGCCGCCATTCATTCAGCAGATGGCGGGCAAACCCGGCATTCGACGCGTCTGGTCGTCGAATGAACTGTTCGGCTCTCCCGCAACGGCCCTGGTCAGCTGGACAACAGAAAAATTCCACCGCGAAAATCCGAAGCTGTTTGCCGCGATCGTGGCTGCGATGAAAGACGCGATGAGCCTCATTTCAAGCGATCCGCAGCGCGCCGCCGAGATCTATATCGCAGCCGAGCATTCGAGATTGCCGCCGGACCTGATCATCGCGGCGCTGGCCGACAAAGCTAGCCTGCGGTACACTTCGGCGCCGGAGCAGTCGATGAAGATCGCCGCGTTTCTTCATCGCGCAGGCGCATTGAAGTCACCCCCTGCGCAATGGAAGGATTTGTTTTTTCCGGAGATTCACAGCGAGAGCGGAAGCTGAAGCGATCTTGCCCTCGTGCCACGGAGCCTAAAAGCATGAAGCGCAAATTGGCGATCGCCGCCGCGATTGTGGGGCTGATGATGGGAAGCTCCGTGCCACGCCTGCAAGCCGCGACGGAGGCAGGTTCGGGCCGCGGTGCCGGTGTTGATTTCCCGATTTCCTGCACTCCTTCCGCGAAAACGCGCTTCAACGAGGCGCTCGCCGGCCTGCACTCCTTCTGGTACGCGCGTGCCGTCAAAGAATTCGGCGATATCGCGCAGACCGAGCCTAGTTGTGCGATCGCCTACTGGGGCGTCGCTTTAAGCCTGTGGAACCAACTCTGGGCGCCGCCGCGCTCGGATGCGTTGCAGAAGGGCTCGGATGCAATCCAAAAGGCCATAGCCGTCGGCGCCGCCTCCGAGCGCGAGCGCGATTACATCGAGGCGGTCGCAAAATTCTATACCGATTTCGACAAAATCGATCATCGAACGCGCGCCCGCGCCTACTCCGACGCGATGGAAAAGGTCTACGCCAAATACCCCGAAGATCGCGAGGCGGCGGCATTCTATGCGCTGTCTATGTTGGCAACAGCGGACCCCTTGGATGCGACGTATGCGAGACAGCGGGAGGCCGGCAAAATTCTGGAAGCGATCTTCCGGGAGGAGCCGAACCATCCGGCCGCCGCACATTATCTGATCCACGCGTATGATTGCGGGCCCTTGGCGGAGCGCGCCCGGCCTGCCGCGGAGCAATACGCCAAATCCACTCCCTATGTACCGCATGCGATCCACATGCCGTCGCACACTTACGTGCTGCTCGGCATGTGGAAGGAGACGGTGGATACAAATATTTCGGCCGAGAAGGCAGAAATCGACCGCGGCGGACCGGAAGATCGGCTGCACGACATAGATTATCTGGTCTACGCTTATCTTCAGCTCGGGCAGGAAGCGAAAGCGAAAGAGGCGGTGGAACGCGGGCTCGCCATCGATCGCGATCTCGTCGCTGCCAAGCGCGACGTGGGCTTGCGTTCCCGGCCCTTCACGGTCGCGGCAGGTCCTGCACGTTTGACGCTCGAGCGCAACGCCTGGGACGAGGCTGCCGCTCTGCCGCTAAAGCCGGACCGGTTCCCCTATATCGAAGCGATCCCGCATTACGCTCGCGCCATCGGCGCGGCGCGTAGCGGTCACCCTGAGGCGGCGAGGACGGAGATAGAGAAGCTCAACGCGCTTCAGGACGCTCTTGTGAAGTCGAAAAACCAGTATTGGGCGCGACAGGTGGAGATCGAGGCGAAAATCGCCAGTGCCTGGACGGCCAATGCGGAGGGCAAACCGGCGGATGCGCTGGTGGGGATGCGTGAAGCCGCCGATCTCGAAGGCAAGAGCGAGACCCATGATACGCTCAGCCCCGGACCGATCGGCTTCACCGCGCACGAGGCCTTGGGGGAGCTTCTGTTGAAGCAGGGACAACCGGCGAAAGCGCTCGCGGCTTTCGAGGAATCCTTACAGCTCGCCGCCAACCGGCCGCGCAGTTATTACGGCGCGGCGCTGGCGGCAAAACAGGCCAACGACTCCGCTAAGGCGAAGACTTACGTCACGAAACTCGTTGATGTTTGCGGGGCGGGCTCCGCGGCAGAGGCGGCGAAGCTGACGGAATCTACTTCGGGTCTGCCTTGTTCGGGGCTGGCAGAATAACTGCGAAATTTTCTACGAGAATGTTCAAGACCGAACGTATCTGGCGCCATCTCGCGCTGGCAATAATGCCGTTGGTGATGAGCTTCGGCACCATGGCGCAAGCAGATTTGCGCTTGCCGGGACCTGTTGTGACGCAGGCCGGCAAACCTTTTAGTGCCCGGGAAACAAGGGATGCCCCGGTCGCGCTCTTCTTTGGCTTTACCCAGTGTCCCGACATCTGCCCGACCACACTGCTCGACATGAGCAATGATCTGCTGGCGCTCGGCGAGCGAGCGAATGCGATCAAAATGATCTTTGTGAGCGTCGATCCCGAACGGGATACGCCCGAAGTGCTCAACGAATATCTTGGATCGTTCGATCCGCGGATTACCGGATTGACGGGTCCGATCGATTCGATCCGCGCACTCGCAAGCACCTATGGGGCATCCTTCCGGAAGGTGCCGCTCGAGAATGGGTACACCGTTGAGCATTCGCCCGCCGTTTTCCTCATCGGCCGCGATGGGGAAGTTCACGGAATCATGAATTATGGTGAGGACGCGCGAGAACGAACCGAAAAATTGTTGGAGCTTTTACGATAAACAGCACGGACTTATGAACCGCGTCGGCGGATCAGGCCCGGGGACAGTCGCGCCGGCGAAGAGCGCGTCGAGCCAGGGAGCCTAGCCGACCCTTCGCTCGCGCTCCGGCAGCGAGGCGGGATCCACAAGCGCGCCATAAGGGTGATCTCTCAGCCGGGCGAGAAGCCGCGCAAGCAGCTCCTCGATTTCGGCAATCGATTCCGGCGAAAGCCGTATGGCAGGCGTTCGCTGCGTATCCGAGGCGATGATACCGCGCCGCTGCATCACGTATTTGCGCACCGCGAGGCCGAGCCCGGGTTGCTGCTCGTAGCGAAGAAGCGGGAGATGCAAGTCGAATAGATCGTGCGCCGCGGCACGATCCCCGCTCTGCAAGAGCCGCACCAGATTGACGAGCAGTTCCGGGAAGGCGTAGCCGGTCATGGCGCCGTCGGCACCGCGCTCGATTTCGTGCGGCAGGAACAGGCCTCCGTTGCCGCATAAAATGCTGATCGGGCGCATCAAACCTTCCGCCGTGAAGCGGCGTACCGCAGTAATCTTGTCGAGCCCCGGCCAGTCCTCATGTTTGAGCATCATGCAGGACGGATTCTCCGTGACAATCCGGCGGATAACGCCGGGACTCATCACGACATTTGTCGATTGCGGGTAGTCCTGGATGACGAACGGCACGTCGCGCCCGATCGCCTCTGCGGCGTTGGCGAAGTAGGCGACGATCTGGTCGTCCGCGCGTGCGGTGGAGGCCGGCGCGATCATCACGCCGGCAGCGCCTGCACCCAGCGCCGCCCTCGCCAGCTGTGCCATCGCCGCGAAGCCGGGCGCCGACACCCCGACAATCACCGGCAGTCCGGAGCGCCGCACGACCTGGCGGGTCAAGGCGACCGATTCCTCATGCGTGAGCTTCGGCGCCTCGCCCATCATGCCAAGCACCGTGATCCCATCGACGCCGGAGGCGACATAGAAGTCGACCATGCGATCGACGCTCGCGACATCGACGGCACCCGCCTCCGTGAAGGGCGTCGCCGCGATGATGTAGACCCCTCTGGCCGTGTAATCGAGCATCAAGCTTGCCCTTTGGCCCATGTCTTGCGTTTGTACGCCGGGCCACGACTGCTATAAAATGCCGAGCTGGGCTCAACAAGGGTGGGGTTCTATGAAAAGATCGATGTTGGCGGGCGCGGTCCTGCTACTTGTGGCTCCGGCATCCGCGCAGGAGTTTCGAACCGCGATCGACGGCACCTTCGCGCCCCACGCAATGCCGAGCCTGTCGGGCGGCTACGAGGGCTTCAACATCGACCTGGCCAACGAGCTCGGCAAACGGTTGAAACACAAGATCACGATCGACTTCACGCAATATTCCGGGATATTGCCGGCGCTACAGGCCGGCACTTACGATTTTGTCATCGCTCCGACGACAGTGACGAAGGAACGTGCTGAAAATCTGCTGTTTACCGAGGGGTATCTCAATACCGATTTCCAGTTCCTCATCAAGAAGGGAGCACCCAAGATCGACAAGCTCGAGGATCTCAAAGGCAAGACGATCTCGGTAAACAAAGGTTCGGCATACGATTCGTGGGCGCGCGAACTGGAACCTAAGATCGGCTGGAAAGTCGAGTCCTACGGGACCCAGACAGACGCCGTGCAGGCCGTGCTCGTCGGCCGTGCCGACGCCAATGTCGCCGGAAATACGGTGATCGCCTGGGCGGCGAAGAACAATCCGCAGGTGGAACTGTCCTATCTCTACTCGACCGGCCTCGTTTGGGCGATGCCGCTGCGCAAAGACTCGGCCGAGCTGCGCAAACAGCTCGAAAACGCGATCGAATGCATGAAACTCGACGGCACCATCGCAAAACTGCACGAGAAATGGTTTGGCGCGAAGCCCGCTCCCGGCTCCGCAGCGGTGACCGTCTATCCGGGCTATGGCGTTCCCGGCATGCCCGGCTACGACCCGACCGAGCATACGCCCGCGTGCAATTGACGTTGCGGCGAGCCGGGCGAGCGGGTGCCTCCGTACGTTAGCGAGCGCTCCTCGTGACGGCGCCGATCCTCGAAATTCGTGGGCTGCGCAAAAGCTTCGGTCACGTCGAGGTGCTTCGCGGCATTGATCTTGCCGTCAGTCCGCAAGAGCTCGTCTTCATTATCGGTCCGTCCGGCTCGGGCAAGAGTACGCTCTTGCGCTGCTGCAACCGCCTGGAGGAGCCGAGTGCCGGGACAATATTTATTGACGGGGTGAATCTGCTGGACCGCCGCACCGATATCAATGCAATGCGCCGCCAGATCGGCATGGTGTTTCAGTCGTTCAATCTTTATCCGCATCTAACCGCGTTGAGCAATGTCTCGCTGGCATTGCGGAAGGTGGTCAGGAAATCACGCGCGGAGGCTGAGACCCTCGCTCTCGCCGCTCTTGCGCGAGTGGGCCTGCGCGAGAAGGCTAAATCCTATCCCTCCGAATTGAGCGGCGGCCAGCAGCAGCGCGTCGCAATCGCTCGCGCGCTTGCGCTAGAGCCGACGATCATGCTGTTCGACGAGCCGACCTCCGCGCTCGATCCTGAGCTTGTAGGCAGCGTGCTTGGCGTCATGCGCGAACTGAAGCAGGATGGCATGACCATGCTCGTGGTGAGCCACGAAATGCGCTTCGCCCGCGACGCCGCCGACCGCGTCATCTTCATGGATCACGGGGCGGTTGTCGAGGAGGCGCCGCCGGCAGAGATATTCGCATCGCCGCGTGAAGCGCGCACCCGCGCTTTCATCGCCGAACTGACGCGGTGACTGGCGCGATGGACGCTTGGTCGCGTTTTCTCGACACGTTTTTCAAACCCGACTTGATCCGGCACTACCTCCCCTCGATTGCGATCGGAACCCTGACCACGATCGAAATCGGGATGGCGATCGTCGTCACCGGCATTGCGCTCGGGCTTGTCTTGGCTGTCGTGCGTACCTTTCGCATTCTCCCAATCAATGTAATCCTCGTCGCCTGCGTCGATATCATGCGCGCGTTGCCGCCGATCGTGCTCGTGCTGCTCGTCTATTTCGGCCTGCCGAATATCGGCGTGAACGTCCCCTCGTTTGCGGTCCTGTGGATCGTGCTCTCGCTCGTGCTCGCCGCGTTCGCCGAAGAGATTCTCTGGGCTGGCATCCTTTCCATACCCAAGGGCCAATGGGAGACGGCGCGTTCAACCGGTTTCGGATTCTTCTCGACCCTCATCTACATCGTTCTACCCCAGGCGATGCGCCTGACGGTGCCGCCGCTTACCAATCGGACGCTGGCGATCACGAAAAATACGGCGCTGGGGACCGCGATCGGCGTGCCGGAAATCCTCAACCAGGCAACGACCGGCCAATCCTTTTCCGGCAACGCGACGCCGTTGATGATGGGTGCGATCGCCTACGTCATCCTGTTCATCCCCGTTGTCGGCTTGGGGCGCTTCCTTGAGACGCGCTTCAGATGGTCGAGGGCCTGATGGAGGCGCTACTCAACCAATTCTTCAATCTGGACATCATGACGCGCGCGCTGCCGCTTGTGCTCACCGGGTTGAAGCAGACGCTTCTCCTGTGTCTCGTCGTCATCCCGCTCGGGCTGATTGGCGGCCTTCTCGTTGCACTCCTCTCGCTCGTGCGGTTGCGTGCCCTTCGCTGGGCGGCGATCGTGGCAATCGATTTCTTCCGTGCCGTGCCGCCGCTCGTGCTCCTTATCTTCGTCTATTCAGGTCTGCCGTTTGCCGG